>JBBINC010000070.1:0-15706 GCA_037444085.1 Acidobacteriota bacterium | reverse complement strand
GGCCGCCCGCACCGCCCCGTCCACCCCGCTCACCCGCACCCACAGCACCCGCTGCAGATCGACCCCGGTGACACCCGCCGAGGCCGGGTCGAAGGCGTCCGCCGCGTCGATCCACGCCGTCACCTCGCCGCGCCGCGTCGCCGCCGCCACCGCGGCCATGGCCGCCCTGGTGCGCCCCGACGAGTCTGGCCCCACCAGCTCCCCCACCTTCCCCAGGGGCCAGCCGCCCGCAAGGAGCCGATTCAGCTCCTCCACCCCCGCATCCAGTCGCGGGCGCTCCAACTCCCGGCGCGCCCACCGCCGCGTGTCTTCCCGCAAGCGCCGCAGCAGCTCGGCAACGGGCTGCGAGGAACCGGGCATTGGCGCGGCAGCAGCCATTTTTTCCTTCACCACCTCTCTCTCGAAATGAGAACTATGGTGATCACGACTCATCTTAACAGTGACCTCTATCATTGTCAATCACTCCGTCGTGCTACGGTGCGCCCATGGAGCACGCGGCCATTCCGCCTGCCTGGGTGGACGCCCACGCCCCGGTGGCCTCCCTGCTCGGCCCCCTCCACCCCCACTGGCCGTGGTGGGGGGCGGCCCTGCTGCTGCTTGGACTCGCCTTGCTGCTGGCTCGCCGCAGCTCCCATCGCCACTCGCTCGCCGTTGCTCTGGCCGCCCTGGGGGCGACGGCCCTGGCCATCGCCTGTGACGGACTGGTGGACGACGCCTACATCCAGTTCCGCTACGCCGCCCACTGGGCCGGAGGCGATGGTCCGGTGTTCAACCCCGGCGAACGCCTGGAGGGGGCCTCGGGCGGCGCCTGGATGGCCATCGTGGCGGCCGCCAGCCGACTCACCGGCCTGCCGGCCGGTATCGCTGCCCGCCTTCTCTCCCTGCTCCTCGCCCCCGCGGCCGTTGCAGCCGCCGGCGCCGCCGCCGCGCGGCTCGCTCCTCAAGCCGCCGTCCCCGTGGCAGTCGCCTGGGCGGCGCTGGCCACCCCGGCGATGTACGCCGCCAGCGGCCTGGAGACCGCTTCCTGGGCACTGGCGCTGTGGCTGCTGGCTGCCGGGATCGCCGCCTCCCGCGCCGGCGTCGCCGCCGCCGGAGCCGCCCTGGGCGCCGCCGTGCGCCCGGAGGTGCTCGTCCTCGCAGCCCTTGCCCTGCCCACCTGGCGGCGTCTTCCCGGCGCTGGACGGACAGCCCTGGCGGCGGCGGGAGCCGTCCTGGCCGTCATGGCCGGCGCCCGTTTCCTCTATTACGGCAGCCCCATCCCCCACGCCGCTCTGGTCAAGGGCGTCACCGCTCCCGCCGGCCCGGCGGCCGGCGCCCGTTACCTGGCGGCAGCGCTCCTGGAGTCCTGGCCGCTGCTGCTGCTCCTACCCGTCCTGTGGCAGCGGCGACACCTGCTCCTCCCCGTACTCGTGCCGGTCGCCGGCTGGACGGCGCTGGTGGTGGCCCGGGGCGGCGACTGGATGCCCGGCAGCCGCTACCTGATGCCCGTGCTGGTGCTGCTGGCGGCCGCCCTGGCCCTGGCTCCCAGGCGGATGCGCCTCGCGGTGGCCGGACTGCTCATCTCCGCCGCAGCCTGGCGGCTCGCACCGCTGGAGCACCCAGGTGCGGGCCGGCCCGGCGATCTGTGGCGGGCCATGACCACCCACCGCCTGCAATGCCGCTGGTGGGAAGCCCTGGGCGAGCGCCTGGGGCGGCAACTCCCGGCCGGAACGTGCCTCGCCGTCGGCCCGGCCGGCGCAGTCCCCTACGCCAGCCGGCTGCCCGCCTTCGATCTGTACGGCCTGAACACTCTCGTCCGACGCAGTGGCGGCGTCACCCCCGGGCACACTCTGTGGGGATTGCCGGAGGCGGTTGAACACGGTTGCGCGGTGATCGTACCGGGGCGGCCCGTACCCCAGACCGATGATCTGGCGGCGCTCCACGCTGCGGCCGCGGACCTGGCCGCCGAGGTTCCCGAACTGTCCGAGAGGTACCGCCCGGTGCTGCTCGTCCACCCCTCGCAGCGGCGCCTCGATATCGTGCGGGACATCATCTGGGTGCGGCGGCAGGCGCCCGGAGATGGGCCACCATAGTTGGACAGGAACCTCCTGTCGTGCTAGCCTGACAAGGATAGGAGTCGCATGAGCACCTCCGAGCTGGGCTCGAGAATCCGCGAACTGCGTTGGCAGAGGGGCTGGTCCCAGGAGAGGCTGGCTTCCGGCGCCGGCCTGTCGCGCAACTTCGTGGCGCAGATCGAGCGGGGCGAGTCCACCCCCACCGTTGCCACCCTGAGGAGGGTGGCGGCAGCGCTGGCCACTCCAATTGCCGAACTGCTCGGCCAGGAGCACGCCCCCCCGGCCACCGACCTGGTCTTGGTGCCGCTGGTGAGTGACACCATCGCCGCCGGTCCGCCGGCGTTCCTCACCGACCACGTGGAGCGGCTGGAGGTGCTGCCCAGACCGCTGCTGCGGACCCTCGGGGTCGACCCCCGGCACGCCGTCCTGGTACGCCTTGGTCCCGACCAGGACTCCATGGCCGAGACCATCCCGCCGGGGGCAACCGTTCTCGTCGACCGGACCCCGGTGCGCCGGGTGTTGCCCCGCGCCATCTACGCGGTACGCGAGGAAATGGGCGGTGAGGCGGGGTGCACGGTCAAGCGTGTGGTGCTCGACAGCGCCGCGCGCGTGCTCATCCTGCTCTCCGACAACCCCGCCCACCTGCCCCGGGCGATCCGTCTCAGAACGGGCGACGCATTGTCCAGCACGATCATCGGCCGGGTGGTGTGGTGGCTTCCTCCCGCCCCGCCACGCTCGTAAGCGCCGCGCGGGCCACTCCCTCGATCGCCGCGGCGTACGACTCCCAGCTCCACCGCGTCGCGCTGGCCCGCGCTCCTGCCGCCAAACGGGCCAGCTCCGCGGCGTCCAGCAGACGCTGCAGCGCGGACGCCAGCGCCGGGGCGTCGGCGGGAGGCACCAGCAGGCCGTTGTGTCCATCGTCCACCACCTCGGCCAGCCCCCCCACACGGCTCGCCACCAGCGGCAGGCCGTACCCCAGCATCAGCGCCGCCACCGCCGAACCGGTGGCGCGCCGGTATGGCAGCACGGCCGCGTCCGCCGCTGCCGCCCACCACGCCACCTCCTCCTCCGCCACCCACCCGAGGTGAGCACGGACACGCCTGGCGAGGATCGGGGCGCGGAGCCGCTCGCCAATCACCGCCCCCGCCTCACCCCACGGCTCTCCGGCCAGCAGCACCATCAGCGGCGAATCCTCAGGGAGCAGGTGCAGCGCGTCCAGAAGAACCTCCACCCCCTTGTAGGGCCGGATCAGCCCGAAACACAGGACCGCCGTGGCCTCTTCCGGCACACCCAGATGGCGCCGCGCCGCGACTCGGTCTCCGCGAAGGCCGGCAACGGCCGGCAGGGGGTGCACGGCCAGCGGGCGCCCCGGAAAGTCTCGGCCAAGCGTCTCCGCCACCTCGCCGGCATGGCACAGAAAACCGCGGCAGCGGTGTAGAACCGCGCGGGCGGCGCGACGCTGGGCCCACCCGGCGTCATGGTCGGCGGCGTTGTGCACCACCGCCACAGCGGGAACCCCGGCCCGCCACACAAGCGCCAGATGCAGGGGCGCCCATGCCCAGGTCCAGTAAGGAAGCAGCAGCGCCTCCGGCGCGGCGGCGTGAAGGCGGCGCAGAACCTGCCTCCACGTCCACGGCTCGAGCGCCGCGAAGCAGGGTTGCGCCACACCGAGGCGCGGACAGGCGGCCGGGTCGCGGTCGCCGCCTCCGGGATACAGCCAGCGAGGGTACTGCCTTCGCGGGGTCAAGAACGCGGCCAGCGTCCCACGTTCACCGAGGGCGGCAGCCAGTTCCGTGGTCGTGCGGGCGATCCCCCCGCGAAAGGGCCACGACGGCCCGACGAGCGCCAGGCGAGGTTCAGGCACCCTCGCCCGCGGCGGCCCCTCCAACCTCGTCCTGGATCAGGTACAGTGGCCGGTGCTTCACCTCGTCGTAGACACGGCCCAGGTACTCTCCGAGCAGGCCGATCATCACGAGCTGCACCCCACCCAGGAACAGAATCGCCGCCATCAGTGACGTGTACCCCGGCCAGGAGATGCCCACCACCTTCAGCGACAGCACCACGATGATATAGGCGAACGCCAGGGTGGAGACGACGAACCCCACCCAGGTGGCGAGTTGCAGCGGCACCTGGGAAAACGAGGTGATGGCATCCACCGCGAAGCGTATCATCTTGCGCAGCGGATACTTGGTGTCGCCAGCGTGGCGTGCCGCCCGATCGTAGAGGACGCCCGTCTGGCGAAACCCCAGCCACGCCACCAGGCCGCGGGTGAAGCGGTGGCGTTCGCCCAGACGGCGAAATGCCTCCACTGCGCGCCGGTCCATGAGCCGGAAATCGCCCGTATCCAGGGGGATGTCCACCGGCGTGATGCGCTTGAGCAACCGGTAGAAGAGCTTCGCCGTGAAGAGCTTGAACGCGCTCTCCCCGTGCCGCGCCCGCCGCACGGCGTACACCACCTCGTACCCCTCCCGCCAACGGGCGAGGAGGTCGGGGACGACCTCGGGCGGATCCTGCAGGTCGGCGTCCATGATCACCACAGCCGTCCCCCGGGCGTGATCCAGGCCGGCGGCGAAGGCCATCTGGTGGCCAAAGTTGCGAGAGAAGCGCAGGCCGCGAACCCGCCCATCCGCGGCCGCCAACTCCTGCACCAGCATCCAGGTGGCGTCCCGGGAGCCGTCGTCAACAAAGACGATTTCGAACGACGTCACGCTCGGCTCGAGCACCGCCACCAGGCGGCGGTAGAGCTCCGGGATGTTCTCCTGCTCGTTGAAGACCGGCACGACGACTGAGAGCTCACGGGCCATCGGCGGCCTCCCAGCCGTTGCGGCGCAACACCACCACATCACTCGCCCCCACCGGCGACCAGACCTTGCGGGTGAAAAACCACCGGAGCACGTTTGCCGGCGTGGCCCGCCCCCACTCCTCCACCCACCACCCGCGCAGCGGAATCCGCTCGGCCCGGTATCCCGGCCCGAGATTGGCCTCCGCCGCTTCCTGCTTGTCCGGGTCGCACACCACCAACGGCGGCCTCATCCCCGCCTTGGGGATATCCCAGTACACCGGCACCCCAAGCCACTGCCAGGCCAGTGGCCAGGTCGCTTCACCCGCCACCGCCCCCGCCGGGTTCTCGCCGGAGGCGGCCAACGCCATCCCCTCCCTGGCCAGCGCACCCGCCTCCGGGGTGCTCTGGACGAACACCAGAAGCTCCGCCCGCTCGCTGGATGTGGTGGTAGCCGGGTACAGGTAGGTCACGGCCACTGCCGACCACGCGGTGGCCGCCAGGCCGGCGCAGGCCACGGCCCGCGACCACGGCCGGCCGCGCGGCGAGAATGTGCGCGCCAACTGCATACCCGCCAGCGGAACGAACGGCAACAGTTGATGCACGATGAGCCATGGCACCTTCTCCCCGAGGTAGGCGTACATCCCCAGCGCGGACAAGCCCCACCACAGGCAGAAGACCTCCAGGCTGTGCATCCGCCCCCGCCGGCGCACCGCCCACACCAACGCCGCCCCGAGAATCAAGAATTCGTACAGGGCGAGGCGCGGCAGGTAGTAAAACCAGGGCCCCCCGACGCGCTGGATGCTGTGCTGGTTGTGCCAGTACTGGAAAGCCTTGAACGGGAAGGCAACGTCCTCGGGGTGAATGAAGAACACCGTGTAGGCGGTGAGGGTGATGATGACGAACACCAACACGGAGCTGGCCGCCGCCGCCGCGTACCGTTCCAGCCACGCCACCGCGCGGCGAAAAGCCACCGCCAGGCGCAGCCGCAACAGGACCCCGAACGCTCCCACGGCCAGCAGCGGCAGAAGGACGTAGAAGGTCTCCTTGGAGATGGCGTGCAGCGCCAGCATCGCGCCCGCCCAGGGCAGCACCCGCCAGCTTCCCCGGCGCAGCGACAGAAACAGGACCGCCGCGCCGGCGGTGAAAAGACTTACCGGCACGTCGTTGCGGGCGAAACGCGAGTAATACAGAAATGAGGGCGAGACCGCCAGCAGCACCCCGCACCACAGTGCGGCGCGGGCGCCGAGGCGACGGCGCAGAAAGAACGGCAACCCCGCCAGGAGCACGCCGGTCAACACCGGGTACAGCCGCACCGTGATGAGGTTCTCCCCCAACAGGCCGAAGATGCCGGCGGTGAGGAAGAACAGCAGCGGCCCGTGATAGGTGGGGTCGTAGCGGTAGCTGCCCTGCACCAGCAGTTCGTGGGCGAAGTGACCATGCACCGCCTCATCGTGATGGGGCGGTCGCCCTCCCAGATCCCACACGCGCAACAGCAGGGCTAGCAGCAGAAGGGCAAGCCAGGACGCCTTCTCCCGCCGCGTCATCGCACTCTCCTCCCGCATCCCCGCCGCGTCGCGGCCGTGCGCCCGCGGACCCGCCTCCGCCCCCAAGCGCCGAGCCTCATCAATGACCTCCCCCATCCCGCCGCTGCGGCTCCCCTTGCTGATGCCATGCCGCCGACGCCCCCCGGCGGGTCAACTCCCGCCACCCCGGCGCGCGCACCAGTGCAGGCTCGTCCCCTGCCCAAGACACGGCCGCACTCATGCGGTATCTCCGCACCAGCGCCCGGACCACCGGCTGATCCGTCCCGTCCCTAAGTTCACCCATGTCCCGCAAGCGCAGGTCGATCTCGGCGAAGGCGTGCCGCCGCTGCCACAGGTGGTAGCGCCAGCCGGCTGGCACCGGCAGCCCCGTGAACATGGGCACCCACAGCGATTCGGAGTAGGGCGGCCCTGCAGGTTCGTACACGGTGGCACCGTACGGCAACGCGGCCAGCGCCGCAAGTACCTCCCGCCGGCCTGGCGCCGACACGGCCAAATACGCCGCCCCGTCCAGGGTGGGGCGGGGCCCGATGACGCGGCGGGCGGAGAGAAGCGACATCGCACATCCGCCGGCGGTCAGCAGGCCAACCCCCAGCGCCAAGGTGACTCCTGCCGCGCAGGCGGCACGACGCCAGCCGCGCAGTCCCGGCACCGCGCCTCCCAGAATGCCGGCGAGGCTCACCCCGAGCAGCAGGTGCGCCTGCAGGTGCAGCTTGAAGACCGTGTTCATGCGGTCGCCGACGGTCACCAGCAGGGGCGCCGCCACCGCCGCCACGCCACCGGCAACCAGCAACCAGGCCCACCGCCGGTGACCACTGCGGGGCGCGCCCATCAGCGATGCCGCCGCCGCCACCAGCAGGAGGGCGCCGGTGACGCCGAACAGCTCCGCCAACTGCGCCGGCTGCACCGCCGAGGCGACGGTCCAGCGCGCGCTGCCCGGCGCCGGCCGCACCGAAAGCCAGTACGGCAACGACACGATCAACGCCACCCCTGCCGCACCCAGAAGGAAGCGCAGTCGAATCAGCAACCTCCGGCCCGACACCGCCGCCCCCAGCGCCAGGCTGGCGAGCAGCCCCATGCCGAGAAGCCCCGGCAGCTCCCACGTGTTGCTCATGGCCTGCACGCCCACCGTACCACCCACAGCCAGCACGGCCCAACGCCCCCGCAGCCGGCCGGTGGCCACCAGGCTCGCCGCCCAGACGGCGGCGAGGAAGCCGGGAAAGGCCAGGAAGTGGGCGTGGAGGTCGCCGAACAGCGCCGTCCACACGGGAAACTCGTTGATGGTGTCGGGAATCACCCGTGAGGATGCCCAGAAACCTGCAAAGGAGGGATGCAGCAGGAGCTCCCGCGGGCGCACCAACGCCGCCGCCGTGCCGGCCAGCGGCACTGTCACCACTGCCAGGAGCCCGCCCGCGACACGGCCGGCCAGCAACCACCCCAACGAGCAGGCGGCGCCGGCCGTGAGAGCGGGCACGGTGGCGGCGATGAGGTTGTACGCAACCCCAGGCTCGATTCCCAGGGCCCGGATGAGGAAAGCGTGCGGCAGCAGCCCGAAGAAGTAGTAGTTCAGTGATGAGCCGGCAAACCACGGATCGACCGGTGGGAGGGCTTCGCTGCGCAGCACCCCGTGCAGCAACGCCGAGTCCATGGGCTTCTCGCCCCAGTGGATTTCAGGGTTGGCGATGCGTACCAGCAGGAAAATCGTGAACACCCCCCACACCACCGCGGTGTTGGCCCGCCAGGCAGCGTCACGCCACACCCGCCGCCCCTCGGCCATCGCCCACGGCAGCGCCACGCCCAGCGCCAGGGCGGGCAGCCACCGGTTCCAGCCGGGCACCTCTGCCCACCCGCACCAAAGCCACCCCAACCCGGCGAGGGCCATCCCGAGCCAGCGCGCCACGCCCCACCCCAGATCGGGCGCCGAAGGAGCCAGCAGCCGCAGAAGCCGCCCGGCGCCGAGCCCGAGCACCTCGATCGCCGCCACCCAGAAAAGCAGCGCAGCCACCATGGCCGTCGCCGATCCGCCCAACGTCCGGGGCAGCGAGCCTCGCTCATGCCAGCGCTCGCGGTACGGGGGGATACCCCGCGCCTGAAGTTCACCGGTTTGCCAGCGCGCCGAGGCCGGAAGCGGCACGCGTTCCAGCAGCGTCCGGGCCAGAGCCGGCGAATAGGCAGCCGTCTTCACGAATATCCACACCGGCGGATGGTCGTAGACCGACAGACTCTCCTCCGCCCCCAGCGTCGACAGCGGCCCCAGCCGCCGCGCGAACGACGCCGCCGGACGAAAACCCAGCGCCCCCGAAAACAGCAGGTGGTAGTACTCCGAGGTCATCGGGTACGCGTCCGGCACCCGGCAGATCGACCCGACTCCGCGCTGGCTGGCGAGCACCACGGCGTCCGCCAGCTCCAGCACCGCCAGCATGGCCTCCCGCTTGGCGGGCGTATCCGGATCGAACACCCGCATCGTCACCTGCTTGAAGTCGTGGCCGCGCCCCAGGGGCATGGCGTCATCCCAGTACTCGGCGGTGACCACCGCGCCCGCCGGCAGGTTCTCGGCCAACCAGCGACTCGCCTCCACGCGGGTGTGCTCGCCCCAGCCGATGGAAGCCCACCCCAGGCCCCACACCATCGTGCCCGACACCACCACCGCCCGCACCCACCGCCGCCGGCGCGCCAGCCACCACGCCCCGGCCAGCACGGCAAGGGGAAGCACCGGTTCCAGATGGCGAACCGAGGAGACAAACCGAGTCAGCGGCCACGCCAGCCCGGGAACCATGAAGGCAACGACCGGCCACCAGCGCGTTTCACCCAGCAACGCCCGCGCCGCCACCCGCCCGACTCCCATCACCATCACCGCCCCGAACAGCGGTCCGGTCCCCCAGATGAGCAGATTGGCCAGCGGCTCGAGCACTGGCAGGCGGTCGGCCCACTGCAGGTTGGGAGGGTACTGGCCGCCACCAGCGAAATACCCGGCCAGCTGCTGCAGCGCCGCCAGGCGGCGAGGGTTCGGTTGCAGCGACAGCACGCCGTCGAACAGCCCGGGGTCCGCGATCTTGACCGCCGTCAGGGCAGCCACCCCCAAAAGCGCCGTGGCCGCCAGGCCCCACCCCGCAACAGCCACCGGCTCCCCTGTGCGCCGCGCGGCGGCGACAGCGATGGCTACCAGCGGTAGCACCAACGCCACCGCGAGGTTCGGCTTGCACGCCGCCGCCAGCCCCACCCACACCCCGGCGCGCAGCACTCGCGCCAGCGTCACCGGCCGTCCCACCACCTCCCACGCCGCCGCCACCACCAGCGTCGTACCCCACACGTCCACGGTGGCGAAGCGGGACTGCTGGACGAGCAACGGCGTACTTCCATACAGCACCCCGGCAAGCAACGCCCCGCGCGCCCCCGCAAGCCGCCGCGCCAGCCCCATGAGCAGCAACATGCCGGTCACGTCCAAGAAGATGGTCAAAAGCCTTGCAGCGGGGAGCAGATCACCCAGCTGGGCGATGCCGAACGGCGCGGTGGCAGCGCGGATGAGCTGCAGCGGCAGGGCGCCGTAGACGAAAAAGCCGGTGCCACGGTTATTGGGGTTGGCAGGGGTACGCCAGGGATCAATCGCTTCGGTCAGAGACGCCGGCGCTTCGAGCTTGAGCGCCTCCATGAGGATGAAACGCTCGTCGGGGTGCTGGTAGGTGAATCCGTCCCAGGCCACCCCCGAAAGACGCAGCACCGCCCCCCAGAGGACGACCAGAACCAGCCACTTCTTCTGGTCAGTCATGGATTTCGACGATCTCTATCTCCCCGGCGGCGAACGCCGTGCGCCCCGCCCGGCGCACCGCCTCGATCCCCGCTGGCGCGTAGGCCTGGCGTTCCTTGCTACCCACGGCGACGAATCGAGCACCCAGCTCGCGCGCCGCGGCCCTCACCGCCACCTCGTCTCCCGAGCCGTAGACCGCCTCGATGAGCCGCTTGCGGCGCTCGGTCTCGGGGCGCACCTGGTCGCCCCGCCAGACGAGCTGATGATTCTCCCACCCCAGTGCCGCCGGAACCCCCGACGCCGACGACAGACGCGCCGCGTCGGAGTAGGCGTCGCCCACCGCTTCCACCAGCGACACACCAGGCCCGCTCTGGCGGTGCAGCCAGGCCGCCGCGTCCCGTTCGCCCGGCGCCATCCAGGTGAGTCCGCTCCACTCCGGCGGCAAAGCCGGGCCGGAGCGCCACGCCAGCACCCCGAGGTGTGGCAGCCCGGCAGCGACCACCAGCGCCGCGGCGGCCACGGCCCGCGCCTGGCGGCGCCGCCGCAGCCAGCCCAGCAGCACCGGCGCAACCACCGCCAGCAGCGTGAACGCCTGGTGCGACGCCTTGAACACCGTGTTCATGCGGAAGAATTCGGCCCCGTACGGGTCCTTGAAGTACACCACCTCCATGGTCACCAGCAAGAGAGCCGCCACCGCTGTGAGCGCCCACACCGGCCTTCCCCGGCGTCTCGCCCCCCGCATGGAGGTGGCCAGGAGCGCGACGGCGATGCCCAGACCCAGCGCCAGCAAGGGCTTGCCCGTCACGGCCGCGACCACGGTCATGGCCGCGAGCCAGGAGGCCGCCGCCAACTGTCGCCGAGCGGCGGCGAACGAGCCCCAGCGCCGTACGACCTCCCAGGACACCATCGCCGGGGGCAGCAGCACGGCACCAAGGAAGAGCAGCGCGTGATCCCAGCGCGTGCCCCGCGGCACCCACGCGAAACCCGTGGCGGGGGGCGAGAAGTGCACCCAGAACGGTGCAAAGAGCACCCATCCTAACGCCCCCGCCGCGGCCACCTGCAGCCACACGCGCAGCCCGTCACGCAGGCGGCGGGGATCCACGAACCCCTCGTCACGCGCCACCACGAGCAGCAGCACGGCAACTCCCGTGGGCAGCGCGCACCAGGGGTTGGCGGCGGCCGCAGCCCCGTAGGCCACCGCCACCAGCGGCACGGCGAAGCCTGCCCGAACACCGGTGCACGCCCAGCTGCGCGCCAGAAACAGGGCGAGTAGCACCAGGGGCGTCGCCAGCAGGTGGGGGTGGAGATCGCCCAGGTGAAAGGTGAACAGCGGAAACTCGGTGATCGTCCCCGGAATCTGCCGGCTGGAGGCCCAGAGATCCAGGTCAACAAACCTGGTGCCCCCCAGCCACTGCCGCCAACCGTCCGGCGTGCCTGCGAACACCACCAGGAACGACGCCAGACCGGCGCTTCGGCGGCTACCCCCGAGGCTGCGGGCCAGCGCCCACGCGACCTGCGCGGCGACCGCGGCGAGGGTGGGAACGAGCAGGTTGTAGAGCACGTCGGGCGCCAGTCCGAGCAACTTGGCTGGCGCGACCCATGGCACAAAGCCCCAGTAGTAGTACGGCAACGCCTCTCCCGCCAGCCAAGGGTCGGCCGGCGGGAATCCTCCCGGCCGCATCAGCGTCGCCAGGATGGCGAGATCCATGGGCTTCTCGGTGCCGGAAATGGCCATCAACGGCACGCGCAGCCAGGCCAGCATCACGAAGGCGGCCACGCCCACCAGTTCCACGTCGGCCAGACTTGCCGGCGCCGCGCCCCGCCACGAGCGCCACCCCACCAGCGCCAGTGCCGGCAGAACCGCCAACGCCACCCACCACCACTGCGCCACGCCGGCCACGCCCGCCAACCAGGCGAGAAATCCCGCCCCGACCCATCCCGCCAGGCGGGCGACCGCCCAGCTCGCGCCAGCGCCGATGCCCATGCGCCGCAGCGCTCCCCAGGTGGCCACTCCCGCCGCGGCCACGGCCAGGTACCACATTGCTGCCAGCATGGCGAGCTTCATGCGCCGGCGATTCTAGCACCGCGGCCAGCGTGTTACTCTTGCACGTGCTCATGCGGGTACAACGCCTCGCACCGCCACGATGGACACCATGGCTGGCGTGGGGAGTGCTCGCGTTGCTTCCCCTGCAAGCGGCCTCTGCCCCCCCACAACGGGAGTTCTGGCGCCCCGGCCCGGGCGTCGGCGGGCATCCCATCGAGGTGCTCGTGCGCGCTTCGCTCGTCGCTTCCGGGACCAACCTCCTCGTCTATCGTGAGGAGGGGTACCTGCCTGGCGCCGAGCTCGACCCTGCTTGGGCCGACGAGGTGATCGCCGCATTCGACGGCGTCATCCACCCGCGCCTCTCAGCGGTCTTCGGCCAGCCACCTGACGTCGACGGCAACGGCGCCGTCATCGTGCTGGTCACCCGCCTGGCCGGGGAGTACGCCCGCTTCTGGCGGTTCAATCAGCTTTCCCTCGAGCGCGCCCGCAGCTACGGGTTTCACTCCAACGAGGCGGAAATCCTCTACACCGACATGGGCTTCACCGGCAACCGGCGCAGCGACAACCTCGCCGCCTTGGCTCGCACGTACGCCGAGTTGCTGCTGTTCGCTCGCGACCCTGCCGAGACGGCCTGGAGCCGTGCCCTCGCCGCCTACGCCCCCTTCCTGTGCGGTCTGGCCGGCCCGCGCCTCCTGTGGGAGGGGGGCGCCCGAGCCACTGTCCAGGAGGACCTGAGCGGCTTTCGCCGCGACCACGGACTCTGGTTGCTGGCGCTGGAGTACCTGCGCGAGAGAGCCGGCGAGGCCGGGCTGGCCGCCCTGGGCGCGAGCCCGAGGCAGGGTATGGCGGCACTGGACGAGGTGGTGCGGCTGAGGGGAGTCGGCGAGGGAGCTGCGGCGCTCTTCGCCGACGCAGCCATGGCGGCATGGCTGGGCGACCGCGGCCTGGGGCAGGGTCGCTTCTCGTTGCGGGACGTCCAGCCACCCCGCGCCCCCGACGCGGTACAGGTGGACGCCTCGCGCGCCTCAGCCGGCAGCTTCGTGGTACCCGCCGGCACCCCCGCCTATCTTCGCCTGCAGCGGAGCGGCGAAAAGGCGCAGCCGCTGACGCTGCAGGGCCAGCCCGAGGTCGCCTGGGTTGGCCGCGCCGTGCTCCTGCGCCCCCGCGGTCCCGACCTCGAGCTGCCCCTGTCGTTCGCGCCCGACGGAATCGCCCACCTGGACCTGTCGCCGGTACAGGCCGGTGAAGAAGTCGTGGTCGCCGTCCTCTCCCTTCCGGCGGTGTCACCCACCTTTGACCGGCGCCAGGTACGACTCCACTGGGGACTGGGCTGGGTCCCTCGGCTCCCTGGCCTGTCGGCCACCGACGGTTTGCGGCGAGCGCTGGCGGCCCGCTTTCCCGATGGCGGGACGAGCGCCGCCGCCAGCCTGTCCGCGGTCATGGGCCGACTCACAGGCACCCGTCCCACAACCGGGGGGGGCCATGTGACCACGCGCTACGCCTGGGCGCCGGAAGCGGCGCGCATCCCGGACCTGATTCTCGCTGAAGCCGCCGAGCGCCGCCTTCCGGCGCGCCGCCAGAGCTTCATTCGCGTCACGCCGACGCGCCTCACGCAGGACTGGTCCAACGTCGTCGTCGAGCTCCCCGGCACCGATCCGCGACGCTGGCCGGTGGTGGTGGCGGCGCACTGGGACGCCGCCCGTGCCCACACCGACGACTCGTACGCACACGCCCTCGGCGCTCACGACAACGCCTCGGGAGTGGCCGTGGCCCTCGAGGCGGCCGGTGCCATTGCCCGCTCGCGACACCGCGCTCCCGTCGTGGTGGCGTTCCTGGCGGGCGGGCGCCACGGCGCAGCGGGCGCCCAGGCGCTGCTCGACGAACTGCAGGGCCGGGTGACCGCGTGGATCGAGCTTGACGCCGTCGGCGTCCCTGAGCCGTTCCCCAACCACGCGACGATCACGGTCGAGGGCGAACCCCGCATCCCCCAAGTCAACGCCGCCATCCTGCGCGCAGTGCGCGAGCAGGGGCTCACCATGCGGCTGCGCGACGGCGAAACCTCTGCCCACACGGGTGCCTCCGCCGCCCGGCACCGCGGCATCGCCGCCGCCGTGCTGCGCACCACGCTCCTCTCCCCCTCGGCACCCGAGGCCGACCTGCCGGCCGAGGTCGATCTGGCCATCACCTCGCCCGAGCTGATGGCGCTGCTCGCCCGCGCCGTGGCCTCCACCGCCGTCGCCCTCGCCGGACCCGTCCCGCCGTAGTGCTACGCTTTTCAGTTCCGTTGGAAGGAGGTTGCCATGCAACTCGCGTTCGTGGCCGTGGAGAAACCCGATAGCACCAACTTTCTCCTCGGGCAGTCCCACTTCATCAAGACGGTCGAAGATCTGCACGAGGCCATCGTCACCACCGCGCCGCACATGAAGTTCGGCATCGCCTTCTGCGAGGCGTCGGGGCCGGCGCTGGTACGCCGCAGCGGCAACGACCGGAATCTCGTTGAGCTGGCAACCCGCAACGCCCTCGCCGTCGGCGCCGGCCACAGCTTCTTCATCTTCCTTGAGGGCGGCTTCCCCGTCTCCATCCTCAACACCGTCAAGAACGTACCGGAGGTGTGCCGGATCTTCTGCGCCACCGCCAACCCGACCCAGGTGGTGGTGGCGCAGGGAGAGAGCGGACGGGCGATCCTCGGGGTGGTGGACGGAGTTTCGCCGAAAGGCGTGGAGTCCGCCGAAGATGTGGCGGCCCGCATCGCCTTCCTGCGCACCATTGGCTACAAGCTGGGAGCGTGAACGGCCTCACCCTTCCATTGCCATTCCCCGCCCTGGTGGCGGTTGGGTTCTTCGTGTCCCTGGCCACCGTCGCCCTTCCCGGACCGATCACCATCGTCGCCACCCACCTCGCCCTGGACCGCCGCATTTCTGCGGCGGTGTGGTTCCTCGCAGGCACTACGGCCCTGGACGCAGCCCTATTCGCTTCCCTGGCCGCCGGGGCTGGCCCGGTGTTGCGTCGCATCGGCGCGTTGCCCCTGGTGGAGATCGTGGGAGGGCTGGTGTTGCTGTGGGGCGGGATTGCCTCCCTGCGGAGGCGCGTTCCGGCACGCGGCGTGCGCCCCAGGGTGCGGCACGAACCTCACCGTGCGCTCGGCCACTTCGCTCTCGGACTGCTGGTGTCGGCGGGCAACCCGCACTACTGGATCTGGTGGGTGACAGCCGGCCTGGCCTTCGTCGAGGTGGCCCGCGCCCACGGCACGCCCGGGCTGGCGTGGATGCTGGCCGCGCTCATCGCCGGGGTCATCGCCTGGTACATCCCACTGCTGTGGGCCTTGCACCGAGGACGGGTGCTCCTCTCTCCTCGCAGCGAACGCATCGTCGTACGCCTCATGGGTGTGGCCATCGTGCTGCTGGGAGGCGGATTGATCGCCTTCGGTACCTGGCGCCTGCTGTAAGGTGGCGAAACCCGACCCTGACCCCCGTTTCGCGGCACGCCGCCGCCACCGCCCGTGCCCGTGTCTTCCTTTTCGGGGGGTTTCGCCGGCCCCCC
>JBBINC010000069.1:0-15949 GCA_037444085.1 Acidobacteriota bacterium | reverse complement strand
GAGCCAAACTGGCGAACTTGGGAGGCCGGCTGGCTTCTCAAGACCGAACCATCGGAGTACTGCTTCGCAGACCCGGCCCGCGAGCGTCGCGCCGTCTGGGACGGCGTGGCCAGCGCCCTGGCCCTCAAGCACCTGCGCGCCATGCGCAGGGGCGATGAGGCGTTCATCATCGGCGTGGGCCAGAGCGGCGAGGTCTACGAGGGTCGCGAGGAAGGCAAGGACGACCGGCTGGTCGTCCGCCTGCTCTCGGCCGACATGGCCAAGGACCGGCGCCTGTCGGACGTGGTGCGCCGGCATCTGCTCAAACAGAAGGAATTCACCCATCGCTACGCCGTCCCGGTTCGGGCGGTCGACGCGCACGAGGATCGCATCGTCGTCGTGCGCGAGTGGGTCGAGGGGCGACGGCTGGACGACCTGCTCCGCTCGTCGGTCGGACAATTCCGGTTCCGTCGAACGACCGGGAGGGAGGAGGCCGCTGCTGGGGTTCGGTTCCGTTCACGGACTGGAGAGGGGAGGACCATGCGCAAGAAGACGATCGGGGCGATAATCGGACTGCTCGGCGTGCTGCTCCTGCCGGTGTGCGCTGCGGCGCAGGCGCCGGCGGCCTCCGCCGCCGAGGCGGAGCTTTCGGGCGAGAAGCTCTACGAGTTCTTTTCCGGCCGCGCGCGGACGGGCGGGGAAGGCGCCGTCCTGTTCGACGCTCTGGACCGCGCGGGGGCGGGCATCGATTGGAGCGCGGCCCGCGACGCATCGTTCTCGGGAAATATTCGGCGGCTGAACATCGCGGCGGGGGCCGGGCGGGCGGCGCGGAGCTTCTTCCTGGTGCGCGAGCTTTCCGGCGACGTGTACGTGCTGGTCATGCCGGGCGCCGGCGGGTCGGCCGACGGCGGCGGGGGTGCGGCCTACGCCGGGCTGGAAGACAACGTCGGCCAGAAGGTCTCGTTCCAGGCGCAGGCGGCGTCCAGGACGGTGGAAGGGGTCGAGTTCCGGTTCCTCCGGCTGAAGACCGCGCCCGAACGGCTGCTGCTGGACCGGCTGTTCTTCCTCGCCATCGTGGTGCTCCTGTTCCTCACGATGGTCGGCATGGGGCTCACGCTCACGCTCAAGGACTTCGGGCTGGTGTTCAAGAAGCCGGCGGGGATGATCGTCGGGGTCTTGTGCCAGTTCATCCTGCTGCCGCTGGTGGCCATGGGCATCGGCCGCGCCGTCGGCTACTACGACGAGTACCCGTTCATCTTCCTGGGCCTGATTCTCATCGCCTCGAGTCCGGGGGGCGTGACGTCCAACCTGATGACCTACTTCGGCAAGGGAGACGTCGCGTTGTCGGTCTCGCTGACGGCCGTCTGCACGGTGCTGGCGCTGGGCGCCACGCCGCTGCTGCTAACGCTGTTCGGCGGGAACATCCCGGCGTTCCACCTGCCGGCGATGGAGGTGTTCAAGCAGATGCTGATCCTGGTGATCGCGCCCTTGATCGTCGGGATGCTCGTGCGCTGGAAGGCCGAGCGCTTCGCCAGGCGCGCGGAGAAGGTGTTTGCCGCCATCGGCGCTTTCGCGCTGCTGTTCCTCATCGTGGTCGGCGTGCTGGGCAACCTGGACAAGTTCGGCGATACCGCGCGGTACGGGATCAAGTTCTACGCCGTGATCTTCCTGCTGACCTTCCTGGGAATGCTCGCCGCCGGTCTCATCGCCCGCCTCGTCCGGGTCAGCAACTTCCAGACGCGCGCCATCGCGCTGGAATGCGGGCTGCGCAACGCCTCGCTGGCCATGACCATCGCCCTGCTCCTGCAGGACCGCATGGGCGACTTCTACTCGTCGATGTTCTTCACCTCCGCAATCTTCGGCCTGTGGATGTACGTCGCGGGACTGCTGACCATCCTCGTCTTCCCCCGTTGGCTGCCCGTGCCCAAGGCCCCGCCGGGCCAGGCGGCGAAAGGCCCCGCACCGGCGGGCGGGCCGGAGCCGGCGGCGCCTACCGCGGCAGGATGAGCTCGCCGGTCGCGGACGTGCAGCTCGGCGTTGGCGCGGTCCCGGGTCAGGTTGCGGTTGTATTCGTCCGAATTGCGCTCGTCCGCGCGTCCCTGCACCTCGACCAGCAGCACCTCGGGGTGACCCTGGATCGAGGCCGCCACCTGGTCGAGCACCTTGTACGACTCCGTCAGGATGATCGCGCTGTCGGTCTCGAGTTGCACCTGCTCGAGGAGAGGCGGGGAGCAGGGGACGGGGGAGCGGGAGAGGTCGGCCGGCGAGGTGGAGAGGGTCAGTGGAAATTGTCGGCGGTGAGCGTGGCTCCGATCGAGATGAGGTGCATGGTGTCGGTGTAGACCGAGGTCTCCCAGATCGTGAAGTTAGGATGCCGGCAGTGTGGCGGTAGTAGGCGTACCGGATGAAGCGCAGGCTCACCTGCAGGCGGACGCCGACCTCCCAGGACGGGACCTGGCCGTTGCGCTCCTTGTACTGGATCTCCCACGGTCGGGCGAGGCGGCCGTAGATGCCGAGCTCGGGGCTCCACTCGAGCTCGTCGCCCCACGGGCGCCCCGCGGCGCCGACGTCGAGGGCCCAGCCGCTGATTCCGAACTCGGGACCGACCCCCAGGAGCGCCCACGGGAATTGGACGGTGAACCAGCCCCAGGCGGCGAGGAAGGAGTAGAAGCCGGTGTCCTCGGGCGCCTTGAGGGTGTCCTGGGCGAACATGTACGCGCCGCCCATGAGGCCGACGGTGCCGCCCAGGACGGCGCCGTAGCCGCCGGTGAGATGGAGGCCAACCCCGCCGCCGGGCTTCTAAGCAGGCGCGTCGGTGCACTCGGTGAAATTGTCGCAACCGCCGTGGCGCCCGGTGAAGACCATCGGCGTGACGGCGGCCTCGGCGACGAACCCGTCCGGGACGCGAAGGGGGTGCATCATCGACGTCACGCAGCCGGCCAAGCCGGCGGCGGCGAAGAAGGCACCGAGGCGAGCGAACCGCCTTTGGTGCCGGGCCGAGCTGGGCGGGCAAGGACGCATCGAGCTTCGTCGCGGAATCTGACACCCGTGGGTGGGAGGCGCAAGGGACATGGGCCGCAAGCAGCCTCCCCGCGTGCGGCGCGCCGCGCCGCCCCGGCGCATCTGCTCCACACGCGGCGGGAGGCAGCCTGGAACACGCCGCTCGAGGAGCCGGCGCGGATGGTCGAAGCGAAGCCTGCGGCGCTCTACGGGTCGGGCGTCTCGACGTCTCCGGCGCCGAAGAAGTTGAGATTGCTGTAGGTGTCGGCGTTCTCGCCGTAGGAGCGGAAGTCCTCCGAGGTGATGAAGAAGGTCGCGTGCTCGCCGATACCACACCGGCCGCGAGCGGGCGATCGTCGGTGTGGCGCGGGTCGTGAGCGATCCCTCCGGCGGGGAGGCGGGCGAAGAGGGGCAGACGGTTGATCTGGAGGCGGTAGGTCCGCTGGCGCGACCGGTGACGTTGGCGGAGATGAAGGGCAACGGAGTCTTCGCGGGCTTCGAGTGGCTGCGGCTGCCGCGTCTGTCGGTCTTGCCAGTGCCACCGGCGATCCGGCGGGCGGTCCTCGATCTTGCGAGGCGGTGAAAGCCGTGGCGGTCGGGTACAATCCGCTCGTGCTTGCGCTGCGCGTCCTCGTCACCGCGTTCGCGGCCGTCATAACCGCCGTGGACACGGTGATCCTTGGTTCGTATGGCACGCTGGTGGGGCTGATGCCCCCTCGGGGTGACTGGACGCGCAAGGGAGCTCGCCTGTGGGCGCGCATCATTCTCTGGTCAGCGTTTGTCCCATTGCGGGCAGAGGGCACGGCACGGATTGGAGCCGGCCCGGTGGTCTTCATGTCCAATCACGAGTCGTGGCTTGACATCCCGGCGCTGCTGGTGGCCATCCCGGGGCAGGTGCGGTTTCTCGCGAAAAAGACTCTCTTCGGCATTCCCTTTCTGGGGTGGGCAATGCGTGCCATGGGCTTCATCCCGGTGGATCGCGAGAACCGCCGTACGGCCATCAGGTCGTTCGATGAGGCTGCGGCACGAATTCGGGCGGGCCGCTCGGTGCTTGTGTTCCCGGAGGAGACCCGCACACCCGACGGCAGCCTGTTGCCATTTCAGAGGGGGGGGTTTCTGATCGCCTTGAAGGCCGGTCTGCCGATCGTCCCGGTGGGCATCCAGGGGGCGCGGGGGGTGATGCCGAAGAAGTCGTACCTGATCCGACCCGGGAGGATCGTGGTGCGGTTCGGTGAGCCGATCGCCACAGCGGGGTTGGGGGTGACCGCCAAGGGTGAACTGATGGAGCGGGTGCGCGCGGCGATCGAGGAGCTGCGCCGGCCTGCGGCGGCGCAGCCTGCGGTGTGACGCTCGCACGCGTGGGCAGAGGAAAGGATACAGCGAGATGGTGACGGAAGAAGGCGTATGGCGGGCTCTCGATCGGGTGATGGACCCGGAAGTGCCGTTTTCGGTGGTGGAGCTGGGCCTCGTGTACGGTGTCGAGGTTGACTCTGCAGAGGCGGTGCGCGTGTTTCTGACTCTCACGACGCGCGGCTGCCCTCTCGTGCATCGCATCACCAGGGATGCGGAGGAGGCGATCAAGGCTGCGACCGGCGCCCCCCGGGTCAGTGTGCAGGTGGTGTGGGATCCGCCGTGGAATCCAGGGATGGCTTCGGAGACGGTGCAACGCCATCTTGGCTGGGCGCACTAGAGGACGCGGTCCTCGCGCGCTGCGCCGGGGGCAACATGACGATGGAGAACTCGTGGAGGTTGACGTGGCGTTGGCGCAAGACCAAGTTCGTGAGGCGCTCAAGCAGGTAAGGTTTCCCGGGCTGGCAAGGGACATCGTGTCATTCGGCTTCGTCAAGGAGATTTCCGTGGCGGGAGGCGAGGTGCAGGTGGAGATCTCCTTCGCCAGCGCCAATCCGGAGGCGGGGCCGCGCATCGAAGCCGAGGCCAGGCGCGTCCTAGAGGCTCTCCCGGACGTGACGGACGTCAAGGTACGGATGCACGTGCAGGGGCCGCAGGAAGCCATGCCGCAACGCCGTCTTCTCGGCGGCGTGAAGCTCAAGGTAGCGGTCGCGTCGGGTAAGGGCGGTGTCGGCAAGTCCACCGTCGCGGCCAATCTGGCGCTGGCGCTTGCGCAGCAGGGGCTGTCGGTGGGGCTTCTCGACGCCGATATCTACGGTCCCTCGCAGCAGATGATGATGGGGGCCAGTGAGCCCCCACGGGTGACCGAGGAGGGACGGGTCATGCCGGTGGAGGTGGCCGGAATCAGGGTCATGTCCCTGGGTTTCCTGATGGACCCCGATACCCCGGTCATCTGGCGGGGCCCGATGGTGATGAAGGCGATTCAGCAGTTCCTGGAAGACGTGGAGTGGGGCAAACTCGATTGCTTGGTCGTCGATCTCCCCCCCGGGACCGGCGACGCCCAGCTCACCCTCACCCAGCAGGTGCCGCTGGACGGCGCCGTGATCGTCACCACGCCGCAGGACGTCGCCCTCATCGATGCCCGCAAGGGCTTGAACATGTTCCGCAAGGTCAGCGTACCCGTGCTGGGGGTGGTGGAGAACATGTCCGCGTTCGTCTGCCCGGCGTGTGGCCACAGCACGGAGATCTTCAAGAAGGACGGTGGCCGGCGCACGGCGCAGCAACTTGACGTACCGTTTCTCGGCGCCGTTCCCATCGATCCGGAGATCGTGGTGGCCAGCGACGGCGGCGTACCCATCGTCCTTTCCCAACCCGACTCGCAGGCAGCATCCGCCTTCAGGGAGATCGCCCAGTCAGTCTTGCGGCAATTACAAGGGGACCGCGTCTAGACGTTCCGGCAGCGATCGCCCGCGGCGGGACCGCGGGCCAGGCTACCGCCGGGGATCGGAGGTGGCCCGCTCGGGCACACCGCCGGCGGCGAGGATGGCGTTCATGCGCGCCACGGCCGCCTCGGTATCGCCAAGAGCGATCATTTCTCCGTTGACGAAGTAGGTTGGCGTCCCCAGCACTCCCATTCGTTGCGCCGTTCCCATCTGAGCCAGCACCTTCTCTACCGCCGGGTCCTTGAGGTAGCAGGCGCGAAATGCCGCCTCGTCGAGGCCGCGCTGGAGCACAAACGCGAACGCGGCGTCGTCCACGGTGGATGGGGTGAGGGTGCTCTGCAGCCGGTACATCTCTTCCTTGAGTTCCAGGACCAGGGCTTCGTTCTGCTGGCCGACGCACACCCCGGCCACTGAGGCACGGAGGGCCCAGGGGTGGCTCTGCACGAGGGGATAGTTCACCAGCCCGTGGCGCACCTTGTCCCCCATCCTTGCCAGCACCTTCTTGGCGTCGGCCCAGCTCCGCTTGCAGGCCGGGCACTGGTAGTCGGAGAACTCGACAAGCTGCAGCGGCGCCGACGAGTTCCCCGGATCCCATTGAATCGTCGCGTCCTTGAGAATGTCACGGCGAACCTCACGAGGGTCGCGATCCATTGGCCAGGTGTTTCCCAGCACGAGCATGCGGGCGTCGGCACTGATGGCTATCGGCACAGGGGAGTTCCCGTACCCAGTGGACATCTGGGCGACGAGCGGAACCACGCCCGACGGCCGCATGGGGATCGCCGGCCAGGCGACCCGCATGCGGGCGCCAAACATCTGCTGGAGCATCCCGGGAAGCACCCGCTCGGCGAACGCCGGAAGGGTCGCCGGCGTCACCGGCGGGTCGGCGACGTTGAGGGGGAACGCAAGGCCCGCGGCAACTGTGCGTGTCTCGGGATCAAGAAGGAGGCTGAGTTGCTCCGTCTGTCCGGCCGGGGTGGAGCGGATGGCCGTGATCGCCGCGTATCCCTTGCCCGGTGTCGCGGCGCGCCGGTCGACGCGCAACTCGACCACCGCCCGGTAGGCATGGTTGAGGTAGGCGAGGGTGAAGCGCTTGAGCGCCCCCTCTTCCGGTGCTTGCGCCGTTGCGGTTGCCGCGGCAGCGACCCCCACCAGCACCACGGCGAGACGTTTCATCTCAGCAACCTCCCTTGCGCAACCGGCGTAGGATAGCAGAAGCAGATGGCGTGAAACTGAGAAGGATTCTCGGCTCGCTTCCCATGTACTCCCCCCAACCCGGCTTGGCTGTCTCGGGCTGACTCTAGTAAAGTGCCGCTGTGCTGGAGGAACGATTTGCCTCGCTGTGGCGCAGGCGCCGGCCGGCGGTCATGGGGATTGTCAACGTGACCCCGGACTCGTTCTCCGACGGCGGGCATCTGCCCAGCGTGGAGGCGGCCGTGGCCTTCGGGCTGCGGCTGCGGGACGAGGGCGCCGACATCCTTGACGTGGGGGGAGAGTCGACCCGTCCTGGGGCTGCCGAGGTCGCCGTCGAGACGGAGCTGGCAAGGGTCCTTCCGGTGATCGAGGGAGTGCGGCGGCGCGACCACAGCGTGGCGCTCTCGGTGGACACCTCCAAGCCGGAGGTGGCGGCCGCCGCCCTGGCGGCGGGGGCAAATCTGGTCAACGACGTCACCGCCGGCAGCGCTCCCACCATGCTGGAGGTCGTCGCCGCGGCCGAGGCCGGCGTGGTGCTCATGCACATGCGCGGGACACCCCGCACCATGCAACTGAGCACCAGGTACACCGAGGTTGTTGCAGAGGTCCACGCCTTCCTCGGCGAGCGCGCGGCGGCGGCGGTCGCGGCAGGGGTGCCCCCGCAGCGAGTGTTCCTCGACCCGGGTATCGGGTTCGGCAAGGATGTGGAGGGCAACCTGCGGTTGCTGGCCGCCGCCGGAGATCTGGCGGCACTGGGGCACCCCATCGTCGTCGGAGCCTCGCGCAAGAGCTTCATTGGCGCGCTCACGGGCGCTGAGGTGACGGACCGTCTGCCCGGCTCGCTGGCTGCGCTGGTGGCCGTTGCGGGCTTTGAACGGGTCATCGTGCGCGTGCACGACGTCGCCGCCACGGTGCAGTTCCTCGTCACGCTTGCGGCTCTGCGGGGGGCGGCTTGAGCACGGTGGTCGAGTTCCTGCGCGATCTCACCCAGGTGGAGGTCGGGGTCAAGGATCTGGTTGATATTGCTCTTGTCGCCGTCGTCTTCTACCTGCTGCTGGCGGTCGTCAAGGGGACGCGGGCGGTGTCGATGCTGTGGGGTATTCTGGTGCTCGCCGGCGCCTATCTCGGTTCGCTGGCGCTCGACCTCATTACGCTCGCAACCATCCTGCGCGAGGTGCTCTTTTACCTGCCATTCGTCATCGTCGTGGTCTTTCAGCAGGAGATCCGCCACATCCTCGCCACCCTCGGCCGGACTCCGCTGCTGCGCTGGACGGCGACGTTATCGCCGCGCCAGGTGTTGATCAACGACGTGGTGCTGGCGTGCGACACGCTGGTGGCGCGGCGCTACGGAGCCCTCATTGTCATCGAACGCGACGAGGGACTGCGCACCTACGTGGATACCGGCATCCCTGTCGACGCACAGCTCTCCTACGACCTGCTGGTCAACCTCTTCACTCCCGGCACGCCGCTGCATGACGGCGCCGCCGTGGTGCGCGGCGGGCGGATCGTCGCGGCGGGGTGTTTTCTCCCGCTGTCGACGCGGTCCGACCTGTCCTCGGATTTCGGCTCGCGGCATCGGGCGGCACTGGGCATCTCCGAGGAGACGGACGCCGTCGCGGTGGTGGTTTCCGAGGAGCGCGGCGCCATTTCGGTGGCGGTAGGAGGCGCGCTGCACACCGAGCTGGATCGGCGTGGGCTGCGCGACGTGCTGGTCGAGCTGGTGGTGTTCGGCGAGGGAGGCGGGCGCCAGTGAGGCTGCTCCCCCGTTACCCGTGGACGCTCCTGTTGGCGTTGGCGCTCGCCTGCCTGATGTGGTACGGGACGGCGTTTCAGCGCCGCGAGCGCATCTCCGAAAAGCAGGTCGAGGCATCGCTCACCCTGGTCAACGTGCCCCAGGACATGGTCATCACCTCGGAGGTGCCGCCCTCGCTGTCACTGCGCGTACGCGGGGCGTTGAGCCGGCTGCGTTCCCTGGATGCCTCACAGACCGGGGTGGTGCTCGACCTCTCCGGAGCCGGCGAAGGCGACCTCGATCTGCCCGTTCTCTCCGACGACGTCATCGCACCCAACGGAGTCGAGGTGGTGGCCATCGCTCCTCTCCACGTGGCCTTGCGGCTCGAGCGGGTCGTCCAGCAGCGCCTGGCCATCCTCCCCAGGGTCACCGGCCAGCCTGCCGATGGGATGGAGGTGGGGACGGTGACGGTGCAGCCGCCAACCGCCCTGGTCAGCGGCCCGCGGCAGCAACTCGCCGCCCTGCAGGGGGTCGTAACCGATCCAGTGACCGTGGACGGCGCGACGGACGCCGTGCAGGCCAGCGTTGCCGTGCGCGCTCCTGGGCCGCAGGTACGCATTGTGCAGCCACCGGCGGCCAGGGTTACCGTCGAGATCGTGGCCTCGGGTCCGCGAGTGAGCGGAGGCGAGAAACCTTGAGTCGGCTTTTTGGCACGGACGGTATGCGCGGGGTGGCGTTCGAAGCGCCTCTGGATCGAGAGACCATCACGCGCCTGGGATGGGCGCTCGCTCGTCACTTGCAGGAGCAGGCGCTCCCACCCCGGGTGCTGTTGGCGGGAGATACGCGGGCCTCGACCCCGGTGCTCGCCGCCTGGTTCGCCCAGGCGTTTGCGGCGGCCGGCGGTGAGGTGGTCTGGGCCGGAGTGCTGCCCACCCCGGCGGTGTCGCATCTCTTGCGCGACGCCAACGGGTTCGGGGCGGGGGTGGTTGTCTCTGCGTCCCACAATCCGGCCGAGGACAACGGTATCAAGCTCGTTGCCGCGCACGGCTCGAAATGGCCGGTAGCCGAGGAGACCTCGCTGGAGGACCGTTTGGCGGAGATTGATGGCGCCTGGGGGGATGGGTGGCTGCCGCCGGAAGCGGAGGGTCTGCGGCCTCGCTACCTGGCGACGCTGGCGCAGGGGTTGGCGGGGCAACCGCTGGCCGGTCTGCGCCTGCTGGTCGACGCCGCCCAGGGAGCGGCCTCGCCGGTGGCCGCCGAGTTCTTCTCGCGCCTCGGCGCCGAAGTGGAGGTACTCAACGCCTCCCCCGACGGTGCCAACATCAACGCGTCGTGCGGCGCCCTGCACCCTGCGGGCCTGGCGCACGCGGTCGCGGTCCGCGGCGCCGATGCGGGGGCAGCCTTCGATGGCGATGCCGACCGAGCGGTGCTGGTCACCCACACCGGGCGGGTTCTCAACGGTGACGACATCCTCTTTATCTGGGGGCGCTACCTCGACGCAGCCGGCTTGTTGCCCGGCCGGACCGTGGTGGCGACCGTGATGTCGAATCTGGGGCTGGAGGTATCGCTGGCGAACAGCGGCATCCGCCTGGTGCGCTGCGCGGTGGGAGACCGCGAGGTGTGGGAGACGATGCAGCGGGAAGGAGCGGTTCTGGGCGGCGAGCAATCCGGGCACATCATCTGTGCCCATCACGCGGTTACCGGGGACGGCCTGCTCACCGCCGCGCACGTTCTCGCGATCGCCCGTGCGCAGCGTCGATCCCTGGAAGAACTCGCCGACATGAGGCATTTCCCCCAGGTGTTGCGGAACGTCCGCGTGTCCCGCCGGCGCCCCGTGGCGGAGGTGCCGGAGTTGGCCCGCGCGGTCGCTCGGGCCGAGGAGGCGCTGGGCGATGTGGGCCGGGTGTTCGTTCGCTATTCGGGTACCGAGCCGCTGCTGCGCATCATGGTTGAGGCTCCCACCGACGAGGTGGCGCAGGGTACCGCCCAGCAGCTGGTTGAAGTGGCGCAGGCGCAGCTCGGCTAGGCGGCCAACGCCGCGGGCCGCTGTCCATCGGCGCGGGGACGCGCTAGACTCGGGTGCCGCAGTTTGGGCAAATACCTTTTTTCACGAGGCGAGCCATGACGACAGCGACAATCACCTGGACAAAGGTCGACGAAGCACCGGCGCTGGCGACGTACGCACTTCTCCCCATCGTGCGGGCGTTCACGCGGGGCACCGGGATCGAGGTGGAGACGGCCGACATCTCACTCGCCGGTCGGATCATCGCCAGTTTCCCCGAGAGGCTGAGGCCAGAGCAGAGGATTCCGGACGAGCTTGCGCGCCTCGAGGAGCTCACCAAGCGCCGGGAAGCCAACATCATCAAGCTGCCCAACATCTCGGCGTCGGTCCCGCAGTTGCAGGCTGCCATCAAGGAATTGCAGGACAAGGGGTACGACATCCCCGACTACCCTGAGGAGCCGGGCAACGACGCGGAGCGGGCTGTGCAACAGCGGTACGCCAAATGCCTCGGCTCGGCGGTCAATCCGGTGCTGCGCGAGGGCAACTCGGATCGACGCCCGGCGCTGGCGGTGAAAAGGTTCGCCCAGGCAAACCCCCACAAGATGATGAAGCCGTGGCCCGCCTCGCGCTCAAAGGCGCGGGTGGCCCACATGCGCGAGGGCGATTTCTACGGTAGTGAGACCTCCACCACCCTGACTGCACCGGCAACGGTGCGCATCGTCTTCATCGATGAGACTGGCGGCAGCAGGATTCTCAAGGAGGGCCTGGCGCTCCAGGCCGGGGAGGTCATCGACGCCGCAGTGATGAACGTACGCGCCTTGCGCGCTTTCTATGCCGAGCAGATCGCGGCCGCCAAGCGGGACGGAGTGCTGTTGTCGCTCCACCTCAAGGCGACGATGATGAAGATCTCCGATCCCATCATGTTCGGCCACTGCGTGGCGGTGTATTTCGCTGAAGCGCTCGACAAGCACGCCGAGACCCTGAGGTCCATCGGCGCCAACGTCAACAACGGCCTGGCCGACATCATCGCCAAGCTGGAGCGCCTGCCGGCGGACCAACGCGCGGAGATCGAAGCGGACATCGCCAGGGTCTTGGAGACGCAACCCGCCCTGGCCATGGTCGACTCGCGGCGGGGCATCACCAACCTGCACGTGCCCAACGACACCATCGTCGACGCCTCCATGCCCAACGTCATCCGCGACGGCGGCAAGATGTGGAACGCCAAGGACGAGTTGCAGGACTGCATCGCCATGATCCCGGACCGCTCCTACGCGACCATGTACGCGGAGATTCTGGAGGACGCCAAGAGGAACGGCCAGTTTGACCCGGCCACCATGGGCAACGTCTCCAACGTCGGCCTGATGGCCCAGAAGGCCGAGGAGTACGGCTCCCACGACACGACCTTCCAGGCTCCCGGGGACGGTCTGGTGTGCGTGGTGGACGAGACCGGCACCGTTGTGCTCCAGCAGCACGTGCAGAAGGGCGACATCTTCCGTATGTGCATGGTCAAGGATGCCCCCATCCGCAACTTGGTGGCGCTGGCGGTGTCCAGGGCGAGGGCGACCGGATCACCGGCCATCTTCTGGCTGGACGAGAACCGTGCCCACGATCGCGAGCTCATCAAGAAGGTCGAGAGGTACCTGCCCGAGCACGATACCACCGGACTCGACCTTCGCATCATGAAGCCTGTCGAGGCGATGCGCTTCTCCCTCGCGCGCGTGCGCCGCGGCGAGGACGCCATCTCGGTCACCGGTAACGTCCTGCGCGACTACCTCACCGACCTCTTCCCGATTCTCGAGCTGGGCACCAGCGCGCGCATGCTCTCCATCGTGCGTTTGATGAACGGCGGCGGGCTGTTCGAGACCGGCGCCGGCGGTTCCGCCCCCAAGCACGTGCAGCAGTTCCTCAGGGAGGGGCACCTGCGCTGGGACTCCCTGGGCGAGTACTGCGCCCTCGTGCCGTCGCTGGAACTCATCGCCGAGGTCGCCGGCAACTCCAAGGCGAAGGTGCTGGCCGCGGCGCTGGAGCAAGCGATCGCCGCCTACCTGGAGAACGGCAAACTGCCCTCCCGCAAGGTGCACGAGATCGATAACCGTGGCGCGACCTTCTACCTGGCGCTCTACTGGGCGCAGGCGCTGGCGGCCCAAAACGGCGACCCCCAGCTCGCCGCTCGCTTCGCGCCGCTGGCGGACCAGCTCGCCGCCGGCGAGGCGGCGATTGCGGCCGAACTGCTGGCCGCCCAGGGAGGCCCGGTGGATCTGGGAGGCTACTACCTGCCCGACGATCAGCGAGCGGACGCGGCCATGCGCCCCTCGGCGAGGCTCAACGCCATCATCGCCGGGATCAGCTAGCGGCGTCGGCTGGGCCGGTTCTCCCTCCGATTTGCCGCGGTCAGGCTCCGGGCCTGGCTTCTCGCCCGGTTTCTTGCCCATACGCATCTCGGCCCGCCATGCGGCGGTCCGCAGGAAATCGATGTTGGTGGGTTGGGCGTGACTCGAACGCGCGGGGGAAGGAAGCTGGGGCGACTCGGGCTGCAGCGTGGTGAAGCAGGGCCGCGGGGCCTGGGTGGAGGCTGTGTGATGAGGTGGGCGGCTCTTGCGCGATGCTCCCGCCACTCGCGACTTCCGAAGCTCGTGGGAGATGCAAGCGCTGCGGCGAAGCTGGCGGGGTGGACGAGACTCGAACTCGCGACCTCCGGCGTGACAGGCCGGCGTTCTAACCAACTGAACTACCACCCCGCGCCATGCAACGTGGCGGAGAACTCAGCGGTGGTGGGAGGTGGGGGATTCGAACCCACGACCCCCTGCGTGTAAGGCAGGTGCTCTACCGCTGAGCTAACCTCCCGGGGAAATGCAATCCCAGGGAGGGCGATGCTAGCGGTGACCGAAGGTCCTGTCAAGCCGTTGCCAGGACGGGGGAAGTGGGGAGCGGCCAGCTGCGATGCTCGCGGGGGGCGTCGGTCACGGGGGTGGCGCGCCAGAATTCTGGGGCGTCGATCTCGCCGCGCTCGCCTCTTCCCGGGCGCTGCCCTGTCGCGCTAGGATACAAGCGACGGAACGAGTCGCGATTCCTGCAGGAGGTGTTGCGATGTTTTCAAGGATTCTCGTGCCCCAGGACTTCACCAACGTGGCGCGGCGGCCGCTCAAACTGGCCGGGGAGCTGGCCGCGGTGACGAATGGGGAGGTCGTCGTGCTGTCGGTGGTGGACGATTCGTTCCCCAACCCCGACGTCTTCTCCTTCCAGATGCCGTGGGCCGACTTCCACCGCCACCTGCGGGATGTTGCGACGCGAAGGTTGAACGCGCTCGTGGAGCAGGTTGGCGTCCCGGGGGCGAGGGTGCAGGTGGTGCGGGGCAAGCCGGCCGCCAAGATCGTCGAGTACGCGGCCGAGGACAGGTGCGACCTGATCGTCATGGCGACCCAGGGAACGCGCGGCCTGCGCCAGGCGTTGCTGGGGTCGATCGCGCGGCGCGTGGTGCACGAGGCGCCGTGTCCGGTGATGCTGGTCAGACTGGCGGCTGAGGACGGCGGCGAGCAGGAGTGAACGCGCGCGGCCGAGCGCGCCGGCGATCAGCTGTTGTCGCCGTCCGCCTCGCCGCCGCTCCAGTCCGGCGGGCGCTGGTGGGACAGGAAGAAGCGCACGCCCTGGCGGCACTCCCGGCTCCCCCGCTGCGCCGCGTTGACGCTGGCGGCGTGAGCCAACTGCTGGTCCAGATGCGGCAACGCCAGCTCCAGAGCCAGACGCTTGGTGGCGGCGACGGCGCTGGGCGCAGCCTTGGCGGCGGTGGAGGCGGCGCGCGCCAGCGCGGTGGCCAGCGGGTCGTCGCTCACCTCGTCGACCAGTCCGACGGCACGAGCCTCGTCGCCCGACAGGGGGCGGGGATCGAGGAAGAGATCCAGCAGACGGGAAACCGCCACGCGGCGGGGCAGGAACACCGAGATGAGCGCCGGCACGAAGCCCAGCCGCACCTCGGAGAACATCAGGCGCGCTTCGGGTGAGGCAATGACCAGGTCACACGCCGCGGCGAGGCCGGCCCCGCCGCCGTAGGCGGCACCACGGACCGCGGCCACAGTGAGCAGCGGACAACGTAGGATGGCGGCGTACAGCGCGGCAAGATGCCGCGCCTCGGCGGTGCGAACGGCCAGCGACGCCTCGGCGCCGGCGAGCAGACCTCGCAGGTCGGCGCCGGCGCAGAAGTGCCGGCCCTCGCCAGTGAGCACGATGGCACGAGCGCCGCGACCCGGTGCCTCGACCACGGCGCGGGTGAGGTCGCCTATGAGCTCCTGGTCGAGGGCATTGCCGCTGTCAGGCCGACTCAGGTGGATGATGGCGGCGACGCCGCTGTCGCTGATCCGGACGGTATTCACACCGCGAATCCTACCACCGCAGCTCGAGCTGCCCTCCGGTCTGGTCGATTCGCCAGGAACACGCTCCCACCTGCCGGAGGGAGTGCGCCGCCAGGGTCACCTGCTGTCGCGAAGGCATGCCCGGCAGCCGGTCCAGCATCTCTGCCGCGCCGGTCAAGGCGCGGGCGACCGCCTCGCCCTGCAGACATCCCCATTCGCTGCCGTGGTTTACCATGGGCAGGCGGGCCAGCACCTCGGGACGGGTGGCGACGCCGACCCCCGGCTCGGTCGAGAGGAAGAGCGTTCCGAAGGGGCTCCTCCACTCCTGGACGGACGGGTCGCCGTTGGCGTCGCGTCGTTCCCCCAAGGCCCGCAACACTCGCTCCAGCGAGGTGGTCGAGGTCGTGTCGCCAAGCCGGACTCCCCACCCGCCATCGGCCGCGACGAGCAGGGTTCCCGGGATGGCCGCGGGGATGGCACCGCGCGCCAGCAGGAAGGAGAGATCGGTGGAAACGATAAGCGTCTCCTCAGCGCACTCCGGCAGGGCGGGTGGCACGCCCGAGCGCGCCGTGAGGCCGGTGCGCATGAGACGGACGCGCCACCACCGCCCGCGTACTCTCAGCAGGGCGGAGCATGAGCCGCCGCTCGGCGGTGGAGAAGGCGCAATTCGCGGCGGCCAGGCGGCAAGCGCGCCGTCGAAGACCGAGACGCGGGCGAGGTCGCCTTCGCCGCCTTCTTCCCGCCAGCCGAGGGCTCGCAGCGCGGCCACCTGGCGCAAGCCCGCGACGTCGGTGCGCGCCACGCGCGCGGTCAGCCCACTGCTCGACGCTCCCCACCAAGCCACTACCGGACCTCTGGCGGTGCGCGCCAGTGACAGGGCAATGGGTTCGAGCGGCTGCGCGCCGGA
>JBBINC010000068.1:0-16255 GCA_037444085.1 Acidobacteriota bacterium | reverse complement strand
CCGTCCGGAGCTGTTCACCCCGCGCCAGGGTTCGTAGGCCAGATCGCCCCAGCGGCCGGACCTGTCGCCGAGACCCCGTCCGGCCCACAGACAATAGCCAATAACTGACAGCTCCCCCTCACCCCCACCCCGCCAACCGTCTCTCTGTCAGCCTAAACCTGCGGGAGGCGGGCGAAGACCCTCGGCCCGCTTGGCCGGCCGGTGTCATGCCGCGACGCTTCCGGCCGCTCGGGGGCCAGGAGCCTGTGGGGCACACCGGCGAAGGTGCGGTTGGCGATGGTGCTCCCCAGGCCAGGCGGTCGAGCACGACCACCGCAGGTATCATCGCAACCTGCGGCAAGGAGGTGGAGCCAAGACCAACGCCGCCTGCCGAACGCCCGCCCCCGCCGCCGCCCGAGCGCCTTTCCGACAGGCGCCAAGAAACGGTGGGCAGGGCGCCTGCCCCCAGGGCGCGGACCGCCGAGCGCTGCCTTTCGGGTTCGCGCCTCTTCGCCCCCTGCTCACCTCCTCATTCGGCTCGCGTCGACGGTCATCTACACCCTCTTGACTTCGGAGAATCACCGCTCCATGATGGCAGTGGACAATAGTGGAGCGCAGTGGACCAAGGTGGTCACGCGGCCACGGTCAGGGCTCCGTGAGGTGAACCAGGATGGAGCATTTCCGCGGGAGTTTCCAGGCTACCATCGACGACAAGCGTCGTCTCAAGCTCCCCGCTCGCCTGAAGACACAGCTCGAAGCGTGGTACGGCACGACCGTCTTTGTGACCTCCCTGCTGCCGCACGAGCTGCGTGTCTACCCCATCTCGGTGTGGGAGGAACTGGAACGCCGCTGCCTCGCCCGCCCGTCGCTCGATCCCCTGGTGGCGCGCCTGCTGGAGCACGCCAATTACGGCCAGGAACAGGAGGTTGACAGCCAGGGCAGGGTCCTCGTCCCGGCCTTGGTTCGCGACGTCGTCAGCGTGACCTCCGAGGTGGTGGTGTCGGGCCGGGGAAGGTTTCTCGCGGTGGTGGCCCGGGAGCGGGCTCAGGCGGAGCTGGCAACTCCGTTCACCCACGAGGAGCTGGCGGCCCTGGCGGCCCTGGAGTTGTGACGATCGTGCCATGGAAACCTCCCCTCCTCACCGCCCCGTTCTCCGAGACGAAGTCGTGGCCGCCTTTCAGGTTGCACCGCCGCGGTGCATCGCCGACGCTACCGTGGGCCTGGGAGGCCATGCCCGCGCCCTGCTGGAGGCATTGCCTGACCTATTCCTCGTCGGTCTCGACGTGGACCCCGCGGCACTGGCGGCGGCGCGCGCCAACCTGGCGCCGTTTGCCTCACGCGTCCGCCTGGTGCAGGCAAGCTATACGGACCTCGCGCAGGTGCTGGCGGCGGCCGGCATGGCGCGGGTCGGCGGCGTGCTCTTCGATCTCGGGGTCTCCTCCCTGCAACTGGACACCCCCGCCCGGGGTTTCTCGTTTCGTTTCGATGCTCCGCTCGACATGCGCTTTTCGGGAAGTGGCATGACGGCGGCGGAGCTGCTGGCCACTCTGGACGAAGGCGAGCTGGCCCGCATCCTCTTCGAGTACGGCGAGGAGCCACGCGCCCGCCGCGTCGCCCGCGCCATCGTCGCGACTCGCGAACGTGAGACGCTTCGCACCACCGGGGAGCTGCGGCAGGCGGTGGCGCGCGCGCTGGGACGCCGGCACGGGCGGACCGACCCGGTGACGAGGACGTTTCAGGCGCTGCGCATCGCCACCAACCGCGAGCTGGAAGGGATACCCCCGGCGCTTGCGGACGCGGCTCGGCTGCTCGACCCGGGCGGTCGCCTCGCGGCGATCACCTTCCACTCCCTCGAGGATCGCCTGGTCAAGCGAACCCTCAAACACCTCTCCGGTGCGTGCGTCTGCCCGGCCGGTACACGACTGTGCGCGTGCGACCCGCAGGCCCTGCTCGAAGTTGTCACCCGCCGGCCGGTCCGGCCGAGCCAGGCCGAGGTGGCCGACAATCCCCGTGCTCGGTCGTCGCGCCTGCGGGTGGCGCAGCGGAGGGGGGCGTGAGGATCGCCGGCTACCGGCCGCGCAACACCTATCTGCAGCGCCAGCTCGACCGCCGCTGGCGCCACTGGCTGCTCTGGTGTGCCGCCGGTGCGGCCGCCATGGCGGTCATGTTGGGGGGGTTCGTGGGCCCGCGCCAGGCCACCGTGCGGTTGCGCTACGAGATCGCGCAGGTGAAGGCCGAGGTGGATACCCTGCAGCGGGAACGCCGCTCTCTCCTGCTGGAACTCGAGGCGGCAACGTCGCCCCACACGCTTGCGGCGCGCGCCGCGGAACTCGACCTGGCAGACGTCCCCCCAAACCGCCTGCTCTTCCTCACCGCCGCGGGAGAGCTGGTCGGCCAGCCCGCCGGCTCCCCCGCTCCTCCGGCGCCCGCCACCGGAGTCGACTGATGCTGTCGCCGCACCGCTGGCGCGTGCTGGTCGCGTGTCTCGCCTCCTGGGCGGTCCTGGTATGGCTTCGCCTAGGCTACGTCCAGGTAGTAAGCCACCGGGAGCTGGCGGAGGCGGCATTGCGCCAGCGTGAGGCCACCCTCGAAGTGGAAGAGCCGCGCGGCGACATTCTCTCCGCCGACGGCCGCATCCTCGCCGGATCACTTGACCGCGTGTCGGTCTACGCCAACCCGGCTCGCATCCCCCGCGAGCGGTGGCCGGAGCTCGCCGCGAAGCTCTCTCCGATCATCGCACTGGAGGCGGACGAGATCCTCCGCCGTCTTGCCGCGCGCGAGAAGTTCTTCTACCTGGCCAAGAATCTCGACCCGGCGGTGGCAGAACCGATTGAGCGGCTGCGCACCCGCGGGCTGGGGGCGCTGCCCACGCAACGCCGCATCCACCCGCACGGGCCGCTGGCAGCGGCGGTTCTGGGTTTCGTGAACGGCGAAGGGGTGGGACAGGCCGGCCTGGAGAAGGCGTACGACCGCACTCTGGCCGGCACTGCTTCGGTATACCGGCTGCTGCGGGACGGCAAGAGCATTCCCACCCCCCTGGACTTGCGCCTCGAGCACGCCGGGCGACCGGGCCTTTCCCTGCGCTTGACTCTCGACACAAGGATCCAGGCGGCGGTGGAGGAGGAGCTGGCGGTGACGCTGGCGACCATCGGCGCCCACGGCGCCTCGGCGGTGGTAATGGAGCCGACCACCGGCGCGGTGCTGGCCCTCGCGTCCCTCCCTTCCTACCACCCTGACGCGCCAGGCGCCTCGCCGCCCGAAACCTGGCGCAACCGTGCCGTGGAGGACGCGCTCGAACCCGGATCGTCCTTCAAGCCGATCATTGTCGCGGCCGCCCTGGCCGGCGGCGGATTCCGCCCCTTCGACCTCGTCGACTGTTCCGGCGGCGGCGTGCAGGTGGCCGGCGTGTTCCTGCGCGACCACGCCAGCCATGGGCTGCTGAGCGTGCGGGAGGTGATCACCCGGTCCTCCAACAGCGGCTCCATTCGCATCGCTCAGCGCGTCTCGCCCGCCGTGCTTGACGGCACCATTCGCGACCTCGGCTTCGGCGCGCCCACCGGCATCGAGTTGCCCGGCGAGACGCGCGGCCTGCTGCACCCGCCCGAGCGGTGGTCGGCGCTCTCCCGCGCCGGACTTGCCCTCGGCCAGGAGGTCACCGTTTCTCCGCTGCAGCTCGCCCGCGCCTACGCAGCGTTTGCCAACGGCGGATTCCTGGTCGAGCCGAGGCTGGTGCAGGCGACCACCGACGAGTCTGGCACCGTCGTGACCCCGGCGCGGGCCGGATCGCCCCGGCGGGTTCTTCCCCCCGCGCTGGCGCAGCAGATCACCGCCATGCTCGTGGCGGTCGTCGAGGAAGGCACCGGAAAGCACGCCAGCGTTCCTTTCTATCGTACCGCCGGCAAGACCGGCACTGCCCAGAAGGCGGTCGACGGGGTGATGCGCTCCGGCCGGCACGTCGCCTGGTTTGCCGGCTTCCTGCCCCTGCCCCAGCCGCGCGCCGTCATCGTCGTCTGCGTCGACGAGCCGCGCGCCAACTACTGGGCCTCGGAGGTCGCGGCCCCGGCCTTCGGCCGCATCGCCGCCCGCCTCGTCACCATCATGGGCCTGCCTCCCCAGGAGGCGGTGCAACTGTGACCCTCGCCGAACTGGCCGCCGCCTGCGGGGCGACGTTGCGCGGCGACGGGACAGGGACCGTCACCGGCATCACCCATCGCGCCCAGGATGTCGCCCCCGGCCTGTGCTTCGCCGCCTTGCCGGGGCAGCGCCACCACGGCCTGGATTTTCTCGGCGAGGCGCTGAGGCGGGGAGCCGCCGCCGTCCTTTCGGACCGCGACCCCGGGAGCGGATGTCCGTGGCTGCGCGCCGCCGAGCCCCGGCAGGCCACCGCACTGGCGGCGTGGGCGCTGGCGGGACACCCACAACGGCGGTTGCAGATGGTGGGCGTCACCGGCACCAACGGCAAGAGCACGGTGGTCGATCTCACGGCGCGCATCGCCGCCGCGGCGGGCGCGGTGCCCGCCACCTTCACCACCGTCGCCTACACCCTTCCTCACCGCGTTTGCCAGGCGCAGCGCACCACCCCCGAAGCCACCGTGCTGGCGCCCATGCTCGCCGAGGTTGCTGACACCGGCGGCACCTTCGCGGCCCTCGAGGTTTCCTCGCATGCGCTGGCGCTGGACCGCGTCATCGGGTTGGAACTCGACGTCGCCGTATGGACCAATCTGAGTCGCGACCACCTCGATTTCCATCACACCATGGAGGAGTATCTTGCCGCCAAACGCAAGCTCGAGGGGTTGCTGCGCGCCGCCCCTCCCGGCCGGCGAGTGATCAACGGTGATGATCCCAGTTTCAGGCCGATGCTACGCCGCGCCCGGCGAGGTGACCTGAAGTTCGGCCTGGGAAGCGGCAACCACGTCACCGCGACGATTAGCCACCAGTCTCTGGAGGGAAGCCTGATCTCTCTCCACACTCCCGCCGGCCAGATCGAGGTTTCCCTGCCACTGGTGGGCTCGCACAACGTCACCAACGCGCTGGCCGCCGCCGCAGCGGCACTCACCCTCGGATTCCCCCTGGAGGCCATCGCCACCGGTCTCGGCAACGCCTCGCCCCTCCCCGGCCGATTGGAGCCGGTGCCCACAGCGGCCCCCTGCGCCGTCTTCGTGGACTACGCCCACACCCCCGACGCCCTCGGAAAGGTGCTGGGCGCTTTGCGCGCGGTAACCGACCGGCGCCTGATCGTGGTATTCGGGGCCGGCGGCGACAAGGACCGGGGCAAGCGCGACCCCATGGGAGAAGTGGTCGGACGGCTCGCGGATGTCCCCATCGTCACCTCCGACAACCCGCGCTCGGAAGATCCGCAGGCGATCATCGAGGCGGTTATGGTGGGGGTACGGCGTTCGGGCAACCCCCGCGCGCTGCCCATTCCCGACCGCCGCGAGGCCATCGCCGCCGCCCTCGCCATGGCCGACGCCCGCTGTCTGGTGCTCATCGCCGGCAAGGGACACGAGGCCACGCAGACCTTCGCCGACCGCGAAATCCCGTTCGACGACCGCCAGGTGGCGCGCGAACTGGCGCACCGGAGGCGCGCGTGATGCGCCGCACCGTCGCCGAGCTGGCGCGCCTGACCTCGGCGAGGGTGGCGGGCGATGGGGGGGTGCTGGTCACCGGCGTTGCCATCGACTCCCGCGAGGTCGCGCCCGGCAACCTCTTCGTCGCCCTTCCCGGCGTCCGCGTGGACGGCCACGACTTCGTCGCCGACGCCCACGCGCGCGGCGCCGCGGCGGTGCTGGCGGCGCGCCAGGTGGACACATCGCTGCCCGTCGTGCTGGTGGACGACACCCTTTGCGCCCTGCACTGCATCGCCGCGGCCGAGCGCTTCCCCCCGCGCTTCAAGCTGGTGGGCATCACCGGTTCGGTGGGCAAGACCACCACCAAGGAGTTCCTGGCGGCGCTGCTGGCGACCCGCTTTCCCACCGGCAGCTCGCGGGGCAACCGAAACTCGCAGACCGGGCTGCCGGTGGAGATCTGCAATCAGGACGATGGCATCGCCTGGATGGTGGCGGAGATGGGCATGAACCACGCCGGCGAGCTGGATCGCCTGGGCGTCATGGCCCGCCCCGACGCCATGCTGTACACCGTTATCGCCCCGGTGCACATCGAGTTTTTCGGCACTCTCGAGGCGATCGCCGAGGCGAAGGCCGAGGTTCTGCCCCACCTCCATCCCGAAGGCCTGCTCGTCCTCAACGCCGCCGACCCTCACTCGGCGCTCTTCGCCTCGCGGTACTGCGGGCACACCATTTTCTACGGCGCGCCAGGTGAGAGCGCGCTGTGGATCGAGGACTTCCGGGGGTCGGGCCTGCGCGGGGCGCGCTTCGCCCTCCGCTCGCGCGACGCCACCGCCACGGTGGAGTGGCCGCTCGCCGGCCGTCACCAGGCCGACAACCTGCTCGCCGCGGCCGCCTGCGCCGGGGCCCTGGGCGTCCCACTCCAACGCGTCCCGGCCGTGGCGCGAACGCTCGCCGCGGCCCCCCGCCGAGGCCAGGTCCATGACCTGGGCCGCGGCATCGCGCTGGTGGACGATTCCTACAACGCTTCGCCGGTGGCGGTGGAGGCGGTCCTTGCCCTGCTCGCCGACACGCCAGGGCGGCGCATCGCCGTGCTCGGGGAGATGCGCGAATTGGGTGAGGCGGCCGCGGAGTTGCACCGGCGCGTGGGGCGCGCCGCCCTGAACGCGGCCGACGTCCTGGTGGCGGTGGGCGGAGAGTTGGCCGCGGTGATGGCGGAGGCCGCCGCCGGCATCGAGGTGCACCGCGCCGCCGACGCGCGGGCCGCGGCGGCCCTGCTGCGCCAAGCGCTGCGCCCGGACGACGTGGTGCTCATCAAGGGCTCGCGGGGAGTCCAGCTCGACCGGGCGGTCGACACCCTCCTCGGGGAGGCGGTGTAGCGATGCTCTACTGGCTCCTGTACGAGTTGCGCGACCTGTGGAGCCCGCTCAACGTGTTCCGCTACATCACGTTCCGAGCCGCTCTGGCGATCGTGACCGGGCTCATCATGGGACTCTATCTGGGCCCCCGCATGATTCGCGCGCTGCGCCGCCTGCTCGTCGGGCAGGCAATCCGCGAGGAGGGACCCTCGTCCCACCTGGCCAAGGCGGGTACACCCACCATGGGGGGCCTGCTCATCCTCGCGTCGGTGGTAGTTCCGATCCTGCTGTGGGGGGATCTCACCGAGCCGTGGGTGTGGGTCATCACCCTCACCACCCTGGCCTTTGGCGGCATCGGCTTTCTCGACGACTTCTTGAAAGTGCGGCGCGGCAAGAACCTGGGGCTGCGCGCCTGGGAGAAGATGTCGCTGCAGATCGTCGCGGCGCTGGCGGCGGGCACCGCGATCCGCCTGGTGGCCGGCAACGCCGCCCACGCCGGTTCCCTGTCCGTCCCGTTCTTCAAGGAGATCGCTCTGGACTTCGGGTGGGCGTACATACCCGTGGTCGCGCTGGTCCTCGTCGCATCCTCCAACGCCGTCAACCTCACCGACGGCCTGGACGGTCTGGCCATCGGCTCCATGCTCATCGCCACCGCCACCTACGCGATCTTCGCCTACCTCGCCGGGCACTCGCGCCTGGCCTCCTACCTGCAGATCCCGGCGGTGACCGGAGCCGGGGAGGTGACCGTATTCCTGGCGGCACTGGGCGGCGCAGCGCTGGCGTTCCTGTGGTTCAACTGCCACCCGGCGCAAGTGTTCATGGGGGACGTGGGTTCCCTCGCCCTGGGAGCGGCGATCGGCTGCGCCGCCGCCATCTGCAAGCAGGAACTGCTGCTCGTCGTGGTGGGCGGCCTGTTCGTCATGGAGGCCGGCTCGGTCATCCTTCAAGTCGCCTCGTTCAGGCTCCGGGGCAAGCGCATCTTCCGCATGGCCCCCCTGCACCATCATTTCGAACTTGCCGGCTGGGCCGAGACGCAGGTGGTGGTGCGTTTCTGGATCATCGCCGCGGTGTTCTCGCTGATGGGACTGGCGACGTTGAAGCTGCGATGAACGACTCCTCCCCTCGCCGCGCCCTGGTGGTGGGCCTCGGTGCTTCTGGCCTGGGGGCTGCACACCTGCTGGCCGGGCAGGGATACGAGGTCCGCGCCAACGACCAGGCCTCCGCCGAGCAGCTCGCCCTCCAGCCCGAGGCTCTCCCGCCAGGCACCCAGGTTTCGCTGGGAGGGCACCACCCGTCGCTGCTGGAAGGTGTGGGGCTGGTGGTGGCCTCGCCGGGAGTCCCGTGGCACCTGCCCCTGCTTGCCGAAGCGCAGCGGCGGGGCATCGAGGTCATCGCCGAGGTGGAGCTGGCCTGGCGCGCCCTCTCCGAGGTCCCCCTCCTGGGCATCACCGGCTCCAACGGCAAGAGCACCGTCACCGCCATGCTCGGCGCCATCCTCCGCCACGCCGGCGTACGTACCGGCGTGGGTGGCAACATCGGCCCCGCCGCCAGCGAACTCGCGCGGCAGCCAGGGTGGCAGGCGATCGTGCTGGAGCTGTCGTCATTCCAGCTGGAGGGGTGCACAACCCTTCGTCCGGCCGTGGGAGTGCTGCTCAACCTGTGCCCCGATCACCTCGACCGGCACCCCGATATGGCGACGTACCTGGCCGCCAAGGCACGCCTGTTCGCGCGGCAGGGTCCCTGCGACCTGGCGGTGCTCAACGCCGACGATCCGGCGGTGCGCGACCTGCCGGTACCCGGACAGCGGGCCCACTTCTCGCTGACCGACACCGCCGCGGCGGCGCACGCCGGCGGCGAGCACCTGGTCATCGACGGGAACCCCCTGATGCGGCGCGGCGACCTGCCGCTGCTGGGCGATCACAACCTCGCCAACGCCCTGGCGGCGGCGCTCGCCGCGGTGCGTTTCGGAATTCCCGCCAGCGCCGCGGCGGAAGCGCTGGCCAGCTTCTCCGGATTGCCCCACCGCCACCAGCTGGTGGCCGAACGGTGCGGCGTGCGCTGGGTGGACGACTCCAAGGGCACGAACGTGGGCGCCACCGCCGCCGGGCTCGCCGGCTACCCCCCGGGGACCATTCATCTGATTCTCGGGGGCCTGGGCAAGGGGCAGGACTTCACCCCCTTGCGGGGTGCGGTCACCGGCCGCGTGGCCCGGGCGTACCTCATCGGCGCTGCTGCAGAGGAAATCGCCGCCGCGCTGGCGGGAGTGGTGCCGGTGGCGCGCTGCGACACCCTTGAGGAAGCAGTGGCGCGCGCCGCCGCCCTGGCTCGACCCGGCGATACCGTGCTCCTCTCCCCCGCCTGCGCCTCCTTCGACCAGTTCCGCGACTACGCCCACCGTGGCGACGAATTCGCCCGACTCGCCCGGGAGGTGACGTGATGCCGCGACATCGCGTCCTCGACTACCGACTCGCCGGCGCCGCCATGCTCACCGCGGCGCTGGGCGTGCTGCTGGTCGCCAGCGCCTCTGGACCCCTGGCGCGAGACTACTACCGCCTGCCCGAGTGGGACTTCGCCTGGCGCCAGGGCATCGCCGTCGTCTTCGGGCTGGCCGCCATGCTGGCCGCCACCTTCGCGCCGCTGGAGAAACTCACCTCCTTAAGGATCGCCGCACCCCTTCTGGTGCTTACCTGGATCGCCCTCGCCGCGGCCTACTTCCAGCCCGAGGTGGCGAACACCCACCGCTGGCTGCGCCTGCCCGTCGGTTCGGTGCAGCCCTCGGCGTTCGTCAAACTGGCGCTGCCGCTCGCTCTGGCCGCCTGGTTCGCCCGCTGCCGACGGGAGCGTACCGACTCCCGCACCGCCTTCGGCGTCAGCGCGGCAGGCGTGGCGATCACGGTGGGACTGGTGCTGTTCGAGCCGGACCTGGGGTCGGCGGTGCTGCTCGCCGCCGCCGCCGTGGCGATCCTGTGGCTCGCAGAGGTACCGTCAAAGCCGCTGGTCGCCACCGGTGCCCTCGCGGCGGTGGTCTTCGCCTCGGCGGTGGTGCTGGCGCCGTATCGCCTGGAGCGGGTGCGCGCCTTCTTCGGCATTGCCTCCTTCCAGGTCCAGCAATCGCTCATCGCCCTGGGCAGCGGCGGCCTGTTCGGACGCGGTCCCGGCAAGAGCGTGCAGAAGCTCTTCTTCCTACCCCAACCCCACTCCGACTTCATCTTCGCCATCGCCGGCGAGGAGCTTGGTTTCGTGGGCGCCACCGGCATCATGCTGCTGCTGGGCGTCATCGTCGTGGCAGGCCTGCGCGCCGCCCGGCGAGCCCCCACGCTGGCGGCCGCGCTGCTCGCCGCCGGCCTCACCACCACCCTCGCCGTGCAGGCGCTGCTCAACCTCTCCGTCTGCCTGAACCTTTTGCCCGCCAAGGGCCTGCCCCTGCCTCTCATCTCCGCGGGCGGATCCGACGTGCTGGTCACCATGGTGGCCATCGGCCTGCTGCTGAACATCGGCAAGGAGGCCGCGTGATGCGGCTCCTGGTGGCGGGCGGCGGCACTGGCGGGCACCTCTTCCCGGGACTGGCCGTGGCACGGGAGCTCCGAGCGGCGGGACACGAGGTCTTGTGGCTGGGGGCGCGGTGCGGCCTGGAGGCAGAGCGAGTGCCGGCGGAGGGTTTCCCCCTCACGCTGCTGGCGGTCAGCGGCGCGGTGGGACGCTCCCGCGCCGCCCAGGTCGGGGCGCTGGCCAGGCTGCCGGTGGCGCTCCTGCGAGCTGCCTCGCTGATTCTCAAGGAGAAAATCGACGGCGTGCTGGCGGTGGGCGGCTACGCGTCCCTGCCGGGCGCCCTGGCAGCCGCCGCTCTGGGCGTTCCCCTGGTGCTGCAGGAACAGAACGCCATCCCCGGCGTCACGACGCGCTCCCTGGCACCCTGGGCGGACGCTATCGCGTGCGGCTTCGGCGCCGCCCTCGCCTGCTTTCCGTCGCTCCCTGCCCGGCTCACCGGCAACCCGGTACGGCGCGAGTTTTTCGAGGTGCCCGCGCCGCCCGGGGGCGGCACTCTGCTGGTGCTGGGTGGCAGCCAGGGGTCAGCGGCGCTCAACCGCACCGTCCCGGAAGCGCTGGCGCTGCTGGCGAGCGACGGCCTGCGTCCGCTCGTCGTGCATCAGGCCGGACCGCGCTGGGCCGACTCCGTGGCAGTGGAATACCGGCGCCTCGCAGTGGCCGCCGAGGTGGTCCCCTTCCTGGAGCACCCCGCCTCGGCGTTGGCCGATGCCTCGCTGGTGGTGGCACGGGCCGGCGCGCTGACGGTGAGCGAACTGGCGGCGGCCCGGCGAGCGGCGGTGCTCATCCCGTTCGCCGCCGCCGCCCATGGCCACCAGGCCGCCAACGCCGCCGCCCTCGCCCAAGCCGGCGCGGCGGACGTACTTGACGAGGCGGAGGCCACCCCGAGAAGACTGGCCAAAGTCCTGCGCCATCGCCTTTGCGATCCGTCCGCGCTGGTCGCCCGCGGCACTGCCGGCGCGGTCCTGGCCCGCGAGCAAGCCGCCGGAGAGGTGGCGGCCCTGGTGGTCGCCTGTGCCGGGGGGGCGGCATGAGCTTCGGCCGCGTGCGCCACGTTCACTTCGTCGGCATCGGCGGGGCCGGCATGTGCGGCCTGGCCGAGCTGCTGCACGGCGAGGGGCTGGCAGTGTCGGGGTGCGACCTGGCCGCCAACGAGGCCACCGCGCGCCTGCAACAGTTGGGGATCACAGTGGCCATCGGTCACGACCCCGCCCATCTCAGCCAGACGCAGGTCCTCGTGGTCTCCTCGGCGATCGCCGCCGACAACCCGGAGGTGGCGGCAGCCACGGAGCGCGCCATCCCGGTCATTCGGCGCGCCGAGATGCTCGGCGAAATCTCCCGCCTGCGCCGCTGCATCGCCATCGCCGGAACCCACGGAAAGACTACCACCACGTCCCTGACCGGCCTGATTCTCACCGAGGCGGGCCTCGATCCCACCGTGGCGGTGGGCGGCCGCGTGCACTTCCTGGGCGCCCATGCGCGCCTCGGCCGCGGTTCCCACCTGATCTGCGAGGCGGACGAATTCGACCGCAGCTTCTTGCATCTGTACCCGGTGGTGGCGGTGATCACCTGCGTCGAGGCGGAGCACCTCGACACCTACGGCACCGTCGAGGCTCTTGAGGACGCCTTCGTCACCTTCGCCAACCGCGTCCCCTTCTACGGCGCGGTGATTGCCAACCTGGACGACCCCGGCGTGCGCCGCCTGCTGCCGCGCTTGCACCGCCGCGTCGTCACCTACGGGTTTTCACCCCAGGCCGACGTCCACACCCGCGCCGTCTCGCTCACCCCGGACGGTGGCCGCTGCCAGGTGGTGGTGGGCGGGCGCGACGCCGGCACGCTGGCGATTCGCCTGCCCGGCCGGCACATGATCGCCAACGCCGTGGCCGCGCTGGCGGCCGCCGTGGAGATCGAGGTCGACCTCGCCACCTCCCTCGCCGCGCTGGCCGCCTTCACCGGCGTGGCCCGGCGCTTCGAACGCAAGGGGCAGCGGTGCGGCGTGGTGGTGGTGGACGATTACGCCCACCACGCCACCGAGGTGTCTGCCACCCTGCAGGCAGCCCGCCAGGCGTTCCCCACCTCCCGCCTGGTGGTGGTGTTCCAGCCGCACCTGTACAGCCGCACCGCGATCTTCGCCGCCCAGCTCGGGGAAGCGCTGCTGGCCGCCGACGCGGCCGTGGTGCTCCCCATCTACCCGGCGCGGGAAGCGCCGATGCCCGGCGTGACCGCCGGCCTGGTGGCGGAGGCGGCGCGCCGCTGCGGGCACCGCCACGTCCTCCTCGCCGATTCGTTTGACGACGCCCTGGCGCATCTCGACGAACTGCTGCGGGAGGGCGACGTGCTTCTCACCATGGGCGCCGGCAACGTCGTCGACCTGGGTGAGCGCTGGCTGGCCGGGGGGCACCCATGAGCGCGCCCGTTCGGAGGCGGTCGCGGCTGCTCCCCTTGGTTCCCCGCCTGGCCCTGGCGGCGGCCGCCGTGGTGCTCACCGGCTCCATCGCCGCTGCGCTACAGGTTCGTCGCGTGGTGGTGGAGGGAGCGGCGGGCCCCATCCTCGACCAGGTGAAGGTGGTCCTCAACACCGCCGTGGGCTCGCCCACCATCGCGGTGCGGGCCGAGGAATTGCGCGCCGCCGTGCTGCACCAGGTGGCCTGGGTCGCCGATGCGGCGGTGTCCGTGTCCCTGGATGGCGTGGTGCACTGCGCCGTGACGCTCCGCCGGCCGGTGGCCGTGCTCGCGGATGGCGCCCGACCCGTGCTCGTCGACGACGGGGGCCGCGTCCTCGGGGAGCCCATCGCCGGCGTCCCCGTCCCGGCTCTCAAACTGCTCGCCTTCGCCCCCCACCCCGAGGAGCGCGCTGCGCTGCTGGCGGCGCTGCCGGCGCTGCAGGCGAGCTGGGGTGGCGAGGTGCAGAGCGTGGAGCGCCTGGGCCCCCGGGATGTGGCCCTCTCCTTCGCCGGCACAGCGCTGCGGGTCGTCGCCGACCCCTCGCGCCCTGCGGACCTGGCCGCCGGGCGCACGGTGCTGGCCGCCTGGGCGCGTCGCTCCCCCGCGGCCGTGAGCAGACTCGACGTGCGCGTGCCGGGGCGCGTGGCCGTGCTACCCGCACCGACGGAGGGTGGAGCATGACCGCGGCGACCGTTCTCGGCGCCCTCGATGTGGGCAACCGCCGCGTGCTCGCCCTCATCGCGGAACTGGACGAGCGCCAGGAGCTGGTGATCCGTGGTGTGGGCGTCTCGCCGACCGCGGGACTGCGCCACGGCCAGGTCGTGCAACTCAAGCCGGTGGTCACAGCGATCCGCGCCGCCGTGGAGGAGGCCGAGTTGATGGCCAAGGTGCCGGTGAGCCGCGTGCTGGCGTCCGTGGCCGGCACCTTCATCGTCGGCAAGGCCACTCGCACCGCGCTGGTGCTGGGCTCCCGGGAACGCGAGGTGAGGCGGCGCGACCTCGAGGACCTCGTCGAAGCGGCCCGCCGCCAGCCCTCCCCGCCCGGACACAGCGTCCTCAACGTCCTCACCCACGCCTACTCCCTGGACGATCAGGACGGCCTGCTGGATCCCCAGGACATGGTCGGCCGCCAGCTCGCCATGGATTCCTACGTGCTGATCTGTCAGGACGGACCGCTGCGCACCCTGGAGAAGGCGATCAACGCCGCCGGCGTGGAGGTGGAGGAGTTCCTCTTCTCTCCCGTTCCCGCCGCACTGGCCACCCTGACCGACGACGAACGCCGGCTCGGAGCCGTGGTGCTCGATGTCGGCCACGGCGGCACGTCGTTCGCCGCCGTCGCCGGCGAGAAGGTGCTGGCCGCCGGCAGTTTCTCCGTGGGCTCGGCGAAGATCAACGACGACCTCATTCACCGTTTCCAGACAACCTGGGAAGGCGCGGAGAGGGCCAAGTGTGAAGCCGCTTCCTGCCTGTACACCGAAGTGGACGAGGACGAGACCCTCTCCCTCCCCTCGGTGCACGGGCGCGGCACCCAGGTGGTGGCGCGCCGCGAGCTGTGCAAGGTGGTGTACCTCCGCGCCCACGAGATGGTGGAGTACGTGGCCAACGAGATCCTGCAACAGGTTCCCGACCCCACCAACCTGCGCAGCGTCGTGCTGTGCGGCGGCGGCGCGCACCTGGACGGTCTGGCCGCCGTCGCCGAGAACGTTTTCGCCGCCCGCGCCCGCCTCGCCGAACTGGACGGCGTCGCCGACGCCACGCACCTGCTCGCCTCATCCGAACTGCCCCCCGCCTCACCGGCGGTGGCGGTGGGCTTGCTGGCCCACGCCCGCCGGGCGGCGCTGCCGGATGCACCCCCGCTGGTCCGCCCGCGACCGGCGCGCGCGAGCTGGCTGCAACGTCTCGCCTCGAAGTTCTCTCTCAGTCAAGGAGGTGGCTGATGATCACGTTTGACGACCCGGTTTCCGACGCGCCTTCCCTCATCACCATGGCCGAGGACAGCGCTCCCGCCACCATCAAGGTGGTCGGCGTCGGCGGCGGTGGCTGCAACGCCATCAACCGCATGATCGCCGCCGGGGTGAAGGGCGTGGAGTTCATTGCCGTCAACACCGACGGCCAGTCGCTGCGGGACTCCCGGGCCGGCGCGCGGCTGCAGCTCATCACCGCCAACGGCCGCGGCAAGGCGCTCGGCGCGGGATGCGACCCCGAGGTGGGGCACAAGGCGGCGCTGGACAAGACGGACGACATCTACGAGTACCTGCAGGGCGCCGACATGGTGTTCATCGCCGCCGGCATGGGCGGCGGCACCGGCACCGGCGCCGCGCCGGTGGTTGGCGCCCTGGCGCGCGAAGCCGGGGCACTCACCGTCGCCGTCGTTACCAGGCCGTTCACCTTCGAGGGCTCCCGCAAGGCGCGCATCGCCGACAAGGGGATCGAGGAACTGCGCAAGAGCGTCGACACCCTCATCACCGTCCCCAACTCGCGCCTGCTCAACATGGTGGGCCCCCAGGTGACGATCGAGGAGGCCTTTCACATGGCCGACGAGGTGCTGCGCCACGGCGTCCAGGGGATCTCCGACATCATCAACGAAATCGGTGTGATCAACCCGGACTTCGCGGACGTGGAGACGGTGATGCGCGGCGGCGGCATGGCGCTCATGGGCATTGGCGTCGCCTTCGGCGAGCACCGCGCCGTCGAGGCGGCGCAGCAGGCCTTCACCTCGCCCCTCCTCGAAGAGACCTCCCTGGAAGGTGCGCAGCGCGTCCTGCTCAACTTCGTCGGCGGGCCCGACAGTACCCTCGCCGAGATCAACGATGCCGCCGAGCTCATCGCCCAGCGCTGCGCGCCGGACTGCCTGTTCATCTTCGGCTACGGGCAGCGGCCGGAGATGGAGGGACGCATCCAGGTCACCGTCGTCGCCACCGGCTTCGGCGAGAGTGCCGTTGAGCGGCCGGCCGCCCGTCCCGCCGAGCGCCCGCACCCGGCACCCAGGGTGGCGCCCAGCGAGCCCGGCCGCAATGCCGCGGTAAGCCCCTACCTGCCCGGCGAACTGCCGCCGGACTACGGCGTCAACGTCGGCAATCTGGCCGAGTTCGACATTCCTACGTACTTGCGCCGCCAGCTCGACTAGGAGGACGCACGCGCATGCCTTGACGAGAGCTTCCGAGGTGCTACCAGGGGCGGCGCGGCGCCATTGAGGCCACCTCCCGTCGCACGCCGCCCCCCTCCTCCTCGACCCGCCCGCCTTCACGGCGGGCTTTTTTTTGGCAGGACGTGACGCTCTCGCGCTCAGGCCCGGACACGGGCACGGGCCCGGACACGGGCACGGTCACCGACACGGGCACAGGCACGGGCACGGGCACGGGC
>JBBINC010000067.1:0-16326 GCA_037444085.1 Acidobacteriota bacterium | reverse complement strand
CACCGACCCGTACACCGAGTACGCCAGGCCTTTCTTGGAGCGGATGTTGGAGAACATGCGGCTGGCGAAGGATCCTCCCAGCACCTCGTTGAGCACCTGCACGGCGAAGTAGTCGGGGTTTCCCATCTCGATGCCCAGGTGGCCCATGGCGATGTTGGCCTGGTTGACGTCCTTCTTTTCGATGAAGAACACGCCCGGACGAGCAACCTTGCGGTAGGTTGCAGGCGGTTCGGCGAACTTCGCGCCGCGCGGCCAGTCGCCGAACGCTCGCTCAAGCAGGGCCAGCATCGCCTTGGGGTCGAAGTCGCCCACCACGCCGAGGTAGACGTTGTTGGGGTGGTAGTAGCGGGCGTGGAAGGCGACGAGGTCCTCGCGGTTTACCGCTGCGATGGTCGCGTACTCCTCGTTACGCGCCAACGGCGACTCCTCGCCGTACACCAGGCGCTGCAGTTCGCGCATGGTGATGCCGCCGACGTCGTCGTTGCGCCGGGCGATGCCGGTGCGCGCCTGCACCTTGGCGATCTGTAGTTTGTCCTCGGCGAACGCCGGGGTGCGGAGGACGTCGGCGAAGACCTGGAGGACATCCGCGACGTCGCCTTTCAGACAGTTCATGGCGGCAAAACCGGAGTCAGTCCCCATCCCGGTTTCGACGCTGGCGGCGCGCACCGCCAGGAAGTCGTCGATGGCGTCGCCGCCCATGCGGGCGGTGCCGCCGGTGCGCTGCACCGAGGCCATCAGGCGTGCCAGCCCCACCTTGTCGGCCGGCTCGTAGTTGGAGCCGGTGCGAATCCGCGCGCTGATCTGCACCAGGGGCAATTCCCGGTCCTGCACCATGAACACGGTGAGCCCGTTCTTTAGCGTGACGACCTGCGGTTTGGGGATGGTGAACGCCGGCAGCGGCGGGTAGGTGATCTCCTGGTAGCTCTTCACCTGGGCAACGGCGGGTGCAGCCAGCGCCCCGGCGAGGAGGATGGCGGCAAGACGGTGTGGTGCTCGCATGCCCACCTCCCTCACTTCTCGTCCTGCGTGACGATCATCGCCACGGTGCGGTTGGTGGGGACGAAGGTCGCCTGGGCGACGCGCATGATGTCCTCCTTGGTGACCTTGTCGATGCGTTCCACCTCGCGGAACAGCTCCCGCCAGTCGCCGTGCAGCGTCTGGTACTCGGCCAGTTGGCCGGCGATGCCGGTGTTGGAGTCGAGACCGCGAATGAGTTCCGCCTTAGCACGCGTCTTGACCATCTTCAGTTCGTCGTCGGTGATGGGCGCGGTGCTGATCTTGGCGATCTCCTCGCGAATCGCCGCCTGGACCTCCTCGTTGCTGTGCCCCGGGGAGGGGACGGCGAAAAAGAGCATCAGGTTGGGGTACTTGTCCCCGGGGAAGCCGTTGAAGGCCCCCGCCTGCGCGGCGATCTTCTTGTCCCGCACCAGGCTACGGTACAGACGCGAGGTTCGCCCGGTGGACAGCACCTCGGCGATGGCCTCGTAGACGGCGCCGTCGGGGTGGGTAACGGCGGGGCGGTGGTAGCCCTCCAGGTAGATCGGCTGCGACGCGTCGGGCATGCGCACGATCTTCTCGGTGATCGACGGTGGCTCGACGGTGCGTAGGGGCGGCGGCGGCGGCCCCGCCGGCAGGCGCGAGAAGTACTTCTCCAGAATGGGGATGATCTCCTTGGCGCGGACGTCGCCGACGATGGCGATGACCATGTTGGCGGGGACGTAGTGGGTGCGGTAGAACGCCTCCGCGTCCTCGCGAGAGAACGACTCCAGATCGCTCATGTACCCGACCACCGGCTGCTTGTACGGGTGCGCCACGAAGGCGGTGGTGATGAACTGCTCGATGAGCCGGCCGATGGGCTGGCTGTCGGTGCGCAGGCGTCGCTCCTCCATGACCACGTCGCGTTCCTTGTAGAACTCGCGCAGCACCGGATCGAGAAAGCGCTCCGACTCCAGGTGCGCCCACAGCTCGACCTTGTTGGCAGGCAGCGAGTAGAAGTACACGGTCTGGTCGGAGCCGGTGCCGGCGTTGAGACCGACGCCGCCCTCGCGGTCGATGATCTCGCCGAACTCGTTCTTCTTGATGAAGACGTCAGCGGCTTCCTGCGCCTCGTCGAATTCCCTCTGCAAGCGGGCGAGGGTGTCGGGGTCGCCGCCGCCCAGGCGGGTGCGCTCGCGGAAGAGGGCGTGATACGCCTCGTCCACCCGCGCCAGCGCCTTCTTCTCCGCCTGCCAGTCGGTGGTCCCGATGGTGCTGGTACCCTTGAACGCCATGTGCTCGAACATGTGGGCCAGCCCGGTGATCCCCGGCACCTCCTGCGCCGCGCCGACGTTCACATAGGTGAAGAACGAGACCACAGGTGCGGTCGGGCGCTCGTAGATCAGGAAGGTAAGCCCGTTGTCCAGACGGTGCTCGGTGAGGCGCTTGGAGAAGGACGCCAGGTCCTGCGCTTGAAGCGCCGGGGCGGTGAGGGCCAGCAGAGCCGCCACGGCTACCCGCAGTTGTCGAATGCCGTTTCTCATCCTCGATGTTTCCTCCTTTGTCTGCACTGCAATCGGACAACCCCCCGGCCGCAGTCCTCGCCGGCCACTCCGTCCCGGCCGGTCAGCGATCGCCTCCTTCCAGCGCAGCAGAGTCTACGTCACCTCGGGAGCGTATACGTTCCCCGCGCCGCGTTGGTTTGCGGCGGCTCGAGGTCGACGGCCAGCTCGGGAAACGCTGCGAGGGCGGGTGTGGCGACGCGCACTGCGGCGTCGCGATCACCCAGCGCCACCAGGGCGAGGGCGAGGGCAAATCGCGCACTGGTGGGATCGACCCCTCTCGGGCGCCAGTCGGCGGGAACATCGCCGTGCGGCGTACGCCTCCCCGCCGCGCACAGTGCCGCCGCAAACAGCACCTGTGGCGCCTCGGCGGCGGCCCGGCACGCGAGATCGATTGCTACCTCGTGAGCGCCTCGGGCGGCGTGGTGCCGGGCGAGATGCAGGCGCGCCCGGCCCCGTAGCCAGAGCACATCGCTGGCCAGGGCCGGAGCGAGGTAGGTCTCCAGCGCTCTGGAGTCCTCGTGCAGGCGAGACTGATCGGCCAACACCACGCGCTCGGCGGCCACAGCCGCCCCTCGGCGCCAGACTCGTCCCTCCAGCCACGCGGCCAGGGGTGCCGGAGGCGCCGGGCCCAGCACCGTGCTGAGCTGAGCGTGACGGAAGCTGGCGAGTGGGGCGGTGTGCCAGGCCAGTCCGGCCGCGGCTACGACGGCCAGCCCGGCGGCCAGCATGAGGTGCCGCCGCGGCCGGCCGGCCAGGCGCGACAGCGCCACCGGGCCCAGCACCAGAACGGCCAGCGCCAGCGGCAGGCGCTGGCGAGCCGAAGCGTAGAAAGCCACCTGCACCGCCAGCGAGAGCAGGCCCAGCGCTGCCGCGCCGGCGAGAGCGGGGGCGGCCCGCGGCAGACCGGGGAGCGAGGCGATGAACATCACGACGAGCATCGAGAAGCCCCAGGGAAGGGCTCGCCGCAGCCGGCGATCCAGCTCCTCGGCCTCGGGAAGATCGTGGAACTCGTAGGGCCCCAGGGCGTACACCGCCTTGGCCAGAAATCGCCGCGCCGCTCGCGCGGGCTCGGCCCTGGTGTAGTCCAGGGCGAGCTTCGCCCAGAATCGGTTGCTCTCGGCGGAGTGGCCGCTGCTCGCCCCGCCGGCAACCGCGAGTTCGCGGTAGGCCACGTGGCCCCAGTCGCTGCCTTCGGCGCGCAGCGTCTCGAGACGTTTGACCAGCTCGGGGTCGGCCCCCGGAGCCCCCAGCGCCTGCGGCCCGTTGCCCTCGTAGAACACCGGTCCGGGGTCCATGAGCACCAGGCTGTCGAACATCACCCAACGGTGCGCGACTACGGGGGAAATCACCACCGCCGCGCCTGCAACGACCAGCAGGGCGGCACGCCACCGCCACCGCCGCCTGTCTTGCCACGCCACCCAGAGCGCCCACGCCGGCACAAGCACCAGGTAGGCTGGCCGGGCCAGCGCGGCCAGTCCAAGGGCGATTCCCGCCACGCCGGCGAAACCACCCGATCCGTGCGAGTCGCCGATTTGTCCTCGTGCAAGTACTCCCGCGAGCAACGCGGCGGCGAGCAGGGCGACGAGCACCATCTCGGGCTCGAGCACCGCGGTATAGACGAGAAACGGGCGATAGGCCGCCGCCACCAGTCCGGCGCCCAGCCCCCACCCCCAACCTGCCGCCAGCGCCACCACCGCCGCCACCGCGGCGCAGGTGAACGAGTGCGCGGCGACGTTGACGACCAGCAGCCCGGTCGCGTTCCAGCGTGGCACCACCCCCCGCGCCAGTTCCAGGTACAGGGGCGAGTAGTCCGAGGCACGGGCGCGCCGCACCTCCTCGGGGGCCTCCGCCGCCTCGGTGTACTTGGTGAAGTACCCCGGCGGCGTGAGTGCCTTCGCTCCACCCAGCGCCAGCAGCGCTGCCATGGCGCCCCCGAGGAGGGCAGCAGCGAGGATCTGCCGCGTCGATGACAGCGAGCGCCAGGGCGGCGCACCGGCCGAAAGCGGTCCGGTCATGCATGATCATGGTACCGCCTTCTCCCGATCGACTCCGCCGGTTGGACCTGGAGCGCCGGGTGCGCCACACTGCCGCCCGACGCTGCTGCGGCGAATCATCGGGAGGAAGACCGTGACAGGACACCCCAAGAGCAAGGTGATTCTCATCACCGGCGCCTCGACCGGCATCGGCGCCGGCCTGGCGCGGGAGTACGCGCAGCGAGGCGCCTCGCTGGTGCTGGTGGCGCGCCGGCTGGAACGGCTCGCCGCGCTCGCCGATGAGGTGCGAAGCCTCGGTGGAAGGGCCGTGGTCGTGGCGGGTGACGTCACCCGCGACGGCGACATGGAGGCGGCGGTGCAAGCTGCCCTGGGCGGCTACGGGCGCCTCGATACGGCCATCGCCAACGCCGGCTTCGGCGTCACCGGGCGGGTGGAGCGGCTGGAGCTGGACGATTTCCGCCGTCAATTCGAGACCAACATGTTCGGCGTGCTGCGGACCGTCAAGGCGGTGCTGCCGACCCTGGTCGCCAGCCGCGGGACGCTGGCGCTGATGGGCAGCGTGTCCGGACACCTCGCCAGTCCAGGCGCGGCGCCATACTGCATGTCGAAGTTCGCGGTGCGTGCGCTGGCCGAGTCGCTGCGCGGCGAGCTGCGTCCCGCCGGAGTGTCGGTGGTGCTGCTCTCGCCGGGCTTCGTGGATTCGGACATTCGGCGCACCAACAACCAAGGGCGCGTCCGCGAAGACGCACCCGATCCGGTGCCGGGATGGCTGCGCATGAGCACCGCCAGGGCGTGTCGCATCATGGTGCGGGGCATCGAACGGCGGCGCGCCGAGGTGGTGGTCACCGCCCACGGGAAACTGGCGGTGTTCTGCACCCGTCACTTCCCGCGTCTGACCCGCCTCGTGGGGTCGCGAACCTCAGGCCCGCCCCGCCCCAAGTGGGACGCCTAGCCGGCCCATCACCCGCTCGGCGATGGTGCGGCCGATGGCGATCGAGGCGGTGGCGGCGGGTGATGGCGCGTTGAGTACGTGGAGCTGCCGTTCCCCTTCCACCAGGTGGAAGTCGTCGAGCAACGCCCCGCCTCGCCCCAACGCCTGCGCCCGCACACCGGCGCCGTACCCCGAGAGATCGCCGCTCTCGATCTCCGGGATCAGCTCCTTCAGGGCGCCGACGAATGCTCGCTTGTTCCACGAGCGCCAGATCTCACCCAAACCGGTGCGGGTGTAGCGCCCGGCGAGGCGCCAGAACCCCGGGTAGGCGAACGTCGCCATGGTGTCGCGCAGCGAGAAACTGGTCCGGCGGTACCCCTCGCGGCGCAGCGCCAGCACCGCGTTGGGACCTGCCTCCACGGTCCCGTCGACGCGACGGGTGAAGTGCACCCCAAGGAAGGGGAAGGCGGGATCGGGAACGGGGTAGATGAGGCTGCGCACCAGGTGACGGCGCTCCGCTACAACCTCGAAGTACTCACCGCGAAACGGCACGATGCGGACGCCGGGGTCGAGGCCGGCCAGGCGGGCCAGGCGATCGCTCTGCAGTCCGGCGCAACTCACCAGGAAGTCCGCGCGGTGCTCTCCAGCGGCGGTCCGCACGAGGATCTCGCCGGGATAACGGGTCACCGCCGCGACCCTCGCGCCGGTGGCGATGGCGCCGCCCAGCCGGCGCACCTGCGCGGCGAATGCCTGCGTGACCACCCGGTAGTCCACGATGCCCGTTTCGGCGACGTACAGACCGGCCACCCCGGCGGCGTGGGGCTCCAGCTCGCGGATCTCCTGGCCAGCGAGGCGGCGCAGGCCGGTAAGTCCGTTTGCCCGCCCGCGTTGCTCCAGGGCGTCCAACCGTGCCACGTGCTCCGGCCGCGTCGCCACCACCACCTTTCCACAGCGCTCGAACGGCACGCCGTGCTCCTCGCAGAAGCGATACAACAGCTTTCGGCCGGTGGTGCAGGTGCGCGCCTTGAGCGAGCCGGGGGCGTAGTACAGACCTGAATGGACGACCCCGGAGTTGTGACCGGTCTGGTGCGCGGCGAGCGAATCCTCCGCCTCCAGGACCTGCACCCGCACACGCCCGGCCAGAGCCATCGCCGTCGCCACCCCCACGATGCCGCCGCCGATCACAACGACAGTTGGATCCTTCGCCACGCGCCTGCCCTCCTTCGCAAACAGCCTACAGCCACACCGTGTCATCCCCACGACAGGGCACCCCTCAGGCCGTCACTCTGCCGCCGCCGGAGGCGACAGATGCTCAACGACCATGAGGGTGACGTCGTCGGACCGGCCCACGCCGGCAGCTCCGGCTCCACCCGGTCCGAACCGGCTTCCACGCGTGAGCCGTCCCGCAGCACCGACTCGAGTATCACCCGCGCTTCACGGCTTCCCGTCTCCCATCCTCCAGCACCTCGCGAGCCTGGGCCAGGTTGCCCTCGCACGCGGCGCTGGCGAGCCGGGCCAGTCGGTCGTACTTGCCCGCCACGGTGGCGCGGAAGCGCGCCGAGGCGTACTGGCCGATCAGCATGTAGCCGGTAACGAAGGCGAGCGCGGCGGCGAGCAGAAACGGCGTCACACCGATCACCAGATAGGAGAGGAAGAGCCGGACGGCGATTCGGCAGGTCAGGCGACGCCAGCGGGCACGGGCGAGGACGAGCCAAGTCAGCACCGCTCAGACGATGAGGAGAGGTTCGGCCGCAGCCATCGGAGCTCCGGCGACGACCATCCCTACCACCCAGGCCAGCACCAGGGCGGCTGAGAACCCCAGCCACCAGCGCCTGCGCCGCGACAGTCCTCGCACACGCGCGACGCGATCGCGCTGCCACCGTTGCCACCGGCTGACCAGCTCATTCCTGCGGAGAGGTGTACGTCATGACGCCGGGTAAGGTTGGCGCCGTCGTCTACGGCGACGTGGTGCGGAAAACGTGGACGACCGAGGCCTGGGCGGTCGGTGTCAGCACCAGTTCGCGCACCGTCGCGTGGGGCGGACGGGTAAGGCAAAACAGCACTGCCTCGGCGACGTCGGCGCCGGTCAGGGGTTGGAGTCCCTCGTACACCCGCCGCGCCCGATCGCCATCACCGTCGAAACGCACCTGCGAGAACTCCGTCGCCACCAAACCCGGGTCCACCGTCGACACGCGCACCCCACTGCCCAACAAGTCGATGCTCATCGCGCGAGTCAGTGCGGTGACGGCGAACTTGCTGGCGCAGTACACGTTGCCACCCGGATAGACGTCTCTGCCGGCGATCGATCCAATGTTGATCACGTGCCCTCGCCGACGTGCCACCATTCCCGCCGTGACGACGCGGGTGACGTACAACAGACCCTTGACGTTGGTGTCGATCATCTCGTCCCAGTCCAGGGGATCGCCGGAGTGAACGGGACCGAGACCACGCGCCAGGCCGGCGTTGTTGATGAGGACGTCTATCTCGTCCCAACCCGAGGGCAGCCCCGCGAGTGTCGCCTCGACGTCGGCCCGCCGCCGCACATCGAGGCTGCACGTCATCACCTCCGCCCCGAACTGCGTCTGGAGAGCCAGGGCGAGCTCACGCAGCCTCTGCTCGCGCCGCGCCACCAGGACGAGTCGCGCACCGTTCTCGGCGAACAGGCGCGCACACGCTTCCCCGATTCCGCTGGAGGCTCCGGTGATCAGGATCAGCTTGCCGCGCACCGTTTCCATCGTTCCCTCCCGCCTCACTCGCCCTCGGCCGTGTCGCCGGCGGCCGCCCCTTCTCCCGGTCTGGCCTCGGAGCGCAGCTTGGCCCGGGAGGGTCGCCGGCGCCGCCGCCGGGTGGCGGCTTTCTCCTCGGAGTCCCCCATCGCATCGACGGCGGCGGGCGTCTCGCTCCCCTGGGCCACGGCCTCGCGTGCACTCTCGGCAATCGCGACAGCGTCGTCGCCCACCGTCCCCTCGGTCACCGGCTTCCGGCGTCGCCTCCCACCCCGCCGCCGCTTGCGCGGCCGCCCGTCCACCGGCATCTCGGCACCCTCCGATACCTCTGCTGGGGCTTCGGGTTGCTGGGGCTCGTCACCCAGCGGTTCGACTTCGACGGCCGCTTCGATGTCGACCGCGGCCTCGTCCTCGGTCGCACCACCCTCGGCACTCGTCTTGCGCCGCCGCCGTCCCCCGCGACGCCGTCGGCGCGACTTCTTCTCGGCCGGCGTCTCGGCCTCATCGAAGGCCGCCTCGCCCTCCTCCTGCTCGGTCCCCTGCTCCTGCGGGGTCCGGGCGGGGCCGGTCGTCAGGTCGACCACCCGCACCGCCGCCACCACCGCCGGAGCGGGCGCGTCTCGGACCGTCCTTTCCACCCACGTCACCTCTTCCTCGCTGCGGTGCAGGCTGGTGGCGGCGATGATCTCGATGCGCAGGTCGAATTCCCGCTCCAGCGAGGCCAGCTCCTGGCGGCGCTGATTCTGAAAGGCGTCCGCCAGCTCCGGGTGGAGACGGACCCGCACCGCCTTGATGCCGCCCACCGCCGCCCGCTCCTCGATGCGGCGCATGAGCGACAGGCTCACGGTTTCGGGGCTGGCGATACGGCCGAGACCGGCGCAGGTTGGGCAGGGACGATGGGTACGCTGCACCAGTGGGGTCTTCAACCGCTGGCGGTTGATCTCCAGCAGCCCGTTGGAGCTGATGCGCCCCACCGAGACGCGGGCGCGATCCGCCTTGAGCGCTTCCTTGAGCGCTTTCTCCACCGCCTGGTCGTGGCGGCGGGAGCGCATGTCGATGAAGTCGACGACGATCAATCCCCCGATGTCGCGGAGCCTCAGCTGCCGCGCCACTTCCCGCGCCGCCTCGATGTTGATGGCGTGGGCGGTCTCCTCCTGGTTGGCGCCTCGCGTCGCTCTGCCAGAATTCACGTCGATGGCGGTGAGCGCCTCGGTGCTCTCGATAACGATGGATCCTCCCGAGGGCAACTCCACCCGTCGCTGGAAGATCGCCTCGATCTGCGATTCCAATCTGAACCTGGAGAACAGCGGCAGCCGCTCCTGATAGTGAGTCACACGGGTGCGAGAGCGGGGCATGAAGGCGCGCATCGCCGCCCGCACCGCGTCGAACGCGACCGCGTCGTCCACCAGCACCTCGTCAATGGTCGCTTCCAGAAGATCGCGCACTGCCTGCACGATCAAGTCCTGGTCGCTGTACAGCAGTCGCGGCCCCTTCCCCTGATTCGCCTCGGTCTTGATGCGCCGCCACACGCGCAGCAGGGCACCGACGTCCCGGTTCAGCGCTGCCTTGGTTTGCCCGATCGCGGCGGTGCGCACGATGAACCCGAAGCCCTCGGGCATGTCCAGCTTGCCGGCGAGGTCCCTGAACTCGCGTCGCGCAGTCTCATCCTCGACCTTGCGCGAGACGCCCCTGACGTCGTCGAAGGGCATGAGGACGACGTATCGCCCGGCGAGGCTCACATTGGTGGTGACCGCGGCCCCCTTGCTGCCGCTCGGGTCCTTGACCACCTGTACCAGCAGCGGCTTGCCCTTGTCCAGCACCTTGTCGATGCGGGCGTGGCGCGAACCCTGAGGGGGCTGCTTGTGGTACGCCTGGGGCACCAGGTCATGGCGCGGGAGGAGGGCGTGCTTCTCCCCGCCGTAGTCCACGAACGCGGCGTCCAGACTGGGCTGTACCGAGGCGACGACGGCGCGATAGATGTTCCCCCGCACCAGGCCAGATTCCGCCACGGCCACCTGGTAGTCGTCGAGCGTGTCTGCGGTGATGATGGCGATGCGCAGCTCCTCGGAGCGTTGCGCGTTGATCAGCATGCGGCGTGTCAAGAAGGCTCCTTGCGTCAATGGCCGGTCTCGTCTGGCCCGACGTGCGGCGAGCTTACCACGCCGGGTGAGCGAGATAGGCGCCGGCAGCCGCTAGCGGGAGAGCAGGTACGCCGCCAGCGCGGCTCGGCGCTCCTCCGGCAGGGTCGCGAATGCGGGCATGTGCGCGCTGTAGCGGCGGCTCAGGCGCTGCAGCCGGGCCTCCCGCTGGCGATGAGAAGCCGGGTCGGCGAGATAGTCGGCCAGTTCATCCGCAGCCCAGTGACGCCGCACCCGTCTCAGATCCGGCCCCATGCTTCCCCCCTCGCGCTGCCGCCCGTGGCAGGCCGGACACCCCTCGGCAAGATACGCGTCGCGCCCGGCGCTCACCAGCTTGGGGTCGAGGGAGGCCCCGCAGCCCGCGAGGACGACAAGCCACGCCGGTAGCAGGAGGCGGCCGGAGGTCATGCTGCCCCCAGCGCCTGCAACCGCAACGTGGCCGCCTTGCCGACCTCGCCCTGCGGGTCCCGCGAAAGGGCCTCGCGATACGCCGCGACCGCGGCCTCCCGCTGCCCCAGCGTCTCGAGCGCCCGCCCCCGCAGCAAGGAGACCTGCGCCACGCCCGGAAGAATTCGCTCCGCTTCGCCCAGATGGTCGAGGCTGGCGCGTGCATCCTCGGAAACCAGCAGCGAGCCGCCGACCAAGCGAGTGAGGAAGACCCCCGGCGCGCGCCGCGCTCCCTCCATTGCTTCGGCCCGCGCCTCCTTCGGACGATCGACCTGGTTCAGGGCGACGGCGTACAGCGTGCGGATCACCCCCTCCGCGGGTGCCTGCTGCGCGGCGCGGCCCAGAAGGTCGGCTCCCTCGCGCTTCGAACCCTTGGCCACGAGGACCCTCCCCTCGTGCGCCAGATCCCAGGCCGGGCGCACCTCGCGCAGCTTCTCACCGGCGCGCTGGTACGGCTCGACGCGCTTCTCGCGGGCGCGGAGGTCGGCTGACAGCCGTTCGATGTCCGCCTCGGCCGCGGCGAGTCGCGCGCCTGAGATCGGGTGCGAGGTGAACAGGCGGTCGATCTGCCCCGGCCGAGTCTTCTGTAACTCCATCAGCACACGATGGGTCTCCACCAGGCCCTGGGGCGAGTAGCCGGCGGCCAGGGAGTACTCGAGGCCGAGGCGGTCGCTTTGCCGCTCCTGCTCGCGGGAGGAGTGCGCCAGGGCCAGCTGCGCACCGACCACCGCGCCCAGGGTGATCAGCTCCCGGCCCCTCACATCCCTGGACTCCATCACTGCCGCGCCCCCCAGGATCACAGCGGTGGCCAGCGCCTGACGGTTGTAGGCGGCGACCACATGGCGGGCCGTGACATGCCCGACCTCGTGCCCGAGCACCGCGGCGAGGCCATCCTCGGATTCCAGACGCGCCAGCAAGCCTCTGGTGATGCAGATCTTGCCACCGGGGAGGGCGAAGGCGTTGGCGGCCGGTTCGTTGACCGCGACGAAGGCGTAGGGCAGGGCGGGGCGATGGCTCACCCGCGCCACTGCGTCCCCGGTGCGTGACACCAGCGCCTGCAGCGCCTCGTCGTCGATCGGCCCCAGCGAATCCTGAATGTAGGCAGGGTAAAGCTGCGCCCCCAGGGCAAGCTCCTGGCCTTCTCCGAGCAGGTCGAGCTGCGTCTTTCCGGTCACGGGATTGGTGGAGCAGGACAGCGTCGTCGCAGCGGCGGTAACGGCGAAGAGAGCGGCAATGACTCGCATGGGCCTCTTCTCGTACTTTTAAGGTTTGCGGTGCCACACGGTACCGTGCGGGGTGTCCTCGAGGATGATACCCCGCTGCGCCAGCTCCCCGCGAATCGCGTCGGCCCTGGCGAAGTCGTGGCGAGCGCGGGCCTCCACCCGCTCGGCGACAAGCGCCTCGATCGCAGAGTCCCCCTCGCCGGCGTCGGTTCTCGACACCGGCACGACGCCGAGCACGCGATCGACGAGGTTGAAGAGTCGATCCAGGCGCGCGCGTGCACTGGGGCCGATCCCTGCCCCGTCCAGCGCTTGATTGACCCGCGTGAGGAGCGTGTGCATCGCGGCCAGCGCCCGGGCGGTATTGAGATCGTCCGCCATCGCTGCCATGAAATCGGCTCGAGTCGCATCGACAACGTCCGCGTCAAGATCCCCGTCGCCGCTGGCCGCCGGGGCGGCCCCCAGCCGCCGCAGGGTGTTGGCGATCCGCTCGACCGCCGACTGCGCCCCTTTCAGGCCGTCGAAGGTGAAGTTCAGTTTCTGCCGGTACGGCACGGAGAGCAGCAGGTAGCGGATTCCCATCCGCGCGTGGCCGCGGTCCTGAAGATCGCGCAAGGTGTAGAAGTTACCCAGTGACTTGGCCATCTTCTGACCATCCACGACCAGGTGCTCGGCGTGGAGCCAGGTGCGTACAAAAGGAACCACTCCGGTCGCTCCTTCGCTCTGAGCAATCTCGTTCTCGTGGTGGGGAAAGATGTTATCGACGCCACCAGCGTGGATGTCGAAGCTCGGGCCCAGGTAGTGCATCGACATGGCCGAGCATTCCAGGTGCCAGCCCGGTCGACCCGGTCCCAGCTCGCTGTCCCAGCAGGGCTCCCCGGGCTTCGCCGCCTTCCACAGCACGAAATCGCGGGCGTCCTCCTTCTCGTACTCGTCGGCGTCCACCCGTGCCCCGGGCAGCACCTCGTCCGGTCTTATCCCGGAGAGCTTCCCGTACCCCGAGAAGGTTGAGATGCGATAGTACGTCGAGCCGTTCAGCTCGTACGTGTGCCCACGCTCCCGCAGCCTCTTGACAATGGCCACCATCTGCGGAATGAAGTCGGTGGCGCGCGGGTAGTGCTCGGCCCGCTCGATGCCGAGCGCGTCGGTATCCTCGAAGAACGCGGCGGCGTAGCGATCGGTGAACTCGCGCAGGCTCACGCCCTCGGAGGCCGCGCCCCGGATTGTCTTGTCGTCGATGTCGGTGAGATTTTGCACCTGCGTCACCGCAAAGCCGAAGGCCTTCAAGGCACGGCGCAGCACATCCTCGAACACGAAGGTGCGGAGGTTGCCGATGTGCACGAAGTTGTAGACGGTCGGGCCACAGGTATACAGACCGGCCTTGCCAGCCTGAAGGGGCCTGAACTCCTCCAGTCGGCGCGACAGGGTGTTGAAGAAATGCAGCGTGGTCGCCATGCTGACTCCCGTTTCTCGTTCCTAGCTCTCATCTTCTTCCAGGACATGCACCGCGGCGGCGAGGCCCGCAGCGATGAGCCGGGGGATCAGCTCGCCGTTGCGCTCCCAGGCCAGCGGGTACTCGACACCCAACTCGGCGTCCTCCCGACCCTCGACTCGGCACCACAGTGGAGCTGTCGGTGCAACAACCGACGCCTCTCTCTCCCGGCTCGAATTGACCCAGTCCGCCACGGCACCTGCGGCAAACACCTCGTCGCGCCGCTGCACCTGTTCGAACAGCGAGTTGGAAAGCCAATCCCGCTCCACCGCCGGCACCGGAAACCCGCACACCACGTCCCAGGCGTCGGCCAGGCGCGCCACGTCGGTCGCCGCACCGGCCAGCAGCCCGACGCCGCCCCAGCGTCTCTCCCCGCCCGTTCCCTGGTGGGCGCCCCAACCGGCGGGGAAAGTGCACGCAGCCGCGAGAGCTTCATGGGCCGCCGCGGGTTGAAGCTCCTCCAGCCTCTCCCAGCGGAGCTGACCGCGGCGCACATCGAGGGTGAGCGCCAGCGCCCGAACTCCCTGTCGCCGCAACCGCGCCGGCAGACCGGCAGCTTCGGGCGCCAGATGTTCGGCGAGAGCCACGGCATCCAGCCAACCTGAAAGCCGCCACGGATCGAGGATCGCCAGCGTCCCGTCGAGCCCGAAGAGCCGCCGCTGGGCTTCCCCCGCCACCGGCGACAGCAGCGGGCACCCCTGTTCCCCCTGCCGGCGCCAACGGCGGGCCGCCTCCTCGGCCTCCCCGACTCCGGCGAGAGCAGCAACGTGGGCACCCATGCCTGCCCCCAGAGCCACCTCCCACGTCCGGCCCCGCCGGGCCAGCTCCGCCACAGCGCCAGCGGCGAACGCGGCGTGGCAGCCGTCGGCCAGCACCGCGAGCCCGCGTCGTCCTTGGGTCACGGTTTCTCCGCTGCTGGCAGGCGCAGCAGCTCCAGCTCGGTGGCCACGGATCCGAGGGCGATGCCCAGCGGCGCCATGTACGCCGGCTGCATCCAGGCAAATGCCACGGTGTCCCGCAACGACAGTACACCGTCGCCATCGTCTTGCAGAAGAACGAAATAGGCAGAACCGCGGCGCAGTGCGTCGCCAGGCCTCACCTCCCGCACCCAGGCGAGGGGCTCGCCGGTGAGCGCGACGAAGCGATCCCCGCGGGCCACCACCCGCTGCGGCGCCTGCCACGGCCGCTCCACGCCAGTGCCACTCGCGATCCCGGCCGCGAAGCTCTCCGGCGTGACGATGAGCCGTCGAGCCACCAGTTCCGCGGGCGTGAGGCCAAGGGGCCACTGCTGCCCCCCATCCGGCCATACGTTTGGCGCGAAGGTGAAACAGGACAGCCGGAAGAACGGCGCGGCGAGACGGCCATCGAGGCCGGGGAGAGTGACATCGCGAGTCACCGCCGGCAAGGTTCCAGTGAATACGTCACCGGCTCCGGGGGAACTGACCCACTGCACCGGCATGATATCGTGCTCTGTGGCGTAGGCGGCCACCCGCACCTTGAGTCGATACGGGCCGGCCCGCAGGTCCACCCCGGGCAAAGGCCGGGCAAGGAAGGCATCGGAGTAGGCTCGCCAGTCCACCTCGACCTGCAAGTCCCGACCCAGATCCGGCGCCAGGAACTCCTTGTAGTTCAGGCGGTGGGCGTCGGTCGCACTGACCTCCGGCCAGCCAGGAAGCTCCGGTTCCACCGTCATCCACAGACCGCGCAAGACTCCCCCGGTAGCAGGCCACGCCGACAGCGGTTCCACGTCGAGAAGCGCTCCGTCCACCAGCACCCGACGGTGGCCACAGAGATGCCGCACCGGGCCGCGTTCACCCCGGCGAAAGGCAACGAGCGCGTAGGCCTTGACGCGCGCACCGGCGGGCACGGGCGCCGGCTGCCCGCTCGCCTCACTTCCCTCTCCGGCGGCATACACGACCCGCACACTCAGAAGTTGAGGGGCCCGTGCCGCACGTGCCATCCACCACGCCGCCACACCCGCCACAAGGGCCGTCAGGGCGAGGAAAACCACCACCGTGCGGCGGGTCTCCGTGTCCACGCCGACATTGTAGTGCGGCCGCCCCAGCCACCACGACGCGGCTCCGCCCGGCGACAGATACAATAATGAAGATCGGGGAGGGCTGTGATGCCGATCTTCGAGTTCCTATGTCCCGCATGTAACCGGATCTTCAGCTTTCTGTCGCTCTCGCCGCAGCCCGCGCGTGAACCCGTGTGTCCCCTCTGCTCGGGTACCGGGCTGTCGCGCGTGCCGTCGACCTTTGCCGTATCCCGCAAACGCGCGGCTCCCGCCGCGAAACCCGATCACCACGCCGCCGGAAGAGAGGGTGACGACGCCGCCATGGCTCGCCTCGAACACGAAGTGATGCAGATGGCGTCCCAGCTGGACGACAAGGACGCCGAGGATCCGCGCCTGATGGCGCGCATGATGCGCCGCCTCGCCGAGGCTTCCGGTGAAGCGGTCACTCCCTCCATGGAGGAGATGTTCCGTCGCATGGAGGCGGGAGAAGACCCGGAGAAGCTGGAGGAGGAACTCGGACCAGAGCTCGACGAGGAGATGGGCGAGGACGGCGGTGACGGGGGTCTCGCCACCCCAACGCGCGACGAGGGGTTGTACGACCTCTAGATACGACGGCGGCGCACCGCCCTCCGAGAACCTCTCGCCGACGGGGGGATCACGGACCTACACGGTCACCGACACCGACACGGTCACCGACACGGTCACGGACACCGGCACGGGCACCGGCCCGGGCACCGGCACGGGCACTGGCACGGACACTGGCAGGGTTGTCAACGGCCACGCGAATCTGAGGGTTTCTGACACTGTTGCCGGTTGATTGG
>JBBINC010000066.1:0-16432 GCA_037444085.1 Acidobacteriota bacterium | reverse complement strand
GCCCGCGGCGCGAGGGGGGGCACGGGGGGTTTCGCGGCGGAGGCGCGGGTGTGGGGCCGGCGAAACCCCCCGAGAAAGAGGACAGCGGCTGAGAAAGCAGGCCGGAGACACGTCTGGCGTCTCGCCTTCCCACCCTCTCACTCATCTCCCCTCCTCGCCGCAAGTCGCTTGACAGGGCTTCGAGGAATACGCCAAGCTCCCCCTCAGCGCACGCCGGGAGGACCCATGGCTCGAGGCGAACGGGTCTTTATCGTTGAAGGGTGTCGAACTCCGTTCATGCGGTCCGGGACCGACTTCATCGACATGACGGCGTGCGATCTGGGGCGCGCCGCCGTCGCCGGTCTGTTGCACCGCACCCGCGTCGATCCCGCGGTGATCGACCTGCTGGTGCTGGGTACAGTCATCCAGGACCCCCGCACCTCCAACCTGGCGCGGGAGGTGGGGTTGGGGTGCGGGCTGCCCGACAGCTGTCCCGCCTACACCGTCACGGTCGCCTGCGTCTCCTCGCTGCAGGCCGCCCTGGATGGCGTGCGTGCCATCCAGTGCGGCGACGCCGACGTGGTCATCGCTGCCGGCGCCGAGACCATGTCGGATGCGCCCATCCGCTACCGCCGGGAGGTGCGCAAGCGCCTCATCGCCGCCTCGAAAGCGCGCGGGGTGCTTGCCAAGGCGCGCCTGTTCGGCTCCTTGAAGCTCTCGGACCTGCTGCCCGATCCGCCCGCCATCGCCGAGTTCACCACCGGCGAGTCGATGGGTCAGAACGGCGAGCGCCTGGCCAAGCGACTGGGAATCTCTCGCCTGGCCCAGGATGCCTTCGCCGCCGCCTCCCATCTGCGTGCCGCCCGCGCCGCCGCGGATGGCCTGCTGGCGCGTCAGGTGGTGCCCGTCACGGTGCCCGGCACCTGGCGCCGGGTGGCTGTCGACAACGGCGTGCGTGGCGACACCAGCGAGGAGAAACTGGCGGCGCTGAAGCCGGCGTTCGACCGGCGCTTCGGCACCATCACCGCGGGCAACGCTTCATTCCTCTCCGATGGCGCCGCGGCGGTGCTCCTGATGAGCGAGCGCAAGGTTTCGGAGCTGGGTCTCGAGCCGCTCGCCGAGGTCATCAGCTCCGCGGTGGTGGCTCTCGATCCCCTGGAGGAACTCCTCCTCGGTCCGGCCATGGCGGCGCCGCGCGCCCTGGCACTGGCCGGGTTGGCCCTGGACGAGGTGGAGGTGGTCGAGCTTCACGAGGCCTTCGCCGCGCAAGTGCTGGCCGTTGTGCAGGTTCTTGAAGACGCCGCGTTCTGCCGCCATCGCCTGGGCCGCGCGGGGGCGCTGGGGCGCATTGACCGCGCGAGGCTCAACGCCTGGGGCGGGTCGCTGTCGGTGGGCCACCCGTTCGGCGCCACCGGGGCCCGCCTGCTGGCCACCTGCGGGCACCGCCTGCAGCACGAGAAGGCACGCTTCGGCCTGGTGGCGGCCTGTGCGGCGGGAGCCATCGGCGTCGCCATGGTGTTGGAGAAGGCGTGAGCGGGGGTCGGTGGAGGAGGCGAGCATGAGCGCGATTCGCGTGCAACGGCGTCCCGACGGCGTTGCGGTGGTCACCCTGGACTGCCCGGGCAAGTCGGTCAACACCCTCTCTCCGGCCCTTCTGGAGGAGTTCGAGCGTCACGCCGCCTCGCTCCTGGAGGACGCCGCGGTCAAGGCCATCGTGGTGGCCTCCGCCAAGCCCGACACGTTCATCGCCGGCGCCGACCTGGACCTGGCCGTGCAGATGAGCGGCGCCGAGGCGGAAGCCTTCTCGCGCCGCGGCAACGCCCTGCTGATGCGCCTCGCCACCGCCCGCACACCCATCGTGGCGGCGGTGCACGGCGCCGCGCTCGGGGGCGGCCTGGAAGTCGCGCTGGCGTGTCACGTCATCCTCGCCTCCGACGATCCGGCCACGGTGCTGGCGCTGCCCGAGGTGACGCTGGGGCTGCTCCCCGCCGCCGGCGGCACCCAGCGCCTGCCCCGCCGAGTCGGGCTTGCGGCCGCGTTGCCACTGCTGCTCACCGGCAAGCGACTGCGCGCCCGGGCGGCCTACCGCATGGGCCTGGTGGACATTCTCACCACCCCCGGCGGCATCGCCGAGACGGCGGCGCGGGCGGCGCTGGCGCTCGCCGAGAAGAAGATGAGGAACCCGCGCCGGCGGCTCCCCCTGGCGGTGCGAGCGCAGGCACTGCCGCCAGTGCGCGGGGTGATCCTGAGAAAGGCGAAGGCACAGGTGGCGCGCGCCACCCGAGGCAACTACCCGGCGCCGGAGAAGATCCTGGAGTGCCTCGAGCTGGGGCTGCGCAAGGGCATCGCCGCCGGGCTGGAGCGGGAGTCGGCGCACTTTGGCACCCTGGTGCCCAGCCCCGAGGCCCGCCACCTGGTATGGATCTTTCACGCCATGAACGAGGCCAAGAAGGACCCGGGACGCTCGCAGGCGCGGCCGGTGCGGCGGGTGGCGGTGCTGGGGGCCGGGTTCATGGGCGCCGGGGTGGCGTCGGTGACGCTGGGCGATGCCCCCGTGGTCATGCGCGACATCTCCGAGGAGGTGCTGCGGCGGGCCGCGCGCACCGTCGGCGAGGGGCTTGCGAAGCAGGTGCGCTCCGGCGCCCTGCGCCGCATCGAGGCCGACCGCCGATGGGCGCGGCTGCACCTCACCACCGCCGCCGCCGAGACTCGCGGGGCCGACCTGGTCATCGAAGCGGTGTTCGAGGAGCTGGAACTCAAGCGGCGGGTGCTGGCGGAGGTGGAGGACCTCATCTCGCCAGAGGCGGTGTTCGCCTCCAATACCTCGGCGTTGCCCATCGTTGCCATCGCCGCGGCGGCCCGTCACGCCGATCGCGTGCTGGGGATGCACTACTTCTCGCCGGTGCCGAAGATGCCCCTGCTCGAAATCGTGCGCGCCGCCAGGACCGCTGACTACGCCGTCGACACGGCGCGTGCCTTCGGCATGCGGCAGGGCAAGACAGTGATCGTCGTCAAGGACTCCCCCGGCTTCTACACCACCCGCATCCTCGCCGGTTACCTCAACGAAGCCATGCTGCTGCTGGAGGAGGGTGCCTCGATCGAGGCGGTGGACCGTGCCCTCAAGGACTTCGGCTATCCGGTGGGCCCGCTGGCGCTCATCGACGAGGTGGGGATCGACGTGGCGGCGCACGTCGCGGAGGACCTGGGCAGGGCCTTCGCCCACCGCGGGCTGGGGGCCTCGGAGGCGCTCCCCAGCATGCATCAGGCCGGCTGGCAGGGGCGCAAGAACCGCAAGGGTTTTTACGTCTACCCCAAGCGCGGCCGCAAGAGCGTCAACCCCAAGGCGTACAGCTTCTTCAGCGGCGGCCGTCGCACCGAGATCGACGCTGCCGTGATGCAGGAGCGGCTCGCCCTGCTGATGACCAACGAGGCGGTGCACTGTCTGGACGAGGGGGTGGTCGCCTCCCCCCGCGACGGCGACCTGGGGGCCATCCTGGGGCTCGGCTTCCCGCCCTTCCGCGGCGGCCCGTTCCACCACGTCGATACGCTGGGGGCCGCGGTCGTCACGCGGCGCCTCGAGGAACTGGCGGAGCGGTACGGACCCCGCTTCGCGCCGGCGGCGGGCCTCGCCGAGCTGGCTCGCCGCGGGGGGCGCTTCTACCCCGCGTGATGGCGCCGCGGTGGGCGAGCCCAACCTGGCCCGCGCCGTCCTGGCCAATGCCCACGCCCGCGGGGGGCAACCCTGCCTGCGCTTCTTCCGGGACGGGGGGTGGCGCGAGCTGAGCTGGCGCGAGGTGGGCGGTCGTGTCACGGCGTACGCCCGCGGCCTCGGCCGGCTGGGACTCCACCCGGGGGACCGCATCGCCATCGTCGCCGAGAACCGCCCCGAGTGGGCGCTGGCCGATCTTGCCGGCCTCGCTGCCGGCTGCCAGGTGGTGAGCGTCTTCGCCACCCTGCCAGATGCCGAGATGGCGTTCATCCTCCGCCACGCCGCCTGCCGGTTGGCATTCGCCGAGTCGGCGGAGCTGGCCGCCCGCCTCGCCGCGCTGCGGCCCCAACTGCCAGCCCTGCAGCAGGTGGTGATCCTCGCCGGCGACGTCGCCGGAGATGCCGGGTGTTCCACCCTCACGGCCCTGGCGGAGGGCGCGACCAGCGATGCCGCCCTTCCCGGCCTCGCCGCCGCCCTCGACGATCCGGCGCTGGTGATCTACACCTCGGGCACCACCGGCGAGCCCAAGGGCGTCGTCCTCACCCACCGCAACATCCTCACCACCCTGGAAGCGGTGGTGGCGGCGTTCGGGGACGTCTCCCGCCTGCGCCTCAACCTCTCCTTCCTGCCGCTGGCGCACGCCCTGGAGCGCATCGCCGGCCACTTCCTCCCCCTGGTGTTGGGACATACCATCGCCTACGCCCGCGCCCTCGATACCATCGCCGAGGACTTTCGCACCGTGCGCCCCGACTTCGCGGTGGCGGTGCCGCGGGTGTTCGAGAAGGTCCACGCCCGCATCCACGCGCAGGTGCGGGCCAGACCGGCCGCCGCGCAGGCGCTGTTCCGCTGGGCCTTAGGCGTGGGCCTGCAACGCTCCGTGCGGCTGGAGCGGGGGCAGCGGCTGCCACCGGGCCTGGCCGCCCGCCACGCGGTCGCCGACCTGTTGGTCTTTCGCGCCCTGCGCGCCCGCCTGGGTGGCCGCCTGCGCCTCTTCGTCTCCGGCGGCGCGCCGCTGTCCGCGGCGATCGCGCGCTTCTTCCACGCCGCCGGCATCCTGGTGTGCGAGGGGTGGGGAGCGACCGAGACCTCCGCGCCGTCCACCTGGAACACCCCTTCCGCCTACCGATTCGGTTCGGTCGGGCGGCCACTGCCAGGGGTCGAGGTGCGCATCGCCGCGGACGGTGAGCTGGAGGTGCGGGGGCCGAACGTCTTCCCCGGGTACCTCGACAACCCCGCCGCCAACGCCGAGGCGTTCACCCCCGATGGCCACTGGCGCTCGGGAGACATCGGGAGCACGGATGACGACGGTTTCTTCTACATCACCGACCGAAAGAAGGAGCTGATCGTCACGGCCGGCGGCAAGAACATCGCCCCCCAGAAGCTGGAGAACCTGCTGCGCCAGCAATCGCTCATCTCCCACTGCTTGGTGCACGGCGACCGGCGGCGTTACGTGGTGGCACTGCTCACCGTCGACCGCGCGGCGCTGGCCGCGGCCCACCCCGAGCTCGCGGATGCGCCGATCGAGGACGAGCGCCTGCGGCAGCTCCTGGCCGGCCAGGTTGAGCAGGCCAACCGCCAACTGGCGCGCTTCGAGCAGGTCAAGGCGTTTCGCGTCGTGGCGCAGGAGTTTTCGCCCGAGACCGGGGAGCTCTCCCAATCGCTGAAACTCAAGCGGCGGGTGGTGGAGGCGCGCTACCGCCACCTCCTCGACGCCATGTACGAGGAGGGCGAGGGGTGACACCCGCGCTCGCCAAGGGGCCATCGGCCTCCGTCGCCGAGCTGATGGGCTCGCTCCCCGCTCGCCTGCGCCCGGGAGCCGGCCGCGGGTGGCGGGCCACCTTCCACTTTCGCCTGTCCCGCTGCGCGCACCCCGAATGGACGGTACGCATCGAGGAGCAGCGCTGCACGGTCGCTGAAGGACTCTCCGGGGTGCCCGACTGCACCGTCGAAATGAGCGCCGAAACTCTCAACGGCATCGCTGCCGGCACGGTCAACCCGCGGACGGCCTTCCTGCTGCGCCGCGTCAGGGTTTCCCACCTGGGTCAGATGATGAAGTTCATCGAAGCCATTGGATGGCAGGGCGGGGGCAAGGCGGCCTCCGGCGGCGAGCGGACTTCGGCGAGAGAGGAACCTCACCCGCCCGAGTCGGCCCCGCCGCTCCCCCTGGCGGGCCTCATCGTGCTGGACTGCTCGCGCATGCTCCCCGGCGCGGTGCTGGCCCGCCAGTTGCTGGAGCTGGGCGGGCGACTCATCAAGATCGAGGATCCCGGCGGCGACCCGATGCGGCACGCGCCGCCGCTTCAGGACGGGATCGGCGCCGGTTTCGCAGCGTTGTACCGCGGCGCCCAGTCAGTGACGTTGGACCTCCGCACCGAAGAGGGAGCCGCGGCGCTGCGCGCCCTCGCGCGCCGCAGCGACGTGCTCATCGAGAGCTTCCGCCCCGGCACCCTGGCGCGCTGGGGGGTCGGGCTTGGCAAGCTGCGCGCGGCCAACCCCACTCTGGTGACCTGTTCGCTCTCCGCCTACGGCGGCGGCGATGACCGCCCTGCCCACGACCTCAACATCACCGCCGCCTCGGGGATGCTCTCCCTGCTGGGCGGGAGGGGACTACCAGGAGTCCTGCTGGCCGACGTGGCCGCCGGCATGCTGGCCGCCACCTCGATTCTCGCCGCGCTGCTGGCCCGCCACGCCAGCGGCCAGGGGGCGCACGTGGAGCAACCCCTCGCCGCGGCGTTGCGACCGTTCCTCGCCTGGCAGACCGCCGACCACGCCGCCGCCGGCGACGGCCTCATCGCCACCCACCTTTCCGGCGCCTGCCCGGCGTACCGGCGCTATCTCTGCGGCGACCGGCGCGAGCTGGCGGTGGCCGCGGTGGAACCCAAGTTCTGGACCGCCTGGGTGGAGTTGCTGGGCCTTTCCGAGCTGGCTGGCGCGGGCCTCGACGCGGGGGAAGAGGGCGCGCGGGCAGCGGCACAGGTGGCCGCCGTCCTGGCTCGGGCACCGCGCCAGCACTGGCTGGAGGTGGCGGCCGCGGCGGGCGTGCCGGTCTCCCCCGTGCTCACCCTCGCCGAGGCGGTGGCCGCCGCCACCCCCCAGGCGGCGGCGCAACCGCTGCTCACCGGCCTGGGCATGCGCCCCCCGGCGCCGCCGCCGGCCCTGGGGGAACACACCGCTGCGGTGCTCGCCGAGCTGGCCGGAATTGCCCCGCGCTGACTCGCAAGAGGCGCCGAGTTCGCCAGCACTCATCGTGAAAGGAGCGAAAGAACTGGCGAGCGAGAAGACGACAGCGCCGCGGCTGTCATGCGCGTCAGGAACGCATCAAAAAGCCCAAAGAAGGCTTGACAAGTTGTCTCACGTGAAATTACCTTAGGAGATGACCGTAGGGGAGGCATAAAATGCCATTCGAAAAGTTTATCCCTGCTCGCAAACAGAAATCCCCACAAGCGTCCGTCAAGCGCACCGGCACTATCTCACTGGATATCGCCTTTGCGCACCAGACAGGACTTCAAGAAGCGCGCTTCGTCACCCTCCATTTCGACTCGCAGAAGCGCTTGATCGGGATTCGCGCCGCCGACCCCAAGGAAGAGGGCGCGGTGCGCATGTCGCACCGTACTCGCGTCGCCTCGGTGCGCGCCCGTCCGCTCTTCCAGGCCTACGGCATCGCCCTCGAAGAGACCGCTCGCGTACCCGTGTCGTTCGACGAGGCCGAGGGCATGCTCGTCCTGCCCCTGCCGACCGGCGGCCGCCGGCCCCGCGGCCGGCCGCGCAAGAGCGCCTGACCGTCAGCGCTGGCAGCGCGGGCAGTAGTACGCCGAGCGACCCGCCAGCGCGGTGCGGGCAATGGCCTGGCCGCAGCGCCGGCACGGATGGCCTGCGCGGCCGTACACCCGCAGCGACACGGAAAAATACCCGCCCTCCCCGGAGGCGTTCACGAACCCCCCGTCCGCCAGCGTGGTGCCACCGGCGGTGAGCGCCTCCGCCAGCGTCTCGCGAATCGCGCCGGCGAGTCGGGCCCGGCGGGCCGGCGACAGACGCCCCGCCGGCGAGGTCGGGCGGACTCCCGCCCGCGCCAGCGCCTCGTTGGCGTAAATGTTGCCGAGCCCGGCGATGCAGCGCTGGTCCAGGAGGGCGTTGCGGATCGCGGTGCGCGAGCCGGCCAGCGCCCCCAGCGCCGCCGCCAGATCGCCTTCGAGGGGGTCGACCCCGAGCCGCGCCAGCGGCGGGTAGTCGCCCACCCCGGACGCCGGAAGCAGCACCGCCACGCCGAACCGCCGGGGGTCGACGAAGCGCAGCTCCGGCCCACCCTCGAAGCCCACGGACAGATGGGTGTGGGGTGGCGCCGCCGAGACGGCCTGCTGCACGAGCAACCGGCCGGACATCCCCAGATGCAGCACCGCCGCGGCGTCACCGAGATCGAAGATCAGATACTTGCCGCGGCGGGTGATGCCCGCCAGGCGGGCGCCCTCGCAGGCGCGCCACCCCTGCAGATCGATCGGCTGGCGCAGCGGCAGCCCCGACGCGGAAACCGCCACGATGCGTGCTCCCTGCAGGCGCGGCAGCAGCGAGCGGCGAATCGTCTCGACCTCGGGCAGCTCCGGCATACGCCGTTACCCTAGCACGGTGATCGTTCTCCTTGGCGCGGCATAAACAACCGCGCCGCCCGGTTCGTATCAATGAGCAGGACGTTTCTTCTCCTCCTCCTTCCACCCGGCGCCCCCCACGGGGCGCCGCGGTGTGAGGGATGCCCGGTCCCCTCGGGCGTCACGTCTCGGGCGTGAAGACAACCTGGGGCCACACGGTGACCGGGTCGCCGGAGCCGTTGACGCGGAACATGAGGGCGTGGACGGGCGTGGCGGCGGTGATCAGCAGGTGCTTGGAGCCACCGTCCTGGGACGGCTTGATGGCGCCGGCGAGGAAGTTGATCCGCACCTCCTCGTCGGCCCGCACCAGCCACGACTTCTCGCCTTCGAACACCCCGCCGTCATCGTACATGCGAAGGGTCACCGTGGCGTCGCTGGGACCGGGGTTGAAGGCGGCGAGATGGGAGCGCTCACTGCCCGCCGTCGTCCCGGTCTGCTTGACGTTGAGCACCGCGTAGGTGTAGCCGGGACGGAGCAGGTCGCGATCGGTGAGGCCGGGGACGAGCTGACCGGCCGTCCCCACCTGCTTTCCTGCACCGTCGCGGAACACGGCGTACTCCCGCCCGGCGGCACTGATCCTGGCTCCGCCCTGGGCGTGGCACACCACCGTGCCCACCTTGCCGGGCAGGTTGAAGGCATCGCCGATGAAGTCTTCCCAGGCGCGCGTGCCGCCCGCCGGGACGACGACCTGGGTGGTCGCCGCGACCCCGGGCTTGCCGCGCTCGTGAAAGTCGAGCCGGACGGTGGCCGGTACCGCCGAGTGGTTGCGAATCGTCGCCGAGCCCTTGAATTCGTTGAGGCCGGTGATCGACCCCAGCTCGAACATGCTCACCGTCTCTTCGCCGTCCCACGACCACGGCATGGTGGCGGGGTCGCTGGTGCCGGTGTAGCCCGGCATGCCGCCGTCGAGCACCGACACGTACCCCTGGGCCAGACCCGAGTGCACGGTGAACCGCACCGTCGCACCATCCTGGGGCGGGACGCCGAACTGCGTGAAGACGTCGTTGAGCTGGACGCTGCCCCCGGCCCCGAGGGTGAGGACCTTGGGCACGCCCAACGGCTGATTCGCATCATTGAACAGCTGCAATGTGATGTCGGCGGGGCGCAGCGCGGCGGCGGCGACGTTGACGCGGTTGTGCCCGGCGTCCGCGGTGGTCGGGAAGGCCACCGAGAACCCCGCGGGCACCGCCTCGTCGCGCGGCGTCACCGGCACGCTCTGCCCGTACTGCGAGCCGTCCCGGCCGCTTGCGGTGACGGTGCTCTGGAAGACCCCACCCGATCCGGCTAGGTTGGCCACGACCGGCAGCTGCCAGTCTGGGGTTGAGTCCTCCGCCGGGAAATCAGAGATGTGAAGCACCGTTGCACTCAGGAAGTTGTTGCTGCCGTCTCGGCCGCCGAAGTAGATGCCCGTGAGATGGTCAGAACGCGGCGTTGGCGTCGGTCCTGGCCCAGGGGTGGGCGTCGGCCCGGGCGCGAAGGGCGAGGAGCCGAGGAAGGCAAGGCCACCCTCCCTGGAGGCGATGGGAAGCGGCGATCCGGCCCGGGGAGCGGCGCCGAGCCGCCACGCCCGGGTATTCAGCCACGTCTCGAAGTTGTGGATCGTTGTGCGGTTGGTCACCCCGCCCGGCGTTTGCCCGCCCACCTCGATGGCGAAGGTCGGGGTGATCGCCGTCGACTGCCAGGCCCGGCGCGAGTGCAGCTTCATGTCCTCGGACATCGTCCAGGTCAGGTACTCGTTGACGGGGCCGAGCACCACCGCCAGGTCACGCACCCCGGAGCCATCCTCGCCGCCCCAGGCCAGAGCCACATCGGCGTCGGCGCCGCCTTTTCCCGCCTCCAGCTTGAGCACTCCCTTGCCGAGGCCGGTGAAAACGGTTGGGGCGGCCGGCGCGGCGGCCAGCACGCCGCCCTCCACCTGAACCGGCGCCTCCTTCCGCCACGCACCGGTGGGGAAGTGGTAGCTGTAGACCTCGGTGGCCAGCTGCGCGGTCGCCAGCGCGCCGCCGAGCAGGTATCCCCGGTCGCCGAGCACCACCACACGGTGCCCCCATCGTCCTTGCGGCACCTGTCCACTGGATGGCGCCACCGCCCAGGCGTTGGTCGCTGGGCTGAACGCCCAGACGCCGTTGACCACCTGGAACGATGTATTGAAACCGTGGAACACGTAGAGCTTGCCGCCGTACGCCACGGCGGCGTGGACGAAGCTGGACTCCGGAGTCGGACCGGTTGGGGCCAGCTTGAGCCACGTGCCGCCGAGCAGGTCGGCGGTGGGTTTCCACTCCCACAGCTCGGAGAACGGCGTGGTCGCGCTCCTGCCGCCGTACAGGAAGACCCGCCCGGCGACGTTGGTCAGCGTGAGGCCGGCGCGTGGGGACGGGGATCCGGCCGGGGTGAGCACCCGCCACTGGTCAGCGACGACCGCGGCGGCGACCAGGACGGCTGCGGTCCACCAGGAAACAGTTCGAATCATGGCACCCTCCAGCGGTCACACGACGCTCCAGAGGGGTGGGAGCCCGGCGGACATCGCAGCCACGCCTGCACACAGCATCAGGTCGAGGCGTCTTTCTGCGCGAGAAGCTTCGCAGGTGACAACCGCGGGGTGTGACGGGAGTATTCCCGCCGGACCCCGCGACGCATCACATGTACAACCCGCCGGAGACGTTGATCACCTCGCCGGTCACGTAGGAGGCCGCCGGAGACGCGAGGAATACCACGACCGCGGCGATGTCTTCGGGGGTGCCGAGGCGAGGCACGGCGAGATTGCCGATGAGCGCCTGACGCTGCTCGTCGGTGAGCCTGTCGGTCATGGGGGTCTGGATGAACCCCGGGGCGATGGCGTTGACCAGAATGTTGCGGCCGCCCAGCTCGCGCGCCAGGGTCTTGGTCAGGCCGATCAGTGCCGCCTTCGAGGCGGCATAGTTAGCCTGCCCCGGGTTGCCCATCAGCCCGACCACCGACGAGATGGAGATGATGCGCCCCTCGCGCTGCTTGACCATGTGCCGCACCACCGGCTGGGTGACGTTGAACACCCCGTCCAGGTTCACCGACAGCACCCGCCGCCACGCCTCCGGCTTCATGCGCAGGAACAACCCGTCGTCGGTGATGCCGGCGTTGTTGAGCAGGATGTGGATCCCCCCCAGCTCGGCGGCGACGCGGTCCACTACCTCGGCGGCCTGGGCGGCATCGGTGACGTTCAAGGGGATCCCGATCGCCTCACCCCCCTCGCTCGTAATCGCCGCCACCACCTCGGCGATGGGATCGGTGGGCAGCGAGGTGCACGCCACCCGCGCGCCTTCCCGCGCCAGGGCGCGGGCACACGCCGCGCCGATCCCCGTCGCCGCCCCGGTGAGCAAGGCCACCTTGCCGTTCAGTACCCCCATGTCGTCCTCCTCGCGGGCTTGTGGCAGGAAACCGTGGCGTTTCGTTCCTACCGGCGCCTTTCAAGCCCCTCCAGGTAGGTGTCCACCTGGGCGACCGTTCCCACCGCCGCCGACGTGACGCCGCGGGCGATGCGCCGCACCAGACCGGAAAGCACCGCGCCCGGACCCACCTCGACGAAGGTGTCGAAGCCGTCCGCCACCATCCGCTCCACCAGCTCGACCCAGCGCACCGGCGCGTCCACCTGCCGCAGGAGGCCGTCGCGCACCTCGGCCGCGGCCTGCACCGGCGCCGCATCTACGTTGTTGTACAGGGGCACGGCGAGGGGCGCCAAGGGCAGCGCCGCCAGCACCGGCGCCAGGCCCTCCCGCGCCGGCTTCATGAGCGGCGAGTGGAACGGCGCCGACACCGGCAGCCCAATGACGCGCTTGGCCCCCCGCTGCTGCAGCAGCTCGCCCGCCCTCGCCACCGCCCCGGCGTGGCCGGCGATGACGGTCTGCTCCGGGGCGTTGAAGTTGGCCGCCACCACCACCTCGGCCGCCGTGGAGGCCTCGGCGCACGCCGCTTCCACCTGGTCGCGGGGTGGACCCAGCACCGCCGCCATCGCTCCCTGACCCACCGGCACCGCCTCTTGCATCAGCTCTCCGCGCCGCCGCACGGTGCGCACCAGGTCCTCGATCTTGAGGCCGCCGGCCACGCCCACGGCGCTGTACTCGCCCAGGGAGTGTCCGGCGACGCCATCGCAGCGCGCGCCGCGGGCGGCGAGAACGGCGTACACGGCGAGGGAGGCGGCGAGGATGGCAGGCTGGGTGTTGGCGGTCAGGCGAAGCCGCTCCTCCGGCCCGGAAAAGCACAGCCGCGACAGGGGCTCGCCCAGCGCCGCGTCGGCGCGCTCGAACACCTGCCGCGCCTCGCCGAACCGCTCTGCCAAGTCCGCGCCCATCCCCACCGCCTGGCTGCCCTGCCCGGGAAAGAGAAACGCAACCTTGCCCATGCCTCGACTCCTACCAGCGCACCAGCGCCGCCGCCCAGGTCAGACCACCGCCGAACGCCGCCGACAGCACCAGGTCCCCCCGCTTCAGCCGGCCCTCGTCGAGGGCGTCGCGCAGCGCCAGGGGAATGGATGCCGCCGAGGTGTTGCCGACCTTCTCGAGGTTCACGTAGATCTTCTCCGCAGGCAGGCCCAGACGCTCCCCCACTGCACTCAGGATGCGCTGGTTGGCCTGGTGAGGGACAAGCAGCGCCACTTCCTCAATGCTCACACCGGCTTGCTCCAACACCTCGAAGCAGACGTCGGTCAGCGACCGCACCGCCACCTTGAACGTCTCGTTGCCGCGCATCTTGATGAACGGAAGCTTGTTGTCGATGTGCTCCTTGACGTTGGGAGGGTACTTGGAGCCGCCCCCCGGCATCTGGATGAAGTCGGCGTACGTTCCATCGGTGTGCCAGGCGACGCGCAGGATACCCTCGCCGGCCGGCGCCGCCTTCAGCACGGCTGCTCCGGCGCCATCCCCGAACAGCACGCAGGTGGCGCGATCGGTGTAGTCCACGTAGCGCGACAGCGTCTCCGCGCCGATCACCATGGCGGTGGACACCTCTCCGGTGATGAAGAACTGGCGCGCCACCTTCAGGGCATACAGGAAGCCGGAGCACGCCGCCGAGAGATCGAAGCACACCGCCCGGCGCACCCCCAGCGCCGGCTGGATGAGCGCCGACGTGGCGGGGATGGGCTGTTCCGGCGTCGCCGTGGCGAGAATCAATAACTCGATCTCCTCGGCGTCGAGGCCGGCGTCCGCGAGGGCGCGCTTGCCCGCCTCCACCGCCACCGTGGCCAGGCTTTCGCCGGGCGACACCACGTGCCGTTCGCGCATCCCGGTGCGCGTCACGATCCACTCGTCGGTGGTCTCCAGAATCTCCTCGAAGTACTTGTTGGTCAAGAGCTTGTCAGGCAAGAACGTGCCCAGACCGGCGATCCGCGCGGTGCGAGCGTGGTTGTCGTGCATTCTCCCCCCTCTAGCCGTTGCCGTCGCGGCCGGCGACCCCGGCGAGCTTCTCGGCGATGTGCTCCACCACCGACGCGCCCGCGTAGGAGCGGGCAAAGCGCAAGGCGTTGCGAATCGCCTTGGGGTTGGAGCGGCCATGGCCAACGAGACATGCCCCCTTGACGCCGAGAAGCGGCGCCCCACCGTACTCGGCGTAATCCACCTGGCGGCGAAAGCCGGCAAAGGCACCCTTGGCAAGCAGCAGCCCGGCGGAGTACACGGGCGAGCGGCGCGCTTCGCGCTTCAACAAGGTGAACACCATCTCACCCAGCCCCTCCGAGACCTTCAGCACCACGTTCCCCACGAAGCCGTCGCACACCACGACGTCCACCGTCCCGGCGTAGACGTCGCGCCCCTCGACGTTGCCGACGAAGTTCAGGTCCATGCCGGAGAGCAGGCGATGCGCCTCGACCGTGACGCGGTCACCCTTCCCCTCCTCCTCGCCCACCGACAACAACCCGATGCGGGGGGAGGGCACCTTGAGCACGGCCTGGGAGTAGAAGTGGCCCATCACCGCGAACTCCATCAGGTGGTGGGGCTTGGAGTCGACGTTGGCGCCCACGTCGAGGAGCAACGTCTGGTGATCCACCCCCGGCACCAGCGACGCCAGCGCCGGCCGGTCGACGCCGGTGATGCACCCCAGCATCAGCTTGGCGGTGACCATGGCCGCGCCGGTGTTGCCGGCGGTGACGAAGGCGCAGGCGTCGCCGCGCTGCACCAGACGCATGGCGACGGCCATCGAGGAGTCCCGCTTGGCACGCACCGGCGAGGTCGGCGGGTCGTCCATGGCAACCACCTGGGGAGCGTCGACAATCTCCACCCCGCGCACCGCCCCGCCCGCTCGCGCCAGTTCCCGGCGCAGCACGGCCTCCTGGCCGACCAGCAGCACGCGCAGGTTGAACTCGCGCGCCGCCTCCAGCGCCCCGAGCACTGTCGACGATGGCGCGTGGTCGCCGCCCATGGCATCGAGCGCGACGGCGGAGGCCTTCACCGGGCCCATTTCCTCACGGTCGAGCTGGCTTAAGAAACCTCTTCGACGTTGAGGACCTGACGGCCCTCGTACATCCCGCAGGACGGGCACACCCGGTGCGGGAGCTTGGGCTGGAAGCAATGCGGGCACGTGGAGGCGGCCGGCTGCGCCAGATGATCGTGCGCCCGGCGGCGGTCTCGGCGTGCCTTCGAGTGGCGATACTTCGGATTTGGCATGGTGCGACTCCTCCTAGTTGCTCGGCCGCCAGTCGGCGAGTGCGCTCCAGCGGGACTCAGCCTCGACCGGACAGCCGCAGACTTCGACGTTCAAGTTGGCGCCGCAGCGCGGACACAGGCCATGGCAGGACGGGGAACACACGGGCTTCATGGGCAGCGCCAGTTCGATCTGCTCCGCGGCCAGTTCGGCGAGGTCAACAACCGGCTCGGCGTAGAAGCGCGTGTCCAGATCGGCGCGACCCAGTTGCGTTTCCTCCTCGCGGGGAGCGGTGGTGAGAGGGAGCAGCTCGACCTCCATCGACTCGTGCAGGCCGAGCGCGAACTCCTCCAGGCAGCGCACACAGCGCAGCCTCGCCGCCGCCTCCACCCACCCGGTGACGAGAAACCCTCGCGACGTCCTCTCGACCTTACCGGCGATGGTGGCCTCGGCCAGCGACACCACGTCCTCTCCCCCCACTCCGGCGGGAGGGGCCACCCGCTCGGAGAACTCGAGCGGCTCGGTGTCGGCAGAGGTCAGATCGATACGAGACACACGCCCTCCTCAGAGGACGCCACAGGGTAGCAGCGTGCTGCCTTGCCGTCAAACCCGCGCGCGCCGCTCGCGCCGCAGCGCCAAGACGCGCGCCGCCGCCCGCGGGCCGTCGGCCGCCAGCATGACGATCACCGCGCCGATGCCAGCCACGTTGGCTGCCAGCCACAGCACCTCGCCGGCCCACGGGAGCAGCGCCGCCAGCAGCACGACCAGCATGCCGACACCGGCGCGAGGCGCCTCGCCGCGCAAGGCGGCCGGCAGCACGGGGACGAGGCGCCATCCCAGGGCGAAGGCGATCACCACCACACCCAGCACCTTGACGGCGACCAGCGCGGTGGTGGCGGCAACGACCACTCCGGCACCGGCCGGCGAGGCGCCCAGCAGCAGGCCGATTCCTGCCACCGCCACCCACACCAGCAGAGCCAACGCACCCACGCCGAGCGCGCGTCCGGGCCGCCGCATCAGCAACTCGCACGCCCGGCGCGCAGGCTGCGGCAGCGCCAGGGCCAGCGCGCCCACCACCATCAGCCATGCGCCGAAGTGCACCAGGTGCATCCCCCACACCGATATCGACGGCCGCCCGGGGTCCCCCGCCAGCGGCGCCAGGACGCCGCGGCTGGATGCCCCCACCACCCGTCCGCTCACCTTGCCTTCGGCGCGCACCGACCCGCCCACCGCCACCACGTCGCCCACCACCGCACCCGTCTCGCTGACGCGCACATCCCCGCCCAGCACCACCACGTCTCCCTCGACGCGGCTGGCCACCGTGACGCTCGCGAGAATCCCCACCACCGGGCCCTGCGTCGGTTGCTCGATGCGAACGTCCTCACCCAGGCGGGGAGCCGGCGCGGGCTGCAGCACCCCGGCCAGCAGCGCGAGGAGGGCGACCGCCCTCACCCCCGGCGATCCCCCGCCCGCCTCCGCGCCAGCGCCAACACCCCCCATC
>JBBINC010000065.1:0-16462 GCA_037444085.1 Acidobacteriota bacterium | reverse complement strand
GCCCGTGCCCGTGCCCGTGCCCGTGTCCGTGCCGGTGCCCGCTCGCGGACGCCTTGGACTCGGCAGACGGTGAGTGGTCGACCATCCCGGTACGGCCGCGAGTGGCTTCGCCTCTTGCGCGGCGAGGCGAGGAGTGATAGGGTCTTTCATTGTGAAGGCCTTCACGATTCACAGAGAAATCAGTGACGAGGGCCGCCACGGACAAACAGTCAGATTCCCCGGTGGGGCGAAGTTGTGGGGGCCACCGTTGGATCTCCCCCCCAAGCCATCCGACACCCTGGCCCTCCGCGCCCTGCCGGGGCTTCTTCTCTCTTCGTGGGCTTGCCACAATGGCGGCGGAGGATTCGATGAGGCGGATCTTATCCGGCAACGAGGCGATCGCGCGGGGCGCATGGGAAGCCGGAGTTTTCGTCGCGGCGGCCTATCCGGGCACCCCCTCCACCGAGATCCTGGAGGAGTTCTCCCGTTTCCCCGGCGTCTACTGCGAGTGGTCGACGAATGAGAAAGTGGCCCTCGATGTGGCTGTCGGAGCGGCGTATGCCGGCCGCCGTGCTCTGGCGGCGATGAAACACGTGGGGGTCAACGTCGCCGCCGATTCGCTGTTCTACGCCTCGTACACCGGCACCGAGGGCGGGTTGGTGTTCGTGTCGGCCGACGACCCGGCGATGCACTCCTCGCAAAACGAGCAGGACAATCGGCGCTACGCCGCGTTCGCCCGCGTCCCTTGCCTCGACCCCTCCGACTCCCAGGAGTGCAAGGACTTCTGCATCGCCGCCTTCGAGCTCTCCGAGCGCTTCGACACGCCGGTCATGCTGCGTACCACCACCCGCATCAACCACTCCTCCACGCCCGTGGAACTGGGGGAGCGCGGCGAGGTGCGCGCCGCGCACAAGAAGTTCCCCCGCGACGCCGCCAAATACGTGATGGTGCCGGCCAACGCTCGTGGTCGTCACCCGGTGGTGGAGGAGCGCATGCGGAGGGTGGCAGAGTGGGTGGAGCGTACGCCTCTCAACCGGATCGAGTGGCGTGACCGGGAGGTCGGCATCATCACCGCGGGGGTCGCCTACCAGTATGCGCGGGAGGTGTTCCCCACCGCCTCGGTGCTCAAGTTGGGGGCCGTCCATCCTTTGCCGGCACGACTCCTGCGCGAGTTCGCCGCGGGGGTGAAGCGCCTGGTGGTCCTCGAGGAGCTGGACCCGGTGATCGAGGATGGCGCCCGCTTGCTGGGCCTGGCGTGCGAGGGCAAGTCGATCTTCCCCTTGATCGGCGAACTTGACCCCAAGGTGGTGCGACGCTGCGGGGAGGCGGCAGGTTTGCCGGTGGATCGGCCGCCGGTGAAGCGTGCCGACCTCCCTCTCCCCCCTCTCCCTGGCCGCCCACCTGTGCTGTGCCCCGGGTGCTCCCACCGCGGCGTCTTCCAGCTTCTCGCCAAGAAGAAGGTTGCCGTCTCCGGCGACATCGGCTGCTACACCCTGGGCTTTTTGCCGCCCCTGTCGGCGCTGCACTTTTGCGGCTGCATGGGGGCCTCCATCGCGGTCGCCCACGGCGCCGCCCAGGCCGGCCTGGACGAGCGCGTGGTCGCGGTGCTAGGCGATTCCACTTTCTACCACACAGGATTGCCAGCCTTGGCCAACGTGGCCTACAACAAGGCCAACATCTTGCTCATCATCCTCGACAACCGCACCACGGCGATGACCGGGCATCAGGCCAACCCCGGCACCGGCGTGACCTTGCAGCGGGAACCAACCGACGTGATTGAGCTGGAGCCGCTGGTGCGCGCCCTCGGGATCAAGCACGTGGCGACCGTGGGCGCCTACGACGTGGGCGAGGTCGAGCGAGCGTACAAGGAGTTGATGGCCACCAACGAACCGGCGGTGATGATCGCCCGCCAACCGTGCGCGCTGCTGCCGGAATCGCGCCGCCAGTGGGTGCCGCTGGAGGTGCTGGAGAGTTGCAACGGCTGTGGCGTGTGTTTCCGCATCGGCTGCCCCGCCATCTTAAAGAGCGACGAAATCGACCCCGACAACCGGAAACCACTGGCGCTGATTGACAAGGACTTGTGCACCGGCTGCGAGATCTGCGCGCAGATCTGCCCCCACGACGCGATTACCACGCGCGACCAGATGCGCCTGCTGGAGGACGGCGAGCACGGCTCATGTGCCCTGGCGCCGCAGGGAGGTGCCCAGTGAGCAGCTCGCCCCTGGCCGTGAACTTCGTCCTCGCCGGGGTGGGTGGTCAGGGAACCCTGCTCGCCTCCAACATTCTTGCCGACGTGGCGCTGGCCGCCGGACTCGACGTCAAGAAGTCGGAAGTCCACGGCATGGCGCAGCGTGGCGGCAGCGTCATTTCGCACGTGCGCTGGCACCCCGAGCAGGTGTTCTCTCCCATCGTCGGCGTGGGCGAGGCTGACATTCTCCTGGCCTTCGAAAAGCTCGAGGCGCTGCGCTTCGCCCACTACCTGCGAGAGGGTGGTACCGCCGTGGTCAACGACATGGCCATCGTCCCAATCACGGTGTCCGCCGGGAGTGCGGTGTACCCCAAAGACGAGCATCTCGGGCCGGCGCTCGCCGCCGCGCGGGCAACCATGATCACCGTTCCCGGGGAACGCCTGGCGCAGAAGGCGGGAAACGTCAAGGCGGCCAACGTGGTGCTCCTCGGAGCCCTGTCCACGCTCTTGCCGTTGACCGAGGAGGTGTGGTGGTCCTGCCTGGAACAGCGGGTTCCGCGAAAGTTCTTGGAGCTCAACCGGCAGGCGTTCGCCGCCGGGCGCGCCGCGGCGGCGGCGCACGCCGCCGGGTAGTCCCTCTGCCCGCGACGGGGAGCCCGTTCGCTCACGACAGGAGCGCGGCCGGGGCACCTCGCCCCGGCCGCGCAGCGTTTCCGCCGAGAAAGGCTTATGGCAGCGCCGGCAAGGTGGTCGGATCGTTGGTGCCGGCGTCAATGGCCGAGGCCGACGCCTCCACCCCGCTGCCCGCCAGTACATCCACCCTCGCATACCCCTCGTCGATATTGCCACGCCCGCCCTTGTTGAAGAACGGGCGTGCCTCCTGCTTCCATTCGCTGGGAGCGAGCGTCACGGTGTAGGCGGTGACGATGGCGCCACTGCCATCGTAGAGGGTGACGGCCACCCGCGCCGTGCTGCGCCCGGAGTTGGTCAGCGCGATGTTGGAGCGGAACTGGCTGTTCTCCTTCAGCCCCAGCAGCCACCCGGTCTGCCCGGCGCTCATCGCCTGGGTCGAGGTGAAGCCGCGATAGTACTGACCGAAGGTTTCGGTGGCGCTCTTGCGGTTATAGGTCCGCGAGGCGGCCCGCACCGGCTGGTCGGAGCACAGCTCCAGCGCCGCGGAGCCGGTGTAGTTCATCTGCCCGACCACATCGGCCAGGGTGCGGTGCTGGCGCCCCGGCACCGTGGCAGCGAGCGTGCGCACCCCGCCCGGGGCGTGCAGGCGCGCCGTCACCTGCGCGGCTTGAGCGCCCAGGTTGAGGATGAAGACGTCAGTTCGCCACTGGCTCCCCAGAACCCCGCTGGCCCGGCTGCCCACCTGGAACCACGTGCTGTAGTTGCAGCCCGTGGGCGGCGGCTGCACGCCACCCGCCCCGGGGACGACGATCGTGCCGCTGCGCACGCAGTACACCCCGTCCACCACGGTGGTCATCTGCCAGTCCCAGCTCCCGGGTGCGTGGTAGGTGTGGGTGGGGGTGCTGCCCCCCGCGGGAATGCTGCGGTCGCCAAAGTCCCACACATAGATCGGCGGTGCAGAGCACCTCGACCAGGTGGCGAAGCCGCGGAAGTTGACGCTCTGCCCTACCTGGGCAACGGCGGGCACGAGCGCGGTGCAGTCCAGCGTGCACCCGGAGGGCGCGGCAATGGTGATGGTGCCAGTCCGGCGGCACACCACCCCCCCCACCACCACCGTCAGGTGCCAGCGGTACACCCCCGGCGCCGGGAAGGTCCAGGTGGTGTTCTGCGCCTGCGCCACCGCCGTCGTGCCGTCGTCCACCGACCAGAAGTACTCCGGCGTACCCTGGCAGTTGGCCGTGGTGGACGACGCCTTGAACGGCACCGGCACGTTCACCTGCCCCGTGGCCGGCACCAGCGCCGTGCACCCCACCGTGCAGCCGGTGCCCACGGTGCCGGTAATAATGATGGTGCCGCTGCGCCGGCAGATGGTCTGGCCGATGACCACCACCAGTTCCCAGGTGTAGGTGCCGGGCTGGGTGTACACGTACGAGGTGTTTTGCGCCTGCGCCACCGCCGTCGTGCCGTCGCCGAAGAACCAGAAGTACTCGGCCGAGCCGGAGCAGCCGGAGGCCGAGGAGGATCCCTGGAACGTCACCGTCTGGCCGACCTGGGCGGTAGCCGGGACCGTGGCGCTGCACCCCAGGGAGCAACCACCCGAGGAGGTGGTCACGGTGATCGTGCCGGTCTTGCGGCACACCACGTTGCCCTGCACCACCGCCACCAGCTCCCAGGTATAGGTGCCCGCCGCCGTGTAGGTGTAACTCGTGTTCTGGGTTTGCGCGACGGCGGTGGTGCCGTCGCCGAAGAACCAGAAGTACTCGATCCCACCGGTACACCCGCTGGCGGTCGCCGACGATACGAACGTCACCTGCTGTCCCACCAGCGCGCTGGCCGGCACGGTGGCCGTGCACGAGAGGGTGCACCCTCCTCCACCCCCACCGCCGGTAACGGTGAATTGTCTGGAGCAGGTGGACTCGAGCACGCCGGTGGCCTTGTCGAACACCAGGATCTCCGCCGTGTAGGTGCCCCCCGGCGCGCCGCCGGGCAGCGCCAGCGTCACCGTCTGCGGATCGTTGCCCGATCCCGTGGTGGTGTACACCTTCTCCATCCCCGCCACGATCTGCCCCGACGGGTTTTTGAGGTTGGACTCCACCCGGATCTCCTGCGACGTCTTGGTGGTGTCGATCTCGTAGGTGACCTGCACGTTCTCGCCCGGCGCATAACTCGTCTTGTTGGTGTTCACGTACCGGCACGAGGCCGAACCCTGACACCCCCCGTCGATGATCAACTGGGCCTGCGCCACCCAGGTGCACCACGACCCTGAGTTCTTCGTGTCGACCATCAGTTTGACCGTGTTCTTGCCCGCCCGCACCAGATTCAGCGGGATGTTGAACGACGGGTTGGACCACTGGTTGTTGGCCCCGGTCGTCGAGCCCACCTTGGTGTTGTTGAAGTAGACGTCGTTGGTCTCGTCCGGGTAGTCCACATCCCAGGTTTCCAGGAACAACTGCGCCGACGAGGTCGGCAAGGGCCCGGTCACGAAGATGTTGAACTCGATTGGATGCCTGGAGTCGGTGTTGTACAGACACTGCCCCCGCCCAGACACCCCCATGTCGTTGTCCGCCGTCCCCGTCCCCGCGTTGTTCTCGTTGTCCTCCGTGGTGATGTAGGTGCCGCAACTGCCACTGCCACCGCCGGTTTCTGCGGTGAGGGTGACGTTGTCCACGTACGCCCCCTCGGCGCGGGACTCATCGTCGTTTGAGATATAGAAAAACGCGAACCACACCGAACCCTGCCCGGCCAGATTGCCCAACGTCCCCCAGTTGGTAATGTCTCGGGTCACCCGCTCGAACCCCGACGTGTTGGCCGTGACGTTCCACCCCGAAAAGTTGGTGCCGTTGGTGGAAGCCCCGTAGAAAAGATAGTCACCGTTGCCGGTCTGCTGCCACACATCGAAGAAAAAGCTGCCCGCGGTATAGGTCGACAGATTGACGGGGCCCACGATCGCCCAGGTCGTCATGTTCTTGGGCACGGTGCCACCGTCTGGCGGGGCGGCAGACCCGCTCTTGGCGCACCAGATGCTGTAGCCGCCACCGGCCTTGCGATAGGTGGACCGCCCCCACTTGGCGTCCGCTTTGCCTGAATTGATCCCCACCTGCCACCCGGCGGACGGCCACGTACTCTCGAACGTCTCGTTGAGCAGCGTCGTCGAGGTGGTCCCCGCCTTGCCGAACAGCAGCCGTTGTTGCCCCTCGAGGAGCACAGACGCCTCGAGGTCACCGACGGAATCGAGTGTGCCGGCTGGCAGAACCATCTCGGCCTGCTCGAGCAAGGACTGGTCCAGCAAAGGAATGGCCGGATCACAGAGGAAGTCACCGGCGGGCAACTCCCCTTCATGATCGCCGCGGCAGCAGGGAGGATCGCCCGCCACCTCGGCGCCGTCGAACGCATGCCCGCCGCTGGTCACCAAGAAAACGGCCACCGCGAGGAGCACACCTCGTGATCGCATGGTCCTTGTCATCGTCGCCTCCTTTTTCCGCGCGCCCGGCGCCAACGCCGGCCCTCCGCCCTGTGGCCTTGACAGCCGTTTCCGGCGTTCTCCCGCCAACCTCCCGCAGCCGCCAGCGAAGGTGTTCGCCGAAGGGCCTCGACCTCGTGACAGCGTAGCGCGATTCACGGGAGAACACAAGACGACAACAATTTGTATAAGCACTACGACAGACTCAAAAAGATCGGCGAGTTGCTTGATCGGGACAGAGGGCGGCGGCAGGTGACCGCCGCTTTCCTCCCACACCACCCTACAGGCGGGTCCGCCCGCGGCGGTTCGGAAGGTTGAGGTCAGAGAACGCCTGCCTGAAGAAGTCCAAGACGCTCGAAGGGTTGGTTTGGCAGTGCCCTTGAGTTTCAGTGCGAAATTGTGCCACCGGCGCCGGGTGTTGGCGGCCACCCGGGCCGCCGCCACGACCGACCCGGTCCTCTGGCCTCTGCTGGCTTCTCGCTCCGCCTCCCCGGCGCCGCCCTTGCAGGCGCCAGGCCAGATCTCACTTGAAGGAAGACGCTCGGCACTCGGCGCACGACCGCCGGCCCTCGGCCGTCGCCCCTTGGTGGCTGGAGCTTCGCGGTCATCTGGCGAGTCGCCCCGGCCGGCAGCGCCTGGTATCCGGTTCCTGTTCGCCCGCCCGCTCCCCTCGCTCCAGGCTTCCTCCGGACCCCCCGCACGAAGGCGCCGTTGCGCTTCGCTCGCCTCGGTGCACCCTCCTCCCTGCGGGACTCTCACCCGGCCGTCGAGGGTCATGCCGGGCGCACACAAGCGACGCCGGGGCGGGTGGCCGCCCCGGCGCCAGGGATGAGGACCTCCATGTGGCCGGGCCGCTCACCCTCCCCGCCGCGGGCTGGAGGGCGGTGCCCGTGCCGGCCGTCAAAAGCGCGCGGTGAGCGACGCCGTCACCATGCGGGCGCTGTCGTAGGTGGGGAAACCGAGCAGGGGCGGCTGCCCGCCGGCCAGCTTCTTCGGCGCCCCCAGGTGCCAGCCGGAGCCCGAGTAGTCGTACTCGTAGTCGATGTAACCCAGGCGGAAGAGGAAGTTCTTGCGAACCTGGTGGAGCAGGTACACCTCTACGACGTCGCCGCGGGTTGCGGTTTTCGGGGCGATGATGTCGTCCTGCGCCGGGGTGAAATTGAACCAGTACTTCGAGCCGTGGTTGAACTCGGCACCGACCATGGTGGCCCCGTTGGGGAAGTTGTAGCGGGCGCCCAGGTAGTACATGGTGCCGGAGTGGGACTCGGGCACGGTGAAGGGATCGGCGAAGAGACCGCCGAACGGGGTGGTGACGTTGTCGGGGTGGCTCTTGATGTAGTTGAAGTTGACGAACCAGTCGACGGGGCCGTCGGTGCGCATCAGCACCGCGCCGGCAATGTCCATGTCGCCCAGATTGGCCGAGGGGGTAAAGCGCATCACCAGCGGCGCGCCGATCTCCTCGCCGGTCAGCGGGTTGTTGGGCAGCACGACGAGGCCGTTGAAGCCATCGGTGAGGTTGAACGCCCGCGCTACCGTGACCTGGGCCAGGGTGCTGCCGTCGTCCCAGATGTCCCAGTTGAGGCCGGCGAACTGGGCGTCCTTCAGGCGATCGGCGGGCTGGCGCAGCACCTCGCCGTTGCCGAAGCCGCTCTCGTACCCCAGCCCCCAGCACAGCCGCGCCGTGGAGTTCTCAAAGAGGTGATACCCGATGGTGACGCCGTCAAACTGGAAATCGATCAGCGACCCCATGGGCGAGCCGGAGCGCATCTCACCCTGCCGCAGGTGCAGGGGCGGCCCCCCCGAGGACGGCCGGCGGCCGGCCGACAGGTACAGCCCAGTGCCGCCGATGTCGGTCCAGTCGAAGTAGGCGCGCTCCACCCGCAGTTGGTCGCCGTTGGGCACGCCGACGGTGTTGCCATCGATGTTGAAGCTGGAGGACTGCCCGTTGAACACCTGTGCGCCGGTGGAGTCGCCGAATACCTTGTACATGGACAGGCGGCCGGAAAACTTGACGTTCTCTGCCACCGCGGCGTTGATGGAGAGGCGCAGCCGATTGGTGTACAGCGCCGAGTTGTCGGCGTGGTAGCCGGGCACGAAGGTGTGCGGCAGCAACGACGCCATGAGGGCCTGCTGCATGGCCGGCGGGAACGAGCCCATCGCCTGCTGCAGCTGGGCGTAGGTGAGCCCGCGGGTGAAGTACAGGTAGGACCCATAGTTGGCGGCGATGAACTGCTGCACCTCCTGCGGCCCCGCGGGCAGGCTGCCGGTGGCGCCGTAGTAGAACAGGGTGTCGACAATCCCCTTCTGCAGCGCCATACCATCGAAATGGGCAGGGATCGAGGCCGAAATGGAATGCGCCTCGAAGCGGAAGTCACCCGCGAAGTTGAGCCGGTCCTTGGCGGCCTTCACCTCCACCTTGGCGAGGCGGGCCTCCAGTTCCTCGACCTGTGCCTTGAGGTCATCGGCCTCGTCGGCCGGCGGCGTGACCTGTGCCGAGGCCACCGCGGCCAGCAGTACGAACATCGTGACAACGAAAAGATCTCGCATATTCCTCTCCTCCTCGCCGCCACCGGGCGGCGCTCTCTCTCACTGGAAAGCGCTCACCTGTCCAGCAAAGACAAAGACGTAGCGCAAGACCAGGCCCCCGAACAGCACCAGGACCGCCGACAGGGCGGCCACGGCTCGCCCCGGATGCAACGCCTGCCGGGCCAGCAGGACCGGGCGCATTTCCCACAGCTCCAGCGCCAGCGGAAGCAGCAGACCGAGCGTGAAGAAGAGCACCCAGAACGAGAAGGTGAAGGGCCCGCCCATCACCAGGCCGATCGCCTCGCGCACCGCCAGAGGCGACAGGGCGCCGTGGATCAGGTACGGCAGCACCACGAACAGCTCCAGGACGATGAGCACGATGTCCAGGCTGAACAGGAGCCGTGCCTCGCCGGCCTCAAGCCCCGCCCGGCGCAGGGACAGCGCCAGGATGAGCAGGGCGCAGCCGGTCGACAGCGCCGAGAACAGGAACATCTGCGCCACCAGGTTGGTGTTCCAGAACGGCCGCGCCTGCACGGCCCCGAGCAGAACGCCGGTGTAAATCCCCACCCCCACGGCGAGGGGAAAGCCAGCCATAGCCAGCGGGCGGCGCAGCGCCTCCCGCCAGGGCCGATCCACGACGCGCAGGAAGCGGAGGCGGCGCGGCAGGCGGCGCACCAATGCGGCGAGGGTCTCGGCCGACAGCCACGACCAGAACGACAGCACCGTGATCCCGGTGAAGGCCGCCAGCAGCCAGGCGCCGATGGACATCGGGCTGCGCCACTCGAACGTGACGAACAGCTTGTAGAAGCGGTACCAGTGGCCGAGATCGAAAACCAGCAGCGCCGATCCAGCCACCACCGGCCACGGCGCCAGCAGCGCGCCCACCCGCGCCAGCCGAGGGTAGGCGGGCTCGGTCCCCCGTTGCAGGTAGGTGGCCAGCGCGGACACGAAGAAGAGGCCGGCGGATAGCCCACCGAGGAAGAGATAGAGGACGATCAGGAAGCCCCAGCGCGGCTCAGGCATCGCTCACCTCCGACCGCAGGGGACGCCCGTGGGCGGCTTTGGCCCGGGGGCCGGGACGGCGGGAAGGGTGGACCTTGCTCATCGTCATACCCTCACACCAGGTAGTACAGCTGCGGGTCGTTGCCGGTCTGCTCCTTCTTCACCTGCGCGCGCCGGGCGTCCAGGGCCCGCCGCAAGGCACCGTCGCCGTCGTTGAGATCGCCGAACAGGCGCACCCGGCTGGGGCAGGTCTCCACGCACGCCGGCTCGCGCCCGGCGTCGACGCGGTGGACGCACATCGTGCACTTGTCGACCACCCTGGTCTTAGGGTTGAAAAAGCGCGCGTCGTAGGGGCAGGCGATGATGCAGTAGCCACAGCCGATGCAGTCGTCCGCGTGCACCAGCACCAGCCCGTCGTCACGCTGGTACGAGGCGCCGGTGGGGCAGACGCGCACGCACGACGGACTGGCGCAGTGGTGGCACTGCTCCGGCTCGAAGGAGGCGCGCAGCCGCGGGTAGCTCCCCCCACGCTCCTCGTTGATGCGGTTACGAAACTTGTGCAGGGGCACGTCGTTCTCGGCCTTGCAGGCAACCACGCAGGCTTTGCAATCGATGCACTTGCGGGCATCGAGGGCGAGCGCCCAGCGGGCTTCTCTCGTCAAACCCAGCCGCTCACGCACGGCGCTCCTCCTTCCCAACCTTGCGCACGGTGACCACGGTTTCGTGGAAGGCTGCGTTGCCCGACACCTCGTCCCAGGCGGTAACCAGCACGTCGGCGTCGCACGCGCCGTTGCCATGCGCCTGGCGCAGGTGCTTGGATTTCTTGCCGAAGCCGTGCAGCATGAAGACGCAGTCAGGACGAATCTCGGGCGTGACGCGCGCCGGCAGGCGCACGGCGCCCACCGCACTGGCCACTTCCACCAGATCGCCGTCACCGATACCCAGCCGTGCCGCCGGCTCGGGGTGCAGCCACAGGTCGTTGGTGGGAGTCTGCTCGAGCAGCCAGACGTTGTTGGTGGTCGAGGCGTGGGTATGCGTCGCCTTGCGACCCAGCACCATGCGGAACGAGCCTTCCCCGACCGGCCGCGGCGGGGCGTAGACCGGCAGCGGATCGTGCCCGGCCTCGGCCAGCCGCTGGGAGTACAATTCGATCTTGCCCGAGCGGGTGAGGAAGCGGAAACCCGGGGCCAGCGTCCGGCCGTAGAAGGGCGCCCCCTCGGGCGTGAACACGCCGTGCTGCTTCATGTGCGCGAGAGGCTCGTCGAGGGGTAGCTCGGCCGCCTGCTCGGCGACCCATTCCTCGATGGTGTACTCGAAGTACTCACCGAGCCCGAGCCGCTGCGCCAGGCCCTGAATGATCTCGAGGTTGGGCCGGGTGTCGTGCAGCGGCGGGACAACTTGCTGGCGCAGCACGACGACGGGCCAGATGCCAGGCAACATGTGCAACGGGTCGGTGCGTTCCAGGTACATCGACTCGGGCAGCACCACGTCGGCAAACCAGGCGGTATCGCTCATCTGCGTGTCGATGACGGCGACGAAGTCCATCGCTTCGAGCAGGCGCTGCGTCTTCGCCCGGTCCGGCAGGGCGTTCATGGGGTCCTGCTTGTAGACCATCCACCCCTTGACCGGGTACGGCACCCCCGCCAACACGTTCTCCCGCGCCTGCAAGAAGGCGCCGTCGCCCTTGGCGGCGAGGGGGAAGCGGGTGTCGATCTCGTCCACGCGCGGCGCGGCCGGGTCGTCCCAGGGGAGGAAGAGCAGCTCCCCCAGGGCGATGCGGGAGTTGGGCACCACCCCACCCTGGCGGTCCCAGTTGCCGACGATGGCGTTCAGGATCGCCTGCCCGCGCCGCATCTGGAAGTCATTGACATACCAGGAGGAGCGGCGCCCCGCGTAGTACACGGCACGGGGGGCAGCGTCGGCGAACTCACGGGCGATGCGGGTGATGTCCGCCGCCGGAACCTCGGTCTCGACCTCGGCCCAGGCCGGGGTGTAGTGCTCCACGTGCGCCGCCAGCTCTTCGAGGCCCAGGCAGCGGGTGGCGACGAACTCCCTGTCGTACCGCTGCTCCTTGATGATGACGTGGAGCATGGCGAGGATGAAGGCCAGATCGGTGCCCGGGCGAATCGCATACCACTCGTCCGCCTTGGCGGCGGTGACCGTGAACCGGGGATCCAGGTAGATCAGCTTGGCCTTGCGGTTCATGGTCCCTTCGATGAGATCCATGGTGTCGGGGGTGATGATCGACTCGAAGCGATTGGCCCCGGACATGATCACGTAGTGAGCGTTGAGCAGATCGAACGACGGCACCGTGCCGAAGGTCATGGAGTAGGCGAGGTTGACCGAGGCGAGACAGAGGGTCGGATGCCTGAGGATGTTGGGGGACCCGAAGGCCAGCCCGAAGTTCTTGAAGAACTCCTCCTGGAACCCCTCGGTGGAGGAGAACAGCACCGCCTCCGGGCCGTGGTCCTGCCGGAGGCGCTGCAGGCGCTCGGCGGTGAAATCGAGCGCCTCGTCCCACGACACGGCCCGCCACTGGCCCTCCCCTCGCGCCCCCGCCCGAATGAGGGGCTGCTTGACGCGGTCGGGGTCGTAGAGCGCCTTGATGGCCGCGTTCCCCCGCGCGCACAGCATCCCCCGCGACTTCGGTGAGGCCGGGTTGGGGTCGAGCTTCTTCACCTGGCCGTTTTCCACCACCGCCAGCACCGCACACTTGTTGGGGCACAACTCGCAGGCGGTGGCCACCCGGCGCACCTCGGCGGGCGTCGCCGCACGCCGCCGCCGGGCAAGCGGCGCGCACCCCAGCTGGGGCGCAACTGCCGCCGCCGCCGCAGCCGCCGCCGCCCCGGCCAGCACCCCGCGCCTGGTCACCCCCCTATTCACCGGCGCCACCCTTCGGCGCCGCGGCGGCGCCTCTCCCGGCCGCTTCCAGCAGGCGCTGCACGAGGTTGTCGAAGAGCGCGTGGTACTCGCGCGCTCCCGGCAGATCCCCGATCGACGAAGGGATGGTCACGACGCGCGCCTTGGTCCTGGCGCGGAAGGTCTCGCCGTACTCCGGCGGGGTGTGAGGATCGACCACGACGATGGGGATCTCCTGGGCCGCGATCTGCTCCGCCAGCGCCTCTGGTCGAGCCAGGAGACCGGGCTCGCTGCGGCAGCTCAAGAACACCGGCCCCAGCCGCGTGAGGTTGGCCCAGCCGCACTGCGTCACGAAGATCCTCACTCCGGCCAGCGCCGCCAGCTCGCGACGCCATCGCTCGGCGTGACTCGCCAGCTCGCTGGCGAACGCCTCGGCGTTGGCCGCGTAGGCGGCGGTCCGCCCAGGCCGCAGCTCGCCGAGACCGCGGGCGATGTTGCGCGCGATCACCGCGCCGTTGTCGGGATTCAGCCAGAAGAACGGATCACCGTGCATGAACTGGATGGCGACGAAGCCCTCGCAGCTGGACGTGGGCACCTTGACCCGCGCCACCCCGTGGGACACGTCGATCCACGCGGGGCGGCTCAGGGTCGAGCGCCTCTCCGGTCCGAGCGCCTCCACCGCCTGGTAGATCGCCGCTGATTCGTGGAACAGGCCGCTCCACACCACCGCTTCCGCCGCCGCGAGTTTCTCCAGGGCACCGGCCTCGACGTCGAGATCCGGGCGCAGGACGCAGCCGCTGAAAAGAACGCTGACCTCGACATCGCTGCCGCCTACCCGCTGCACGACGGCGGCCAGATCGGCGTTCACCACGCTGACCCGCACCCGCCTCTGTCGCGGGGCCTGCGAGTCAGCCGACGCGACGGCTGTCACCGCCGCCAAGGCCGCTACCCCCGCCATCCAGACCATCGACCGCCTTCTCACGCCGCCTCCTCGCTCGCTCACCGCCGCGCCTTCCCCAAGGCGAAGCGCAAGCTGCCACCGCCGTTTCCCCTCAGCCGCAGGTCTCGGGTTGCGGGGAATCGGCGGCGTGGTCCACCAGGAACCTCTGCACGTCCTGGAGCTGCTCAGCGGGCAGAACGTCCGTCAGCTTCTGCGTTCCCTTGTTATGCACGCCCTTGGCGAAGTAGCGCTTCCACTGCTCCTGCGTCTTGCTCAGCGGAGTCACCTCCCCCCCCTCGGCGCCCTTGACATGGCATGACTTGCAGCTCTTCTTGAAGTGGAACCGCCCCTTGTTGGCGCTCCCGGCAGCCAGCGCAAACCCGCCAGCGAACGTCACCGCCACCACCGCCGCCGCAACTCGAATCGCCTTCATCGCTCGCCTCCCCTTGTTCTCCTCTTCACAAGCTGGTGTGCTCCTGTCGCCGGCAGATACGATCGCTGTCGGCGCGTATAGGTATATCGCCATATTCGTCTTTTGTCAAGTAATGCTCATGTTCGAGACTCAACATGAGTCATTCCAAGATTTTGCCTTCCCGCCCAACCGCTGGCCGCCATCGGGGCAGCAGCACCACCGAGGACTCTTCGAGGGCCGCTCCGCCTTCCCACCGCTGCCGCTCATCTCCTGCTTTGGCCATGAACCGCGCCGCCCGCCCCCTCCACACACCATCCTGCTCCGGGTCTCCGCTCTCCGTCCACCCTCTCACCCGCCCCCGCGTGAGGGACCGGCGGGTTGTCCCAGTGTCCCTCCCCTGTCCGTGACCGTGTCCTTCACTCGGGGGGTTGCGCCGGCCCCCCACCTTCCTCTTGCTGGGGGCTCCGCTCTCCAGCCACCCCGCCACCCTTGCTCCAGCCCCCGGGCGATGGCCGGGCGGGTCATGCCCGTGACGGTGACGCCGACGAGGTCTGTGTCGGTGCCCGTGTCCGTGCCGGTGACCGTGCCACTCGCTCAGGACGACTCGCCGCCGCCACAGAAGATGAAAATGGAGCTGGGTTGGCGCGAGGTCGAAGTGTGATGGCGTTTGGAACCGATTGATCCGGTGAAGCTTGTGGCTATTTTTGGGACCAGTGCCCGCGTCCGCGGAGGCCAGACACCCTTGTCCGGCCAGCCGGCCTCACCGACCCCCGCGCAACCCCGGGGCCTGGAAGAATCAGGATCGCTGGCCGCCCTCGCTTTTCGCCAGAGGAGCGCTGAGGTCGATCAGCCCCTCGCTCTCGTCGACAACCGCCGGGCCTGCAAACCCCGCCCGGCTGACCACGGCACAGGTAACGTCCAAAGCGGCGAATGCAGCTTCCCCGGCGACGCGGCGCCGCAGATCGGCGAGCACACCGGCCGCCACCGGTCTTTCTCCCCACTTCACCTCGGCCACGAACGCTCGCCGGCGCTCCTCATCGAGGAGGACAAGATCGAACTCCGCCGTCGGGCTCCAGTACCTGCCCGCCGCGCCCACGGAAAACGGCACCACTTCGGCCAACGGCCCTGAGGTGAAGAGAGACTGCAGGACCCACTCGACGGCGCGCGACATGTACGTGGGCAGCGCCGGCTGGATCGCGGTCCGCCATACCTCGTCCACCTGACCGCGCTCGAGCCGGTCGCGGTTGGGATGGACAAAGGCGAACCAGGTGGCGATGAAGGGATCGGCGATGCGGTACAGCCCTTTTCGGCTCTTTTCGGGATAGCGCTCCGTCACCGGCACATCCCGCTCCAAGAGCCCCAACTCGGCAAGGGTGGCCAGGTAGCGGTTGAGGTTGGCGCGGTCGAGCCCGACCTTGGAAGAAATCTCCCCGAACTTCTGCGCGCCCCCGGCGATGGTGGCCAGGATGGCGTGGTACACGCGCGGCTCGCGCAGCTCCTCGCGCAGCAGGAACGGCACCTCCTCGTACAGCGGCTCGCCCACCGCCAGGACCCGGTGCCGCAGATTGTCCCCCAGCGGCAGAGCCGGGTCCAGGCGAGCCAGGTAGCCGGGCACGCCACCGAACAAGGCCGCCAGCTCCACCAGGTCGCGCAGCTTCCAGGGAAACGCCCCGCCGAGGTGGTGCGGCGCCAGCGGACCCAACCGCAGCTGGCCGGTGCGACGCCCAAACAGCGGGGTGCGCGGCGAGAAAAAGGTGTGTTCCATCATGGCGATGGACGAGCCGCATACGACCAGTTTGAGGTCGCGGTGCGCCAGCACCTCATCCCAGGTTGCCTGCAGCAGGCCCGGAAGTTCCGCACAGCTCTCCACCAGGTAGGGAAACTCGTCCAGCGCCAGCACCGCGCGCCCCTCCACCGCCGACAGAAACGCCAGCAGCGCCTCCGCCGAAGCGAGAGGCTGGGCGGCCAACAGCGGCACCGACCACGCTCGCGCCAAAGTCGCTGACAACCTGCGCAGCTCCTCGGTGAGGGTCGAGTGCGTCGCCACGTGATACGCGGCGCGCGGCACCCCATCGAGGGCGTGCCGCAGCAGTTCCGTCTTGCCGATTCGCCGCCTGCCGTAGAGCACGAACAGGCTCGCGCCGTGCCGCGCCAGCAGATGCTCGCGCAGCGTGGCAAGCTCCAACTTGCGGTTGAGGAACTCCACTCGCCCCTCCCGGCGTCAGCCAAGACGTTGACAGATTATCAGAATTTCTCTACAGCTTCTATCCCAAGGAAGAACAGCCACGGGCGCCTCCCTCGGGACAGGCGGGGGTGGGAGGCCAGACACTCTTGCCTGGCCCACCGCCCGGACAGGCAAGAGCGCCTGTCCTACCCGGCCGCCTCCGCGTGTGCCCGCGACGGTGACCGTGCCCGTGTCGGTGCCCGTGTCGGTGCCCGTGTCGGTGCCCGTGTCGGTGCCCG
>JBBINC010000064.1:7359-16832 GCA_037444085.1 Acidobacteriota bacterium | reverse complement strand
GCAGGGCGGGTTCTGCCTGCCCGTGTCCGGTGACCGTGCCCGTGTCGGTGCCCGTGTCGGTGTCCGTGTCGGTGCCCGTGTCGGTGCCCGTGTCAGTGCCCGTGTCGGTGTCCGTGTCAGTGCCCGTGGGGGTGCGCGGTGCGCATGGTTTGCCTCAGAACAACCGGATGACCGTGGCGTTTTCGTCGGGCTCCCGCACCGGTGAGGCGCACGGCAGGGGGCGCGCCCCGCCCTGGGATGCAAGCAGCTCCAGCACCCATTGCTCCGCGGCGCGCCGGGCAGTGACCAGCCGGCCCCCGGCGCGGGGCACAGCGGCGCAGAAAACCAGCTCCCCCTGCGCGCTGGACAGGAAGCCCGCGAGGACGCTCACGCCGCCGTCAGTGGCGGTGAGGGTGCCGGTCTTGCCCACCAGCGCCGCGGCCGCCTCGCCGATCGAGAGGCGCGGGAAGAAACGAGTCACCGTACCCGGGTCGCACCCCGCCTGAGGCAGCACATCCTGCACCTTGAGCCCCAACCGATCACAGGTGGAGCGGAACTCCTTCAGCAGCGCCACCACGCTCCGCGGCGACAGCGCGTTGCTCCCCAAACCCGAGATTGTCTCCAGCCGCACCTCGGTTAGGGGCACCCGACAGCGGGCGGCGATCAGCCCGGCCAGCTCCTCCGGAGGCCCGAGAATCTCCCCGAGACGCTCGATATCGTTGTTGGAGAAGGCATTGAAGCGCTTCAGGATATCTACCAAGGGCGAGGAACGGTGGACAACGACGAGTTCTCCCTGGCGCCGCTCTCCATCTACCCCCACCCCGCCTGCCACCTCGACGCGCGGCGGCGCGCCCGCCTGCAGACCGCGGCGGGAGGCGAACGACCTCCAGGCGGCGCGCACCGGCGGCGTCCAGCGGCGAGGGTCCCACGCCTGCCGCAGCCGCCCGGCCATGGTCAGGCCGCGGCGGATGGGGTCACTGCTGCGGCCCGAGGAACCGTTCTCCCACCCCAGCCAGAACGTCCGACTCACGATGAGCGTGCCGCTCACCCGCCGGATTCCTGCCTGGTTGAGCGCCTGGGCAACCAGAAAGGCGTTCTCGAGGTGGAAATCCGGGTCGCCACCGCCCTGCACGACAAGGTCGCCCTTCACCTCGCTTCGCTGGGTCACCACCTCTCCCCGCGCGAAGAAGCGCGTCTCGAAGCGGAACTCGCTCCCCAGGCGCTCCAGCGCCCACAGCGAGGTGGCCACCTTGACCACCGAAGCGGGGTTGACCTCGCCGTCGCCGCCTCGCTGGGAGACGACCGCACCGCCGGCCCCTTCGACATGCCAGTTCATGGTGAGGGGAGAGGCCGGACGCCGGCGGCGCGTCGCCGGCGAAGGACCCTCGCCGGAAGCCGAGAGACTGTCGGTCGCAAGCCCCAGCAGCACCAGGGTGAGCAGCGCCACACGCCTCACGGTTCGAGATTGTAGCCGCCCCGCCCTCTCAGCGCTCCTGGTTCGACATCGTCACAACCCGGATGGAGCGAGTCGGGGAACGCGACGAGTACGAGGCTCGCGGTCGCGCCGGCTCGCAGGGCGGCCACAAGAGAGCTGCGGGGATGGGGGTGAAACCTCCGCCGAGAGGGTCTCGGGAGGGCCAGCGCCGCACGGGGGAGGCCGGTGCGAACCGCCGCCGGAGCGTCCGCGCGATGGACTCCCGGCCTGTTCGCATCCCCCGCGAATTACTGTAGACTGACCGCAAGGGTCACCCATGGAACGCATCCTCGTCGTCGACGACTCCCCGGTGGTGGCGGCCACCCTGCGAGGTTGGCTCGAACGCCACGGCTACGAGGTGGTGACGGCGGCGTCCGGCGAGGAGGCGCTGGTCGAGGCCGCCTCCATGCCCGACCTGGTGCTTCTCGACCTGACGCTTCCCGATCTTGCCGGAGTCGAGGTGCTGCAGCGGCTGCGGCGCGATGAGGCGCTGTCCCGCATCCCCGTGGTGGTGCTCACCGCCTCGACGGCACGCGAGGATCGCATCAACTGCCTGGAGGGCGGGGCCGAGGATTTCCTCTCCAAGCCGGTGGACGAGGCTGAGCTGGTCGCCCGCGTGCGCTCGCTGCTGCGCTCCAAGAGGCTGTCCGACCACCTGCTCAGGTCGTTTCTGGAGCTGGACCGGCTGGGGGAGTTCGCCGAGTCGTTCACCGTCCAGAGCCTCGCCGACTGGAAGGCCGTCGAGGTCGCCGCCAGCATGGCCCGCCACCTGCTCGGCGGCTCGCCCCAGGCTGCCAACCATCCCCGCTTCGCGTGGGCCGGCCAGACGGTCAGGCGGCGAATCGTGGGCGCCACCTGGCACTTTGCTGGCGACATCTGGCAGCAGCAGGCGACGATCTTTTCCACCGACGACTTGCGCGCCGCGCTCGCGCCGTTTCACCGCGGCAGCGGTCAGTTCGCCGGGAAGACTCCCATGCCCGTGTCGCTGGCGCAGCTGCTCCGCTTCCCCCTTGATCCCCTACCGGAGAACTTCGTCGGCCTGTGGTGGGAGGATGGCGTCGTGATCACCGCCGGCTACCCCTGGGAGGTGGGCGCCTGGGAGTTTCCGCTGCTGCGCGCCACGGCACGCTCCTGGAGGGTGTTCGAAAGGCTCCGCTACGAGGCCCGGCAGGCCGAGCAGGCGTTCTTCCGGACCCTGGAGGCCCTGGCGCTGGCCGCCGAGTTCTACGAGCCGGACACCGCCGCGCACGTCCGCCGCGTCGGCGCCTTCTCTCGCGAGCTGGCGCGAGCGCTGGGGTGCGAACCCCACTTCGTCAAGTGGATCGCCCGCTCGGCGCAGGTGCACGACCTCGGCAAGATGACCATTCCGCTGGCCATGGTGCTCAAGCAGGGGGACCTCACGCCCGAGGAGCAAGCCGTGATGCGCCGCCACACCGTCAACGGGGCGCGGCTGCTGGCCGGCGGCCAGCACCTCGGGATGGCGCGGCGCATCGCCCGCTCACACCACGAAAACCACGACGGCTCCGGCTACCCGGACACGCTGCGCGGCGAGGAGATCCCCCTGGAGGCGCGCATCGTCCGGGTAGTGGACGTGTACGACGCGCTGCGCGCCCATCGCCCCTACAAGGCGGCACTGGCCCACGATGAAGCGCTGCACGCCATGCGTCACGGCGATGCGCGGGTGCGGCCAACCTACTGGGATCCCACGGTGCTGTCCGCGTTCTGCGACCTGGAGCGGAGCGTCGCCGCTCTGTACGGGGATCTCGAGCACAAGGATCACGCTGCCGCCAACCGCCTCAAGCCGGACGTCGTCAAAGCATGATCAAGAGCGACGAGCGGCCACAGCCGGCCCTTCGCGCCGTGGAGGGAGTTTCTCCTCCTGGCGGCCGCCTCACCATGCGCGTCTGTCCCAACTGCGGGGCCGGGTTGAATGAGCGCGCCTGCAAGCTGCTCTGCCCCACCTCGGGGTGCGGCTTCTTTCTCTCCTGCGCCGACTTCGTGTAGCGGGCTCGCCGCGACTTACTCCTGCGCGGCGAGGATCGCCCGCCCGATGGCGATGTTCTCGCGGTGACCGGTGAAGTGGGCGGTGACCTTGCCCTTGAGGGGGTAACCGAGCAGGTAGAGGTCCCCGATGATGTCGAGGATCTTGTGGCGGACGAATTCGTCCGGCCAGCGCAGCTGGGTGTTGATGACGTTTTCTTCGCCCACCAGAATGAAGTTGTCGAGCCGGCCCCCAGAACCAAGACCCAACTCGTTGAGCATCTTGAGGTCGCGCATGAAGCCGAAGGTGCGGGCCGGAGCGATCTCTTCCCGGTAGGCCAGGGGTCCGGTGAGGACGAAATCGTACGACTGCTCTCCGATCGGCGGCGGGTAGCGGAGGTGATACGACACGTGGAGGCGTTCCGCCGGCTCGATAACCAGGCGCTTGTCTCCCGGGCCTTCCAGGACGTAACGCCGGTCGATGACTACCTCGCGCCGCCGCGCATCCTGCTCCGCCACACCGATCTCCTCAAGCTTCCGCACCAGCTCCAGGGCGGATCCGTCGAGCACGGGTATCTCACCGTGGACCTTGACGAGGAGGTTGGTGATTCCAAGGGCATGGAGCGCCGAGAGAAGGTGCTCGACGGTGCGGATCTCCTCCCCTCCGCCGGTGAGCGTGGTTGCGTACTCGGTTTCGCCAGCGGCCGTGAGGTGCGCGGGGATGGCCGTGCCGGAGGGCAGCGTGAGGAAGTGCACGCCGCTGTCGGGGGGCAGAGGCTGCAGCGCCATGCCGGTGCGCATCCCGGAGTGCAGGCCTAGCCCGTAAATGACCCCGGGGGCGGCGACGGTGCGCTGCGGCTCGCCGGTCTCCTGCACGATGGGCAGCAGCGGCGGCGCCGCGAACGGACGCTCCAGCTCCACTCGCTCCGCTCCCATCTCCAGAAACGCCGTGCTCAAGGGACGGGGCACCGAGAGGTCGGCGAGGGCGGCGCGCAGTGTCTCCACCGTCCGGTCGTAGGAGAGCGGCTTCTCCAGATAATCGAAGGCGCCCATCTTGATGGCCTTGACCGCGGTGCGGGCGGTGCCGTGGCCGGAGATCATGATGACCCTGGCCTCGGGGTCGACTTCTCTCAACGCCGCCAGCGTTTCCAGGCCGTCGCGGTCGGGCAGCCAGACGTCGAGGAACACGGCGGCCGGTCGCCGGCGCCGATAGAGCTCCAGCGCCTCCTCACCGCTGCCGGTAGCGACCGTCTCGAACCCCTCGTCCTCGAGGATATGCGACAGGGTGGTGAGGATTCCCGGCTCGTCGTCGACGATGAGGATGAGCTCTCTCATGGCCGCACCAGTCTGAGGCCGCCTGCGCGAGGAATCAAGACACCCCCGTTCGTGTATGCTCTCCCCAGCGTCAGTTGGTGGCGGCTGCCAGCACCATCGGACAGGGAGGGCACGATGAGCACACGGACCATTCTCGACCTGTACCGCTTAAGTATCGCGACGCCGCGGGAGGAGTACGCCGTGCACCACTTCCCGGGAGGTTCGCGTCCCTTCTCCACGCATGAGTTCCACCGACGCACGGTGGCGCTGGCCAACGCCTTGCCCGGCCTCGCCGTGCGGCGCGGCGACCGCGTTCTGCTGCTGTCCGAGAACAGGCCCGAGTGGCACATGATCGACGTCGCCACCCTGGCCGCCGGCGCGGTCAACGTCCCCGTCTATCCCACCCTGACGCCCGCCCAGCTTGCCTACCAGTTGCGGGACTCGGGGGCGGTCGTGGCGGTGGTCGAAGACGCCGAACAGATGCAGAAGTTCCTCGCGATCCGCAGCGAATGTCCCGAGCTCAAGCACCTCATCCAGGTTGACGGGCCCTGTGCATCCGGGGTGCGCAGCCTCGACGAGCTCATCGCTTCGGGCGACGTAGCGCGCGGCGAGGACACCTTCTGGGCGCGCGCCGCCGAGATCGATGAGAACGACCTGGCCACCATCGTCTATACCTCCGGCACGACCGGCGAGCCGAAGGGCGTCATGCTCACCCACCGCAATTTCGTCTCCAACGCGCTGTACATCCTGCCTCGGCTGCCGGTGGGCGCCGACGACCTGGCCCTGGAGTTCCTGCCGCTGTGTCACGTGTTCGAGCGCTGTGCGGGCTACCTCTACTTCGCGGTTGGGGCCCGCCGCGCCTACTGCACGGTGGCCACGGTGGGCGACCTCATCGCCTCGATTCAACCCACCGTCTTCTGCTCCGTGCCGCGGGTCTTCGAAAAGGTCTACGACCGCGTGCATTCCCGCGTCGCCGCCGCCCCCCCGTTGCGCCGCAAGCTCTTTCACTGGGCGGTGGGAGTTGGCCGGGACGCCTCTCGGTATCGCCTTGCCGGCACCCCCATGCCGGCCGGGCTCAGGTTCCGGCACCATCTCGCTGACGCGCTGGTACTCAAGAAGATCCGCGCCGCCATGGGCGGTCGCGTCAAAGGAATCATCTCGGGTGCCGCGCCGCTGCCGCTGTTCGCCAACGAGTTCTTCCATGCCGCTGGCATTCCGGTGCAGGAGGGGTACGGGCTCACCGAGACGTCGCCCGCCATCGGGGTCAACGGCTACCAGCCCGGCGCCAATCGCCTCGGCTCCATCGGCCGGCCGCTGGACAACCTCGAGGTGAAGCTCGCCGAGGACGGTGAGTTGCTGGTGCGGGGTCCCAGCGTCGCCAAGGGGTATTGGAACAAGCCTGAGGCCACCGCCGAGGTGTTCGACCCCGACGGCTTTTTCCACACCGGAGACATCGCCCGCATCGACGCGGACGGTTTCATCTTCATCACCGACCGCAAGAAGGACATCATCGTCACGGCGGGAGGCAAGAACGTCGCGCCGCAACCCATCGAGAACCGCCTCAAGCAGTCAACCTGGGTAGACAACGCCGTGCTCATCGGCGACCGGCGCCCCTTCATCGTGGCGCTGTTCTCGCCCAACCTGGAGGGGCTGACCGCCTTTGCCAGGGGCAAGGGTCTTCCCGTCGAGGATCCGGCGGCGCTGCTGGCTCGCCCCGAGGTCACGGCCCTGTTCGACGCCGTGGTCACCGAGGTGAACCAGGATCTGGCGCGCTATGAGCAAATCCGCAAGTTTCGCGTGCTGCCCGTGCAGCTCTCCATCGAGGGAGGGCACCTCACCCCTACGGTCAAGATCAAGCGCCGCGTCGTGGAGAGGGAGTTCGCCCACCTCATCGAGGACATGTACCGGTAGAACCGGGCCAGGGCTTCGCTCCCGTCCCGACCCCGCCTCGCGTCCTCCCAGATCGCCGGCTTCCCCGGGCCGGCGATTCGTTTTCCAGCGGCCGGGCGCCACAACCGTCCGCCGCCAAGAAGCTACAATGCACCTCGCATGAACACTCCCGAGCACGACGGTCGAACGGGGATTGGCGAGGAGGTCCGCGAGGCCCTCGTGATGCTCCAGCAGTACCTCTCCGACCAGCTGCCTCCCATGCTCTTCGCCGACTCCTTCGAGCAGCTCCTGGGCCTGCCGCCGGCTCTCGTCGGCGAGGAGATCCAGGCCTGGGTCGCCGCCCAGTACCGCCGGTCCTCCTCCCTTCCCATTTCCGACTACCTCTTTCACGCGGCCAAGAAGATCCATGTGCTCAAGGAGCTACAGCTCGTACCACGGGATCAGATCGAGGCGTTCCTCAGAGGCCTTTCCGGGATCCTCCTGCACATCTGTCCGCCCGAAGATCGCCCCCACCTGCAGGACGACCTCTCTCACCTGGACGACTCCAAGACCGTCCTCGCCGCCGCCGTGGGTGTGGTGCACCACCGCGTGGCCGATGGCGCCGACGGCGGCGAGACAGAGGCCCCGGGGCTGCGTTCGGCGCTGGCCACCGGCAGCCATGCGCCGGCACACGCCGCGGCGGTCGCACCGCCCATGACGCCTGCCGTGGCGCGCGGCCTGCGCCGCTTCGAGCTGTTGCTGCAACGCCTGGCCAGCGAGCCGGCGCCCACTTCGGCAACTCCCGCGGCGGCGGTTCTCGCCGAGGCGGTGGCCGAGGCGGTCGGCGGTGCGGCCAGCCACGACGATCTCCTGCACAGGCTGGCGGGGCTTGATCGTCTCGGTGCAGGAGCTGCGCCCCAACGGCTGCTGCGACTGCTCGCCAGCCGTCTGCCTGACTGGGCGCCGCCGCCCGAGGCGAGTGAACTCGCCGCCAGGCAGGGTCCGGCCGCGGTCATGCGCAAGGCGCTCGACCTGAGCAACGACAAGGTCGAGGCCGCGCGCCGCTTCGAGGAGCTGGTCCACGCCGCCGCCGAGGAGTTCAACAGCGGTTCCCTGGGCCGCGCCGTCACCATGCTGGAGCTGGCGCAGGACATGCTGGCCAGGCACCGCGTCGCCCCCGAGGCGGCACGGGCGCTGCAGAACCGCGGGGAGGCACTGCTGGCGACGGCACAGCTTCGCGCCTTCGCCGAGGACAGCGACAAGGCGCCGCTGTTGCGCCGCGCCCTGGCGTTCTTCTCCGACCTTGGCCCTGCCGAGCTGCTGGCCAGGCTCGAGCGCGAGGAGAGTCGCGAGCGCCGCCGCCACCTGCTCACCCTGCTGGTCGCCCACGGCGAGGAGGCGCGCCGACTCGCCCGCAACACTCTGCGGCAGGCCGCCGCCGGCTCCACCGTCGTCCCCTGGCAGTTTGAGCGCAACCTCCTGTACCTGCTGCGGCGCATCCCCCCGCCCGCAGACCACCGTCCTGATGACGACCTCGACGTGCTCGTCTCGCTCTCCCAGCCAGGCGGCCCGCTCGCGGTCGTGCGAGAGGCGCTGGCGGTGCTGGGTCAGATGCGCACCCCCCGCGCCGAGGCGACGATCATCGCCCGCGTTGCCGAACTGGAAGACGCTGCTACCGGTGTGCGACCGCTCCCCTACGAGCCAGTGGAGGTGCTGGGGTTGCTGGACCGCGCCGTGGGAGCGCTGGCGCGATCCACCTCGCCAGCGGCGCGGCGCTGCGTCGTTGCCCACGCCCTCAAGCGCAAGGCGTCCCTGGGCAACACCTTGGGCCGAGCCGCCGAGCTGGGCGAACAGGATCTCTCCAGCGACGCGGAGCTGGTCGAGCGCCTCCTCGCGGCAATACGCGAGGAACTCCCCGTCAGGGTGTTGGGTGTCACTCTCGCCTCGGGGCGCAAGGCTGGCTCGCTCGAGGGGCTGGTAGCGCTGCTGGCAGGCACCTCGACGCCCGCCGTGCGCGAACTCCTCGCCGCGATCATCGAGCGTTTCCCTGGCCAGCCGTTCGCTCACGCCGCGGCGCGCGTGCTCGCCGGCGTCGAGCCTGCCCCGGTGAGCGAACCCGCGCCACCCACCATTTCCGGCGACCTGGAGCTTTTCGGCTTGCCCTCGCTGCTGCAGAACCTGGCAGAGTCCGGCCTCACTGGCCTGCTCACCCTGATGGATGCCGGCGGGGCGCCCGCTGGCACCATCCGCTTCGTCGGCGGGGGCATCGCCGGCGCGGCCGCGGGCCCTCTCATCGGCAAGGCGGCCGTCTACCAACTGCTGGCGCTCTCGCTCGCCCGGTTCGTGGTTGTCCAGGAGGAGGCGCCCGCGGCGACGGCCGCCAACGACACTCCTCTCGCCGTGCTACCCGTGGTCATGGAGGGGATGCGGCGCCTGGACGAGTACCGGCGGTCCTGCGCCCTGCTCCCCGGCGACGCCCCCTTGCGCGCCGCCTCACAGCGACCCTCCCGCCCGGCGGAGGAGCACGACGTGGCGCTGATGCGGGCGCTGTGGGCCAGGGTCACCGCCGGCACCACCGCGGCGGAGTGCGAGCGCGAGTCGAACGTCGAGTTCTTCCGCGTACGTCGCCTGCTCGCCCACTGGCTGGTGGAGGGCGCCGTGGAGCTGACCGGCGCCCCCTCCGCGTCCCCGACGCACCCCGCGCCGATCCCCAAGTCATGATCGCTTCCCGCCGCAACTGCCGGGGTTAGCCGCCTGCCCGCGGCGCCCGTGTCCCTGACCGGTGATCTCGACAGTGACCTTGTCAGTGTCGGTGCCGGTGTCAGTGTCAGTGTCAGTGTCAGTGTCAGTGTCCATG
>JBBINC010000064.1:0-7207 GCA_037444085.1 Acidobacteriota bacterium | reverse complement strand
GTGTCCGTGTCAGTGTCCGTGTCAGTGTCCGTGTCGCCTGTTCACTTTCTCGCGTCGTACGTCTCGCAAGAAGGGGAGGGGGGGACAGGCTTGAGCGCCTGTCCCCCCAGTGGTGTACCCGGTCGCGCTGCGACTACCTGGATGGAGCCGGCAGCAGTCCGAACATGTCGAACGCCGGCAGCAGCGGCACCACCTGCTTGGCGCGCCGCAAGAATCCGAGCTTGGCCTTCTGCTCGGCCGTCAACATCCCCTCGAAACCCTGCACATAGGCGTGGCGTGCGGCGCCCATCTGCTCGCGCAGACCCTTGCCTTCGAGAATCAGTTTACCGATTTCGGTCGGGTCCGGATCGCTCTGGCCGAGCAGGTCGCGGAGCGCCTCCTCCACGTCCTTGAGCTCGTCGCGCAGGGGCTCGAGGGTGCCGCGCAGGTCCGCAAGCATCGTCTCCCAGTCCGCCTGCTGCGTCTCGGTCAGTACCAGGGTGCGGATGACGATCTCCTTGGCCCGCTCCGGGGGAATGTGGGCCGCCTGGGCGTTGTCGAGCTCCAGCTCGCCGAACACCGGGTCCGGCGCGGGCGGCGGCGCTCCCAGCCGGGGCGGTGCGGTCTGCGCCGCCGCCGGCAGCGCCAGGGCAAGTACGGTAAGGACAACCAGCAGGTGCTTCATCGTTGTTCTCCTTTCCTCTCCAGTTCACGGCTCGGTTGGTTATTGAAAGCGCGGGCGGATCGGGCGGCCTCCCGGTGGGCCTCCCCCGGGACGACCCCGGTCCCCCTCCACCGCTCCGCGTGCTCTTGCTTCCTCGGCCATCCGCCGCAGGCGCTGCCACTGTTCGTGGCTCAACACCTCGCGGATGCGCAGGATCATCTCGAACCGCTCCGTCTCCAGCGTGGTGCGGGCACGTACGAGCGTGCCGAACGCCTCACGCACGCGGCCCGCCGCGAAGGGCTCGTGGTCCGCCGCGACGCGCAGATCCAGCTCCGCCTTCTCGACGCCCGCCTTGAGATCCACCATCGCCCGCGCGTGCGTCACGGTGATGGTCTCGATGGTGCGCTTCTGTTCCGCCGACAGGCCGAGGAGGCGCGCCACCGCCGGCCGATCCCACCAGCGTCCGGGCGGCACATCCAGCGCCTCCGCCTCCACCGGCACCAGCACCACCAGCGCCATCAGGCTCGCCAGTACAGTTGATGTGTTCTTCATGATGTGCTCCCCGCCCCGTTCACCTCATGCTCCGCCGCCAGTGCCGTCACCAGCTCGGACGAGAACGCGGCGCTCACCGGGTCGGCGGCCAGAAGCGCATCCACCTCGGCGAGGACCGCGGCCGCGTCCACATCGCCTCCCCCACCCCCGCCCGGCCGTAGCAGCGGCAGCAACAGCGCCGCAACCAGCGCCGCTGCGGCCGCCCACCGCCACACCGGCCGGCGAAGGGGCTGCGGCGCTCGCCAGGCGGCCAGAGCGGCATCCCTCACCCGCTGCCTTGCCGCCGGGGAGGGGTCCAGTCGGCCCGGGTGGGACATCGCCCGCCGCAACTCCTCCAGCCGCCGGCGGCACACCAGGCAGGTGCGGGCGTGCTCCGCAGCAGGTGCCGCGACCTCCTCCCCGAGGAGCAGGAGATCCAGCTCGTCACCAGTGAGATGCTCGATTTTCATGGCACTGCCTCCTGCACGTGTTCGCGCACGCGCCGCACCGCCCGATGCAGGTGCGTCTTGACGCTGCCCACGTCCACCCCCAGCGCCGCCGCGATCCCGGCCAGCTTGAGGCCGGCAAAGAAGCGAAGCACGAAGGCCTCACGCTGCCGCTGCGGCAGGCGCGCCACCTCCGCGTGCACCCTCGCCATTGCCTGCCGACCCATCGCCGTACGCTCCGGATCGGCCTCGGGCGCCGGCAGCACGGCGAGGGGGTTGTTCTCGTCCTCGCCGTCCACCTCCAGCGGCCGGAAAGGCACAAGGCGCACCCGCCGCAGACGATCCCGACAGTAGTTGACAGCAATGGCGGTCAGCCAACCACCGAAGCTCCCGCTGCCGGAGTAGCGCCCCAGCTTGGCGAGAGCACGCATGAACGTTTCCTGCACCGCCGCCTCCACGTCATCCCCCGGGGGGAGAAGATGGCGGCACACCCGCCACACCGACAACTCGTGCCGTTCCAGCAGCGTCGCCGCCGCATCTCGGTCGCCTCCGCGGGCGCGCTCCACCAGCTCGAACTCGTCGTCGCTCACCACCGGCAGCTCCGATCGCAGCACGCTCGCCATGTCCCCAGAAGACGCACGAGACGAGCGGGTGTTGACAGGGTACCGTGCCGGCGTGCCATCCTGCCCCGGTGAATCGATTGCAGCTTGCCACCTCGTGGGGCTCCCTGCTCCTGGCGGGCGGCTCGCGCGCCGGCGAGGGAACGGTGCTGTTGCTCCCGCAGCTGCGCCTCGCCCTGGATGCGGGCCGCCCCACCCGCGCCCTGGTGCCAGCCACCACCGTGTGCGTCACCCACACCCACCTCGATCACATCCTGGGCGTGCCGGCATGGGCCAGTCAGCGCCAGCTCCAGGGCATGCCGCCTGGCCGCCTGGTGGTACCGGCACCCCAGGGAGCAGCGCTGGCGGCGCTGCTGGGGCTCGTCGCGGCTCTGGAAGGCGGTGCCGGCTACGGGGTGGAGATTCTCGAAGCGCACGACGGCTTCATCCTCCCCCTCCGCCCCGGCTTCGAGCTGACCTTCTTCGCCACCACCCACTGGGTCCCCACTCTGGGGTGTTGCCTGTGGTGGACCCGCCAGCGTCTCCTTCCCTCCCTCGCCGGCCTGCCCGGAGAGGAGCTGGCTCGCCGCCGTGCCGCCGGTGAAGCGATCACCGAGGAGGTGCGCACCCCCCTGCTCGCCTACTTGGGGGACACCGGCCCGCGCGTGTTCGACCTGCACCCCTGGCTCTCCAGCGTCGAGGTCCTCGTCACCGAGTGCACGTTCCTACGACCCGTCGACCGGGACCGGGCCTCACGCTTCGGCCACACCCACCTCGACGATCTTGCCGCGCGCGCCAGCGCCCTGGGCAACCGCCACCTGGTGCTCACCCACCTCTCCCGCCGCCACCGCCTTGCCGCCGGCAGCCGCGAGATTCGCCGCCGCATGGCCGACTTCTCCGGACGGCTGCACCTGCTCAACAGCGAGTGGGGCTAGCCCACGCCCGTTTCATCCCTCGGTGGTCCGACCCGCCTCCGATGGGGAACCTGACAAGATCTCGCCCTTCGACAGTCAATACCGCGGTGGCTAACGCTCCGGAGGGGATTTGAACGAGGAGGAACCAGCAGAGGAACTCGGCTCAGGGTGAGGAGCCATGGAGGACGTGCGCCCAGGGGTGGAGGGGGCCGAGGGCGTCGAGGATGGTGGGGGGGGAAAGCGGCAGCCGGTCGATCTCCACGCCCAGGGCGCGGACGACGGCGTTGCGCACGGCGGCGGCGGTGGGGATGAACGACGGCTCGCCGATGCCCTTGGCGCCGAACGGTCCAGCGGTGCCGTCGCTTTCGAGCAGCTCGATGTGCACCTCGGGGGTATCGGCGGCGGTGGGGATGAGGTAGTCGGTGAAATTCGGGTTGGCGAGGCGGCCGCGGTCGAGCTTGAGCTCCTCGGCGATCCCCCACCCCATGCCCTGCACCACGCCCCCCTCGATCTGCCCTTCCAGGGCGTCGCGGTGGATGACCCGGCCAACGTCGTGGGCGGCGGTGACGGCGAGCACCTTGACGAGGCCCAGCTCGGCGTCCACCCGCACCCGCGCCACGTGGCAGGCGACGGAGTAGAACTCGTACGGGGCGCCGCGGCCAGTGGCGGGGTCGAAGCGCCGGGCGCGGGAGCGGTACCAGCCGGTGGCGATCCCCTCGATGCGCCGCGCCGCCAGTTCGGCGGCGAGGCGGGAGATGGGCAGGCGATCACCGGGGCGCGCCGCCGCCCAGGCGTAACCGCCGCCGAGGCACACGTCCCCCACCGCGCACCCCAGCAGTTCGGCAGCGATGGGATCCAGCCGCCGGCGCAGGCGGCGGGCGGCGTCGAGAATCGCCATGCCCGAGGCGTGCGCGCCGCGGGACGCGACGGTGGGGCCGGAGTCGGCCACGGTGGTGGTGTCGGGCTGCCACACCTGCACCACGTCGGTCCTCACCCCCAGCGCCTGGGCGGCGATGATGCGGGCGGCGGTGAGGTTGCCCTGCCCCATCTCGGTGAGACCCACGCGCACGATCACCGAGCCGTCGGTTTGCAGGATGACCACCGCCGAGGAGCGGTCCAGCTTCTGCCCGCCATGATGCAAGTTGCACCCGTAGAGAATGATCGCCACTCCCAGCGAATGGCGGTAGGGGCCATGCTCCCCGTCCCCGGCCGCCTCCGGCCCCGGCCAGCCGGCCGCACGGGTGGCCAGGTCCAGCACCTCCCGCGCCAGCACCGGCGGGCGCAGGCGCTGGCCAGTGCAGGTGACGCGGCGGCGGTCGTCCAGCAGGTTGCGGCGGCGGAACTCCACCGGATCGAGGTCGAACCGCCGCGCCAGGCGGTCCATGGTGGCCTCGTGCGCCCACGCCACCTGCGGGGCACCGAAACCGCGGAACGCCCCGCCAAAGAGGTTGTTGGTGTACGCCACGCGGGTGCGAACGTCAACTGCAGGAACGTGATACGGTCCGATGGCGGAGACGTTGGCGCGCTCCGCCACGACCGTGGACAAACCCGCGTAGGCGCCCGCGTCCATCACCGTGTCCACCTCGGCGAAGCACAGCCTCCCGTCGCGGTCCGCCCCCCAGCGGTGCCGAACGACCACCGCATGGCGCTTGGTGGAAAGCTGCATGTCCAGCTCCCGCGGGTAGATGAGGCGAACCGGCCGGCCCGTGTGCCAGGCCAGCAGCGCCGCGCACGCGGCCGGCTCCGACGGGTAGTCCTCCTTGCCGCCGAAGCCGCCGCCGGTGGGCGCCTGCTCCACCCGCACCGCCGCCAGCGGCAGACCCAGCACCCGCGCCACGGCGCTCTGCACGTAGAACGGACACTGGCACGAGGTGATCACGGTCAGGCGCTGGCGCCCCTCGGGGATGGCCAGGCACCCCTGGGGCTCGAGATAGGCGTGTTCCTGCCCGCCCACGCGATACTCCGCCTCCACCACCACCGCGGCGCGCCGCCGCTGCGCCTCGATCCGGCCCCGGCGCACCACGAAGGTGCGCAGCAGATTGCCGCCCGGGTGCAGTGGGAGGGCGCCCTCGGCCAGCGCGGCCACCGGGTCGAAGACGCCTGGCAGTTCGGCCAGCTCCGCGGTCACGGCGCGCGCCGCCGCCCAGGCGGCCTCCGGGCGGTCGGCAGCGATGACCGCCAGCCGGTCGCCTACCATGCGCACGCGGTCGGTGACCAGCACGGGCTGGTCGGGAAAGATGACGCCGGCGCTGTTCTCACCGGGGATGTCGGCAGCGGTGAGCACCGCCCGCACGCCCGGCAGCGCCCGCGCCGGCGAGACGTCCAGCGCGACGACGCGGGCGGAGGCGACTGGCGCCGTGGCCAGGGCGGCGTGCAGCATCCCCGGCAGCGACAGGTCGGCCACGTAGCGGGTCTGGCCGCACACCTTGGCGCGGGCGTCCAGGCGCTCACCCCGGCCCCCCAGCGGGCCGGCGGGCAGCCCCACCCCGCGCCCTTCAGCGCGGCTCATGGCGCTCCCCTTCCGCCTCCTCGAGGGCGGTGAAGATCTTGATGTAGCCGGTGCAGCGGCACAGGTTGCCGGAGAGGAGTCGCGCCGCGCCGGCGCGAGCGGCACCGCCCACCGCCAAGATGGCGGCGCCGGTGACTGCGACGCCGGGGGTGCAGAAGCCGCACTGCACGCCGCCGGCGCGCACCAGCGCCTCCTGAAAAGGATGCAGGTCACCGCGACCGGCGCCGAGCCCTTCCACCGTCACCACCGCGTGGCCGTCGCACGAGGCCGCCAGCACCAGGCACGAGGTCGCCGGGCGGTCGTCGAGGAGTACCATGCAGGCGCCGCATTCCCCGGCGCCGCACCCCTCCTTGGTGCCGGTCAGCCCGGCATCCTCCCGCAACAGGTCGAGCAGCCGCCGCCCGGCCGGCACGCGAAAGGTGCGCTCCTCGCCGTTGAGCCGCAGAGTCACGGACACCTGCTCACCCATGAGCGCTCTCCTCCAGCAGGCGATCCAGCAGCACCGCCGCGGCGAGGCGGCGGTAGCGAGCCGGCGCACGCACATCGTCGATGGGGGCGATGTCGCGCTGCAGCAGCTCCCCGGCGCGACGGCGCGTGGCGGCATCGGGCGCGCGGCCGGCGAGAAACGCCTCCACGCCCCGCGCCCGCACCGGCGTGGGCGCCACCGCCCCCAGCGCGATGCGGCACGATGCGATGCACCCTCCGTCCATCGACAGCCGTCCCGCCAAGCTGACCGTGGCGATGATCTGCTCCCGCCGCGGCCCGACCTTGGCAAAACGCTCGATGAGGCGCGCACCGGCGGCCCCGCCCTGCCGAGGAACTCGGACGGCCACCAGCAGATCACCAGCGGCGAGGAGGGTCCGACCGGGGCCGACAAAGAACTCCTCGATCGGCACGGTTCGCTCACCGGCGGGCGAGGCGATGACGACCAGCGCACCGGCCACCAGCAGCGGCGGTGCGGTGTCCGCGGCCGGGGAGCCGTTGGCCAGGTTGCCCCCCAGCGTCGCCCGGCACTGGATCGGCCAGGCGCCCACCAGTCCGGCGGCCGCCACCAGCGCCGGGCAGAGCTCAGCCAGCAGCGGATCGCCGGCGATCGCCGCCATGGTCGCCAGCCCGCCGATCTCCACCCCGTCGGCGACGTCCGTGATGCGGGCGAGCGGAAGCCGGCCCAGGTCCACCAGGGTCTCCGCGCGCCGCCGCCCGTCCCGCAACTGCACCACCAGATCGGTGCCGCCTGCCAGCGCCCGCGCCCCGGGCTCTCCGGCAAGCAAGGCCACCGCCTCCGGCAGCGATGCGGGCCGTACCACGCGCCGGAGATCGAGGTCCATCCGTGTCCTCCGTCGGGTCTAGTGTGCCGCGCGCCGGTCCAATGGGCAAGACCCGGTGACACCATGCGCAGCTAAGAACGGGCCCGTGTCTTCCTTTCGGGGGTTTCGCCGGCCCCCCGCGCTTTCGTGTGCGGGGGGCTCCGCTCTTGGCCCACCCAACCGCCCTCGCTCCTGCCCCCCGAGCCCCCACGCTCCGGGGAGCAAAGCTCCCCTCCGCTGGCCTCCGCGCGCTCTGCC
>JBBINC010000063.1:0-16839 GCA_037444085.1 Acidobacteriota bacterium | reverse complement strand
GGCGGCGTGCCTGCTGGGCCCGGTGCAGCCGGCACCGCCGGACCGCGCCGGGGTAACGCTGGCCGCCGCCGCTGCCGCCGTCACCCTGCCGCCTGGCAACGGCGGCACGTACGTGCTGGACCTGGCGCTGGCCAACGCCGGCGCCCTGCCCGATGGCACTCTGGTAGGCGAGATCGACATCGGTGGCGAGAGGCGGATCCTGCGCGCCGGCGAGGACACCGCCGAGTGGGCGCACCAGCGCGCCGACGTGCGCGCCAGCGTCGCCCACTCCCTGCCCCGCCGGGCGGTGTGGCGACCGCACGGCGACGGACGCGGGGCGCTGTGGGGGGTGGGGGGACGGGTGGAGCTGGAGGTTCCGGCCGGCGTCGCGCCGGTGCTGCGCCGCGCTCCGGAGCTGTCGTCCCAGACCTCGGTGGTGGTCTCCACCGCCGGTCCCTCTCGCCCCACCCCGCCCCGCAGCTGGAAGCTGCCCGCGTGGCTGGCGGCGGGCGCGCTGGCGGTGGCGCTGCTGCAAGTTCTGGGCGGCACCTGGCGGCGTCCCTCAGCCGCCGTGCCGTGGGTGCTGCTGGCGGCGGGGGCGGCACTGGCGCGGGCGCCGGTGGAACCGCTGCGGCTGCTGGTCGAGCGGCACGGGGTGGACCTCTGCCTGGCCGCGCTGCTGGCCGCCTGGCTGCCGGCGGCCCGCCGCTGGCTGGCCCGCCGCCGGGTGTTCGTCACTGCCGCCGCCCTGCTGCTGCCGCTGGCCGTGGCGGCCGCCCACCTCCACCACGGAGGCGGGGATGAACAGTACCACCTCGTCGTGCTGCGCTCCCTGGTGCAGGACGGCGACCTGGACCTCAGCAACAACTATGAGCTGGAGCGCTACCCCGGCAACCGCATCTACGTCACCCCGATCTGGCTCCACTCCCCTGTCATGGCCATGCTGCTGGCACCCGGCTTCTTCCTGGCTGGACGCGCCGGGGCTCTCGCCCTGCTGGCTCTGGCGGGAGCGGCCCTCCTCGCGGTGCTCGCCCGCCTCGGTGCGTCGCTGCGCCTCCCCGCAAGGAGTATCGCCGGCGTGGTTCTGGTGGCGCTGGTGAGTTTCCCGCTCGCCACCTTTGCCACGCAGCTGTGGACGGAGATCCCGGGGGCACTCGCCGCTGCCGTGGCGACCGCCCTCATGCTGGGACCGGGGCCGGGGTTCGTCGCCGCCGCGGCGGTGGCGATCCTGGCCACCGGTGTGAAGACGCGCCTCGGTCTGATGGCGTTCCCCCCCCTGGCCACGGGCCTCTTCGGCCGTTGGGGACAGCGCCGCCGCCTGGTCGCCTTGGCTGTCTTCGCGGTCGCGGTGCTGGCCGCCCTCGCGCTGGCCACGGCGATCTACGGCCACCCGCTGGGGCCGATCCGCCGCTTTCACCATCTCCTGCCGCGCAACCCGCGCCAGCCGTGGATTTCTCTGATGGGGCTCATCTTCGACCGCGCCGGGGGGCTGCTCTTTTCGGCACCCATCGTCGTGGTGGCGCTGGCGGGACTCGGGCGGCTGTGGCGGCTGGGGAGCGCGCCCATCCGCGGGCTCGTCCTGGGGGGGGCGGCGACGCTGTTTTTCCTGCTCCCTTCCCATGAATGGTACGGCGGCGGCAGCCCGCCGGCCCGCTACCTGGTGCCGGTGTTGCCGGTTTTTCTCTTGGCGCTGGCGGTTCTCCTGGCCACCCCGTCCCATTTGCGCCGCCTCGCGGCTCTGGCTCTGCCACCCAGCGTGCTGGGCTGGTTCGTCTTCGTCACGCGACCACACCTGGCCTTCAACCCCGGGGATGGCGGCTGGTGGTTGGGGGATGCGCTGGCGCGCCGCTTCGCCGCCGACACCCGGGCGCTGTTCCCGTCGTTCCTGGTGCCCACCGCGGCGACGGCGTGGGTGCCGGCGGCCCTGCTGGTGCTGGCGGTCGCCGCCTGGCTGGGGCTGCGCCGGCGGCCCGGCGCCCGGCGCGCCCTGGGCCGTCTCGCCGTGCCGCTGTGGCTGGCGGCGGCCGCAGCACTGGTGGCGACGCTGGCGTGGCGCACCGACCGGGTGGTGGAGATGGAGGCGGCGCAGGTGGCGCGCCTCGGCGGCGCCCCCGAACCGCCCGAGGGGACGTTCTCCCGCTTCATGCACCGCAACGGCTGGCGCCTGCGCCCGGGCGACGGCGTGACCGTGCCGCTGCGCCTGCCGGCAGCCGCCGGCGCGGAGCTTGAGGCCATGGGCGCCGGCCTGCTGCAGGCCAGTTGGGAGAGCGGGGAAAGCTGGACCATTCAGGTGCTCACCCCCACCTTTGCCCGCTTCCCGCTTCCCGCTCCCCCCGCTGCCGGGCGCCAGCGCCTGCACCTGCGCGCCATCGGTGAGGGCCAGGGGGAGGTGGTCCTGGACCGCCTCGAGGTGCGCCGGCCATGAGCGTCGCGGTGGTGATCGTCACCTTCAACCACGCCGGCACGCTGCCCGCGACCTTGGCCTCGCTCGCCGCCCAGAGCCACCCGGCGGAAAAAGTCGTGCTGGTGGACAACGCGTCGGCGGACGACACCTTGGGCCGCGCCGCGCCCTTTGCCCGCCGCCTGCCGCTGGAGGTGGTGCGCTGGCAGGACAACCGCGGCTTCGCCGCCGCCTTCAACGAGGGGGTGCGGCGCAGCACGGCGCCGTGGGTGCTCTCCTTGAACCCGGACTGCCGCCTGGCCGGGGATTTCCTCGCCGTCCTGAGCGCAGGTGCGGCGCAGCATCCCCGCGCCGGGGCGGCGTGCGGCCTGCTGCTGCGCGGGAGCGGGGAGGGGCTGGAGGCCAGCGACCTGGTCGACTCGGCCGGCATGGTGATGACCGCCTCCGGGCGCCACTTCGACCGTGGGGCCGGTGCGCCTTTGCGTCCCGAGCTGTGTCAGCCCGCCTGGGTGTTCGGCGCCACCGGCGCCGCCGCGCTGTACCGGCGGGAGGCTCTGGAGGACGTCGCCTACCCGGGCGGCGAGGTGATGGACGAGTCGTTCTTCGCCTACCGCGAAGACGCCGACCTGGCGTGGCGGCTGCAGCGACGAGGCTGGGCGTGCCTGTACGAGCCCGCGGCGCGCGGCGCCCACGCCCGCGGCTTCAAACCGGAAGCCGGACGGCGCGGCCTGGAGGCGATCCATCGGCACTCGGTGCGCAACCGCTTCCTGCTGCGCTGGAGCAGTGCCGACTGGCGGTGGCACGTGGCGTGCTATCCGGCCTGGCTGCTGCGCGACCTGGTGGTGATGGCGGCCTGCCTGACGGTGGAGCGCTCGTCGCTGCCGGGGGTGGCGCAGGCCTGGGCGTTGCGCCGGCACCAGCGCCGCCGCGGCGCTGCGAATCATCGACGTGCCGCCATCTCGTCGTGGCGGCTGGCCGCCTGGTTCTACCCCTGGGGGCGGGTGCGGGCGCTGGAGGGTGCCTGATGCACGTGGCCATCCTCGGCACCCGTGGCATTCCCGCCCGCTACGGCGGGTTCGAGACCTTCGCCGAAGAGCTGGGGGCGCGCCTGGCGGCACGGGGCCACCAGGTGACCGTGTACACCCGCAGCCACCTGGCCTCCCCCGGCGTGGGGGAGTACCGCGGCGTGCGCCTCAAAGTGCTGCCGGCGCTGCGCACCAAGGCGCTGGAGACGTTGTCCCACACCGCCCTTTCGGTGCTGGATCCGGGGCTGCGGCACGCCGACGTGGTGCTGCTGTGCAACGCCGCCAACGCCATCTTGATCCCCCTGCTGCACGCCCGCCGTCTCCCCGTGGCGCTCAACGTCGACGGCCTGGAGCGCAAGCGGCGCAAGTGGGGTGCCCTGGCGCGACGCTACTACCTACTCGCCGAGCGGCTGGCGGCGCGCTGGGCGGACGTGGTGGTCAGCGACGCCCGGGTGATCCAGCGCTACTACCGGCGCGCCTGGCGCCGCCCGTCGGTGATGATCCCCTACGGCGGCGACCTGCCGCTGCCCCGCGGCACCGCCAACCTCGAGGCGCTGGGGCTGAAGCCGCGCGGGTATTTCCTCTACGTCTCCCGTTTCGAGCCGGAGAACAACCCCGACCGCGTCGCCGCAAGCTACCGCGCCGTGCCGGGCACGCTCCCGCTGGTGCTGGTGGGGGGCGCCCCGTACGCCGCCGACCTCACCCGGCGGGTACGCGCCCTCGCCGCCGCCGACCCGCGCCTCGTGCTCCCCGGTGCGATCTACGGCGAGGGGTATCGGGAGCTGCTGTTCCACGCCCGCGCCTACATCCACGCCACCGAGGTGGGCGGCACTCACCCGGCGCTGGTGGAGGCCATGGGCGCCGGTCAGATCGTCTTCTTCCTCGACAACCTCGCCAACCGGGAGGTGGTGGGAGAGGCCGGCGTCGACTTCCGTTTCGACGGCGACCCGCCGCTGTCGGGGGTGCTCGGCGAGTACCTGGCCCATCCAGCCCTGTACGAGCCGCTGCGGGCGGTGGCCCGCGCCCGCGTCGGAGACCGCTACCGCTGGGACACCGTCGCCGCCACCTACGAACACCTGCTGGAGGAGCTGTGCTCAAAGAATCCGTGACCGTCGTCGCCTACCGCCGGCTGCTCGTCGACGTGCTCGCCACGGCCGGGTCGTTCCTGCTCGCCCACCAGCTCCGCTCGCACCTGTTCCCAGCCTTGCTGCCGGTCGTCTTCCCCGGCGGCCTGTATCCGATCCGCCAGTATCTCCCCCTGCTGGCGGTGGTGGTGCCGGTGTGGGGGGTGCTGCTGGCGGCCCATCGCCTGGCCACCCCGGGCGCCATAGTCTCGCTGCGGCGGGAGGTGCTGCAGGTGGTGCGCGTCGTGGCGTTGGGGGTAGGAGGGGTGGCGGCGGCCTCGTACCTGCTGCGCGTCCACTTCATCTCGCGGCCGTTCCTCGTCCTCTTCGCCCTCACCAACGTCGCCGTACTGGCCGCGTTGCGGGTGGCGGAACGGCGCACCGCCTGGGGGCGTGCGCTGGTGGAGGCACCCGAGCGAGTGGTGGTGGTGGTGGGTGACGGCCCGCGGGCGCACGAGGTGGCGCGCCTGGTGGAGCAGCATCGCCACTGGGGGTTTCGCCTGAAAGGTCTGCTGACGGTGGAACCCGAGGAGGATGGGCGGCCGGCGCCGTATCCGATCCTCGGCAACGTCGCTGATATCTCCGCGATCCTCACCGGCTCGGTGGTCGATGAGGTGCTGCTGGCCGTGCCCACGCGGCAGCTCGGCGATCTCGAGGACGCCCTGCTGAAGTGTCAGGAACTGGGGGTGCGGGTGCGCGTGGCGCTGTTGCCGTTTGCTCACGTGAAGCCGCGCCTCGAGGTGGAGACGTTGCAGGGGGTGCCGTTCCTGACCTTCGCCACCTCTCCCACAGCCCCCCTGCCGCTGTTCGGCAAGCGCGTCATGGACGCGGTGCTGAGCGCCGGGGCGCTGGTCGTCTCGTTGCCACTGTGGCCGGTCATCGCCCTGGCCATCCACCTCTCCTCGCCGGGTCCGGTCCTACACCGCCAGGAACGCTGTGGCCTGCACGGGCGCCGGTTCACGCTGCTCAAGTTCCGCACCATGACCGCCGACGCCGAGGCTCGGCGCGATGAGGTGGCGCACCTCAACGTCCTCGATGGACCCGCCTTCAAGGCGCCCGACGACCCTCGCATCACGCCGGTTGGGCGCCTGCTGCGCCGCTTCTCGCTGGACGAGCTGCCGCAGTTCCTGCACGTGCTGAAAGGGGAGATGTCGCTGGTCGGCCCGCGGCCGCCGATTCCCGCCGAGGTCGAGCGCTACCAGCCGTGGCAGCGCCGCCGTCTGGCCATGAAGCCGGGGATCACCTGTCTGTGGCAGGTGTCAGGGCGGTCGGAGCTGGACTGGGCGACATGGATAGAGCTGGATCTGGCCTACATCGACTCGTGGTCGCTGTGGCTCGACGTCACGATTCTCCTGCGGACGCTGCCGGCGGTGCTGTCCGGCCGGGGCGCCGCGTGAGCTCGAGGCGCACCGTGCCGGAACGCACATTGCTGGTCATCCGCTCCTCTCCCCAGAGGAAGCCCCTGGGCGAGCCGGCCTGAGGAGCCCCCGCCCAGGCCAGCAGGCCGCCAATGGTGACGGCCAGAACGCCGGCGGTTACTATCGTCCCCCAACCGGCGCCGCGCCGGCGCACCAGCGGCGCCCGCGTCACGAACCAGGCCGAGGCAACCACCACCACCCCCAGCACCGCCCCCGCCACCATCGCCGCCGCACTACGCGGGCGCCACCCGGCAAGGCAAACCGTGACCAGCCAGAGCGCCAGCGGCGGGCCAGCGTGCAGCAGCGGGATCAACACCCGCCGGCGGCGGGTCGGCCCGCCGGGGGCCAGCCACAGCGGCGAGGCCAGACGGAGCGAGGCCATGGTCGCTCCGATGACACCGGCCAGCGCGGCGAGCAGCACCACCAGCAGCGATGGCAGCTTCCAGAAGACCTCCAGCCCCGCCGCCGGACCGTCCGCCACCCCGAGCGACGGAGCCAGCCCCAACCCCAGCACCGCCGCAGCGGTCGCCGTGTGGTACACCGCCAGTTCGCCCACCCAGCCCTGCCCCGACGGCATGAACGGCGGCAGCAGCAGCGCCAGCAGCAGCGGCACGACGAGCGGCGGCAGCCAGTAGCCAACCAGGGCGGCGCGAGTCGCGGAGAACCCAACGCCCGGTTGGTTGACCAGCGCCCAGGGCTGCGACCCCCACGGCGCCGAGAGGCCGATCCACTCGCCTCCCAGCGCGCTCACCCCCACCCCCTGAGCCGCCGGCAGGGCCAGCCAGAGCAGCGGCCACAGCGCCGCCGCCAGCAGCCACGACAACACCAGCACTCTCGGCTGCAGCGGGTGGGTGATCACCCTCGTATCATACCGCCATGGCCAGAGCCCATCTCGCTGCCGTGCTCGCCCTCTTCACCCCCCTGGCCGCCACCGCCCAGGCGGTCACCGAGTGGTTCACCGCCCGCGGGGTGCCGGTCTCGGTGATCGAGGTGGCCGGCGGCGACGTGGTGCACGTCGCCGCCGTGGTGCCCAACGAGAGCGCGGTGCCGGCTCGCCTGGCCGGGTTTGCGTTCGAGGTTCGACCCGCCTCCCTGGGACTGGTGGTGGAGGGCACCGTACCGGCCTTCGCCGCCGTGCCGGCGCTGGGTGCTCTGGCCGCCGCGCTGGAGCCGCGCGGGGCTGCCGCCCTGGTGATCCTCGGCGGGGCGCCGGCGCGGGAGCTGGGCAGTCTGTCGGCGGCGCTGGAGAGGGTGCCGCTGGCGGCCGCTCCGCGGCGAGTGTGCCTGCTGGCGGAGGGCGATGTGTCACTCCTGCGCGGCTTCCCCGAGCGGCTTGAGATGATCCTTCCCCTGCCGGCGCCCGACGACCCTCGCTACGATCTTCTCCCGGCTCTGGAGGGATGGCTGCGCCGGAGGCTGGCGCAACGCTGGCCAGCCATCAGCACCTCCATCGAACTGCGCGACACCTGCCCACGCCTGTTCATCCGCGTCCCCTCTCCCGCCGAGCACCCGCGCGCCGTGCTCCCCTCGCTGCGGGAGGCCATCCGCGAACTGGCGTCCGCCACCCCCTCGCCGGAGGATGTGGATGCGGTCTCCAGCACCCTCGACCGGCGGCGCGCCGCCTGGGCGCTGGACGGCCGCTCGACGGCACGGGAGCTGGCGCTGCGCCGCGTTGCCGGCGGTCGGGCCGCCTCGGCTCTCTCCCCCCCGCTGCTCGACGCCGGGGCGCTGGCGGCCCTGGCGCGCAGCGTTCTCTCCGGGCACGCCGGTGAAGCGGTGGTGGTGGAGGCGGAGCGCCGGCCCGTCGATGACGCCCTCGAGGCTTTGGACAACGGCGTGCTGCTCGCCTGGCGGTGGGTTCCGTCCTCGCTGGGCACCGTTGGGGTTGCGCTGGGGGGGGTGGACCCTGAGGTCGGGCGGGCGGCGCTGCGGCTGCTCGCGTCCGAGGCCGCCCGCGAGGGATGGCATGCACTCCTGGACACCCTGGCCGGCGTTCCGGCCATCGCCCTCGCCGTCCCTGCCAACGACTTGCCCGCCGTCCTGGAGGCCGTCGCCTCGGTGCTGATGGAGCCGGCAGTTCCGGCCGACCGCGACTGGGATGGCAGAATCGGCTCGGCCATCGGCCTAGCCACGGAGATATCCGCCAGTTCCGTGGCGGTGGCCGTGTCGGCGCCGGCTGAGGCGGATGTGGTGCGCGAGGCGGCGGCCAAGTTCTTCAGCGGTCTGGCGCCCGCCACGGTACGGAGTACCGTTCCGCTGTCGCCCGGGCTGGTGCAGGCGACGGCCGCCGGCGCGGTGGTCATTCACGCCGCGGTCGAGCTTCCCGCCGCCGTCCCCGGTTGGCTGGCCGGCGAGATCCTGGGGGTCCGGCTGCAGCGCCTCGCCGGCGCCCGCGTCCGGTGGCTGGCCCCGGCGAGCCGGCTGGTGCTGGAAGTGGCGGCGAGCGGTGAAGGGCATGTGCCCGGCCTGGACGCTCGCCTGGCCGCGGTGTGGTCCGCCGCCCGCGCGCCAGCCACCGCCGAGGAGGCGGCAGCCGCGGCGGCAGCGTTGCGCGCGTTGCTCTACGGCGACCCGGCGCGAGCAGCGCTGCGCGCCGCCGCGGCGCCATTCCTGCCAGGCCTTCCCCGGCAGGAGGACCTGCTCGGTGTCGAGACAGCCGAGATCTCGGCGGCGCTGGCGGGGCTGCCGGGGTGGGCGGAGCTGCCGCGTCTGGGGCGGGGACCGGAACCGCTCATGGTCATCCCCCCTCCCGGGCCAGCTGTGCGACAATCCCCGGCCCGGCGCCCCGGTGGGCCTGAGGGAGGAACCTGATGGACAAGCGCGTCACTGAGCAGATGGATTTGCTGCTCAAGGGGTGCGTTGACGTGGTGCGGGCGGAGGACCTGGAGCAGCGTCTGGCGGCGGCGGCGCGGCAGGGGCGGGGACTTACGGTGAAGGTCGGTTTCGACCCTTCAGCCCCGGATCTCCACCTTGGACACGCCGTGCTCATCCGCAAGATGCGGCACTTCCAGCAGCTCGGCCATCGTGTCATCTTCCTGATCGGCGACTTCACCGGCATGATCGGCGATCCCACCGGCAAGAAGGCCACCCGCCCACAGCTCACGCGGGAGGAGGTGCTGGCCAACGCCGAGACGTACAAACGGCAGATCTTCAAGCTTCTCGACCCGGCGACCACGGTCATCGACTTCAACGCCCGCTGGCTCGGCGCCCTGACCTCGGAGGAGTGGATCCGGCTCACGGCGCGCGTCACCCTGGCGCAGATCCTGGAGCGCGACGATTTCTCCCGCCGCCTGGCGACCGGCGAGCCCATCGCGCTGCACGAGTTGCTCTACCCGGTGGCGCAGGCCTACGACTCGGTCGCTCTCGCCGCCGACGTCGAACTCGGCGGCACCGACCAGCTGTTCAACTTGCTGGTGGGTCGCGATCTGATGGGCAAGCTGGGCCTGCCGCCACAGATCGTCATGACCGTGCCGCTGCTGGAGGGACTGGATGGCGTCGAGAAGATGTCCAAGTCCCTGGGCAACTACGTGGCGGTGGAGGATCCCCCGCAGGAAATGTTCGGCAAGCTGATGTCCATCTCCGACGCGCTGATGTGGCGCTACTGGACACTGCTCACCGACCGCACGCCGGCGGAGATCGCCCAGCTGCAGCAGGAGGTGGCGGACGGAGCCCGCCACCCCATGGAGGTGAAGGTCGCCCTCGCCCTCGCCATCACCGCCGACTTTCACGGCGGGGCGGAGGCGGCCGCAGCCGAGACGCACTTCCGCCAGGTGCACCAGCGGCGCGAGGTGCCGGACGACATCGAGCGGCGGCGCATGGCCAGTACGGGCGAGCTCGTCGGGCTGCTGGACCTCCTGGTCGGGCAGGGACTGGCCGCCTCCAACTCGGAGGCCCGTCGCCTCATCGGCCAGGGCGGTGTGCGCCTGGACGGGGAGGTGGTCCGCGACCCGCGCACGCGAATCCATGCCCTCGCCGGCAGCGAACACCTGCTCCAGGTGGGCAAGCGGCGCTTCCTCACGGTGGTGTTCGAGGCCCCTGGCGAAGGTGAAGGAGGAGCAAGGTGAGGAAGGCCAGCGACGCGGCGGTGTGCACCCATCCCGCCACGGCCCGGGCTTCTCGGTGCACGAGCACCTGGATGAGCACTCCCGAGGCGACCATCACCGCCGCGAGCCACCACGCCACCGCGCCGCTCGCCCGTCGCGCCTCGGGCAAGACACGGGCGGGGCGAACGTGCGACACCCACATCGCACCCAGGGCGAACACCGCCAGCGGGACGACCATCACGTGGAGGTGCTGGAGATGGGGTTGCCAGGGATGGTTGACGACGGCGAAGGGGTCCTCTTTCGGCCACAGATAGCGAAGCGCCCCGTAGGCGACGCCGGTGCCTCCGGCCAGCCACGAGGCCAGCGCGAGGAGCCTCCGGACCGGCGGCGGCGGGTGGGGGGCCTCGTTCATCGCCGGGCGTGCCCGACGACGGCGTGCAGCGCCAGCACGCGTCGCACCGCCTCCACCGTGGCGGACGCGGTGAGAGTCGCGCCGGCCACCGGGGGCACCCCCCGCTTGAGCGCCAGCTCCCCGTCCAGCCGGCGTCCCGCCAGTCGCGCGTACCACTCCGGGCGCGGCACATATTCGAGAGGTTCGTCGAACGACAGCACCTCCACCCGCAGCACCTTATCCGCCGCGTCGAGCGCCACCAGCAGCGTCGCCGGAAGGGTGCGCACCCGGTGGGTGTCGGTGTAGGCGACCCCCACCAGGGAGCCGTCGTGGTGCGCCTCGTAGCGCATCACCATGGCGCTGGCCGGGGGGCTGCCGGCGAGGCGGCGTATCTCCTGCCGCTGGGCCTCGGTGAGAAACACCGGCTGGCGGCGTACCTCGGCACCGGGAAAGATCAGGCTCAACGCCTCGTCCAGGGAGAGCAGCACCCCTGCCTGGGCGCCGGCAGCGGCCGAGGCCGCTCCCAGCACCACCGCCAACATTATCTTTTTTTTAAAGACGTAGCCGACACCGACATTGATCGCGTTGACACCGCTGTGCGCCCGGGTATGCACGTCCTGCCAGTCCAGCTTCACGACGATCTGCGGGATCGGCCGGAAGCTCGCCCCCAGGGTGAGGATGCGGGTGTCATTGGCCGGGTTGGCGGCGAAACCTGCCGGCACGCGCTCCTGCGTGTTCAGCTGCTCCCAGCGCAAGAACGGCTCCAGGGCGGCACGCCCAGGCAGCACGTCCCACGACGCCTCGAGGTAGTGCCCGGACAGTCGCGAGCCGACCGAGGCGGCGCCCGCCAGGTTCAAAGCGGCGTTGACCGCGGCGGCGTCCGACAGGTTCGCCCGCACCGCCAGCGCGCGCAGCGCAAGCGCCCGCCAGCGCCAGTCGAAGTGTGCCTCGATGAGGGTCGTCTCAGGATTCGCCCCGGCGGCCACGAACGCCGGCCGATCCTGGCCCGCGCCGCCGGTGTAGATCGACCCGCCCACCACCAGACCAGGCACCCCCACGTAGTCCACTCGCGCCACCCAGGCGAAATCCTCGGCCCGCGCCCTGGCGCCCTTCTGCCGTCCGCCACGCCAACCAGCGGCGGAGAACTTGCTCGCGTCCAGGCCGTTCACCAGGTAGGCACGATACGCCACCGGGCCAACCTCGCCGAACACCCCCACCCCGTTCTCGCGCCAGGTTGAGGGGATGACGGTGCGTTCCAAAGCCGGGCGCAGGGCGCCGTGGAACACCGCGGGTTCGTGCAGCTCGTTGATCAACCCAACGGGCAGTAACACCATGCCGGCGCCCAGGTTGAGCTCGGGGCGCCAGAGATAATCGAGGTAGGCGAACTCCACGCTCACTTCGCCGACGCTGCCGCTCGTCGTGCCGTGTTCGAATTCGATCTCGGTGTTGAGCACGAAGCGCTCGTCGAACTTGTAGCCGAGGTACACGACGGCGCGCAGGAAGTCCACCTGGGCGGGGCGGCCGGACGCCGAATCGTCTTCGCGGCGACCGCTTGGATCCTCGTACACCATCTCGCCGTAGCCGCCCAGCGACACCCCCGGCGCGGCGGTGTACACCTTGGAGGCCGCCGGGGCCAGACCCCAACGTCCCTCCTCTCCGGCAGGCGCTGGCGCCGCCGCGCCCAGGCGCAGGCGCTCCACCTCCTCGGCGAGCACCGCCAGGCGGCGCTCCAGCTCCGCCAGGTCGGCCGCCGCGGCGCTGGCCGCCGCCAGAGTAGCGCGCAGCTTTGAAAGCTGGCCCTCCAGCTCCTCCAGACGCGCCTCGGTTTGCTGCGCCGCAGCGGTGGCGGCGAGCAGGGATGCGAGAACGAGAGACACGATGATGCGCATTTCAACCTCCTCCTTTCGGTGCTGAGCTCTTTGAGAGTGAAACCGCTTCGACTTGGATGGGCAGGCGGCCCTGCGCCAGTGCCCCGGACAGGCGTACGCGCGGCCGTGTTCCCGCAAGCTCCACGACGATCACGCCGTACTCGGGATGCCGCGTGGCCCACGCCAGCGCTCCCTCCGGCCCCATGACGTACAGGCCGGTGCTCAGCGCGTCGGCCACCAGCGCCGAAGCCGCCCACACGGTGAGGGAGCCGAAATCCCGCGCCGGCCGGCCGGTCCGCGGATCCAGCAGGTGCGGCCCGCGTCCCTCGCGGCGGCGCTGGCCGTTGCCCGAGGTGGCCACCGAGCCCGCCACGACGCGGAGGGTGGCGATGGCGTCCTCCCTCTCGCGGGGGTGGGCGAGCGCCACCTCGAATGGGGATCCCTGCCCGCCCACCACCGCCACCTGCCCGCCCAAGTCCAACAGCGCCCGCGTGGCCCCGGCGCTTGAAACGGCATGCAGCGCCGCGTCCAGCGCCGCACCCTTGCCAAACCCCCCTTCCTCGACGCCAAAGCCCCCATGCCTGCGCGCCGCCCCGGTGGGGCGCAGTTGGAGGTGCCGCAACCCCGAGGCGGCGCGGGCGGCGGTCAGCTCCCGGGATGTCGGCCGCTTTCCCGCCCCGCGCAGATCTCAGACGGCGACCAGCGCTCCGATGCCTGGATCGAACGCTCCGGCGGTGAGCTGCCACACCCTCACCGCGGCCGACAGGTCGGCCGAGAGCTCTGGCCACAGCGCCAGTTCAGCGCCGGCCGGGTGCCGGTTCAAGGTTGCCAGCTCGGTGTCGCTGCGCCACGTGGAGAGACGGCGCTCCACCCCCTCGACGGCCTGCACCGCCGCCTCGCTGGCGGCCAGCGCCACCTGACGCGTGGGCGCCTCGACGTGCAGGAAAAGAATGGTGCCCATGACGTTGACCTGGCGTTGGAGGTGGGCGGCTTCGACCGGAGGAACGGCGTGGGCTGACGAAAGGATAAGCGAGAGAGTCGCTGTCGCAACGAGTGCGGACACATCGAGACACCGGAAACGGATGCGCATCCCAGTCAGCTCCCGGGCGCGAAGACGTTGGCGCTCACTGGCGGCCCCCGGCCGCCAGCAGGCAGGTGTTCTCGCAGAAGGCGCAGTGCCGGTCGTTGGGGCAGGCCGCCACGGTCTCGTGGAAGGCGGTCAGCGCCGCCTGGGCAGCGGGGTGGGGCGAGCGCAGGAAACGAATCAGGCGTACCAGGGCGGCGGAGGTTTCCTCGGAGAGCAGGTGCTCCACCTTGCACGCGTCCACCGCCGCGGTTTCCGGCCGCACCTCGAGGATGTCGGCGAGAAAGACCCGCACAACCTCACGCTTGCCGGCCACCCGCGCCACCAGGTCGCTGCCCGATCGGGTGAGATGCAGGCGCTGCCTCAGGTCCAGCTCCACCAGTCCCGCTTCTTGCAGCGAGCGCAGCTGCAACGAGGCGGCGGCGCGGCTCACTCCCAGCTGACGCGCCACGTCGGCGGCGCGCGGCTCGCTGCCGGTGCGGCCGAGGGCGGCCACGGCCAGCAGGTAGTGGGCGCCCGAGTGGGTGATCTCGTTGGCCTCGAAGGCGCGCCACAGGCGGGAAGGGGTGGGGGCGGGGGGAGGGTGGGGGCGGGTGTCTCGTTCCATCTCACCATTCCAGCAGGGGACGCAGATAGATCCCCTCGGCAATCCCGTCCTCGAGCGCGAGCAGGGTGCGATCCACCTCGACCACCAGCGACGGCTTGCGCTGGCGCAGCACCAGCACCGCCCCGGGGATGACGCCCAGGTCAGTCAGTTGTTCCAGGCGCTCTCGGTGGCGCGGCGCGAGGAGAACCACCCTGCCGCGCTCGCCGGGCGCCAGATCGATAAGCCGCGAGATGAGCGGCTCGACCGCTCGGCGGGCGAGCGCGCGACAGCACTCCCCGGGCGGAATCGGGCGGCCGTGCGGGCAGACCGGAGGATGCCCCAGGAACGAGCACACCGCCTCGCTGGCCTGGGGAGAGAGCACGTGCTCGATGCGGCAGGCTTCCTGCTCGGTGGTGGCCATCGGCAGATCGAGCACCTGGTTGAACAGAACCTCGGCGAGACGGTGGCGGCGCGCCGCCGCCCGCGCCTGCTCGCTCCCTGCCGGGGTGAGCGACACCCGATCCTCGTCGAGTTCCACCAGCCCCTGCTCGACCAGCTCCTGCACCACCCCACCCCATCCTTCCGAGGCGCCGGCGTGGATGGTGCGCGCCAGCTCGTTGACCGTGAGCTTGACGCCGGCCTCGCTGGCGCTCCAGAGCTCCTCCAGCACCTCCTCGCGGGCGGCCGCGGCGGTGCGACCCAGGATCGAGAGTCCCTCTCTCATCACGATTTCCTCCCCAGCCAGCTCGCCAGCAGCCGGCTGGCGGCGCTGCTGGCGACGAAACGATAGTGGCAGTGCGGGCAGCACACCGTCGCGCAGTGCCGCGCCAGAGGACACCCGGAGGGGCACGACGGCCGCTCGGGGAAGCGAGCACCGCAGAGCGGGCAAGAGATCGTGCGCGCGTCGCTCACAGCGCCACCTTGAGGGCGCGCAGGGCGAAGTTCAGCGCACCTCCAACCAGGAAGGCAAAGGGAACGATGAAGGCGACCATGCCCAGCGCTGTCTTCAGCCCGCGCTCCTTGATCATCATGAAGAAGTTGGCGATGCAGGGCACGAACAGGGTGATCACGACCAGTGAGACCACCGCCTGGACGCCGTCGAGTTGTCCGTCCTGGCGAAGAACGAACAGCCCTGCGGCGCCATAGTCGCGCCGCAGGAAGCCGACCAGAAATGCATCCGCCGCCTTTTCAGGGAGACCCAGCAGCCCGACCACGACCGGTCGGGCGCCGCGCTCGATGGCGGGGAGCGCGCCGCTGGCATCCAACAGGAAGAGCAGCAGGGTGCCGAGGATGAACAGAGGTACGGCCTCCTTCAAGTACCATTCGGTGCGCGCCGCGGTCTTGATGAGAATGTTGGCCAGGTTGGGGGTGCGCAGGGGCGGTACCTCCAGCAGGAAGTCCGAGCTTCGGCCGGGCAGCAGCCGCGCCGCCGCCCACCCAACTCCGAACAGGGTTGCGACCATCACCCCGCCCCAGATGAACGTGCCCAGCGCTGACATCCCCGCCAGCATCGCCAGGATGACGCCCAGCTGCGCCGAGCAGGGCACCCCCAGCGCCAGCAGCAAGGTGACCACGACGCGCTCCTTGCGGGTTGGCAGGATGCGGGTGGTCAGCGTCGCCATGGTGTCGCAGCCGAGCCCCAGGACCATCGGCAGGACCGCCTTGCCGTTGAGGCCCATGGCGCGGAACACCCGGTTGATGACCACGGCGAGGCGCGGGAGGTACCCGGAGTCTTCGAGCACCCCGAAGAAGATGAAGAAGGTGCCCACCACCGGCAGCACGATGGCGATGGCGTAGGTGAGCGCCATGGTGAGCACGCCGTATGGTCCCACGAGCAATTCCTGCAACCACATCCAGGGTAGATACCGTTCCGCGGCGGCCGTGACGGCGGGGTTGATCAAGGACCCGAACAGCCCCTCCTCCACCAGACCGACCAGTGTTCCCGCCCCGAACACGCCGACGAATTCGTAGGCCGCGAAAAGCACCCCCAGCAGCACCGGGACGCCCCACACCGGATGCATGGCCCAAGCGCCCAGCCGATCGCGCAGCGAACCGGCCATTGCCCTGTCTTGGTGGTAGACTTGGCGCAACAAGGCGGCAACCCGCCGGTGGCGCGCCCGCGCGATCACTGTGGCGGCTCGCGTGCCCAGCGCCGCTTCAAGGGCGATGCGGCGCTCGGCGACGGCGCGCTGCGCCTCCTCGTCCAGGTGCGTTGAAAGCCACGGCCCCAGCGTGCGATCCCCCGCCAGCAGCATCAGGGCGATGCCGCGCCGTTGCTCTCCCAGCGTCTCCGGGAGCACAGCGGCCACCTCCAGCGCGGCGCGCTCGACACTGGCCGGGTATTGCACCTCGCATGCGGCCGTGGCGGCGTCACCGAGATGGCGGGCGATCGAATCCAGGCCGGTTCCCCTGGTGGCCGTCGCCGCCACCACCGGAATCCCCAGCAACCTCGCGAGTTCGCCGGTCTCCACCCGCACGCCGAGATCGCGCGCCTCATCCTGCAGGTTGAGCACGAGAACCTGGCGGCGGTGCAGCTCTGCCAGTTGCAGGGTCAGATAAAGGGTTCGGCGCAAGTTCTTGGTATCGCCCACCTGCAGCACCACCCCGTACGGTGCGGAGAGCAGGATGTCGCGCGTGACCTGTTCGTCCTCGGATTGCGGGGTGAGGGAGTTGGTCCCCGGAGTGTCGACGAGCTCGGGGCGGCCCGGCAGGCGGACGGCCGTGCCGCGGGTGATTTCCACGGTCGTGCCGGGATAGTTGGAGACCGTCACGTAGCGCCGCGTCAGGGCGCCGAAAATCACGCTCTTGCCGACGTTGGGGTTGCCCACCAGGAAGAGCGGTGGACCCGCGGGTTGCGGCGGATGGAAGTCGGCGGTATCGCTCATGCTGGCTGGCGCCCCGGGGGGAGAGGGCACCTTCA
>JBBINC010000062.1:0-17317 GCA_037444085.1 Acidobacteriota bacterium | reverse complement strand
CAGGACGCCCTGCGCCACCTCGGCATCGCCGTGCTCGCCGTCGAGGACGTCGAGGCGGACGACGTCATCGGCACCCTGGCGGTGCGCGCGGCTGAGGCCGGCATGGAGGTCGTCCTCGCCTCCTCCGACAAGGACCTCATGCAGCTGGTTCGCGATCCGGCGGTCAGCCTCTTCCACACCCGCCTGGAGCGGCGGCTGGACGAACGAGGGGTGGAGGAGGTGTTCGGCGTACCTCCCGGGCAGGTCGTGGAGGTGCTGGCGCTGCAAGGGGATACGTCGGACAACGTGCCGGGATGCCGGGGCATCGGCGAGAAGGGGGCGCGGGAGCTGATCCGCCGCTGGGGCAGCGTGGACGAGGTCTTCGCCCACCTGGCCGAGATCACCCCGCCCCGCACCCAGCGGGCGCTGGCCGAGCACCGGGAGGAGGTGATGCGGTCCCGGGAGCTGGTACGCATCCGCACCGAGGTGGACCTCGAGTGCGACCCCGCGGCGCTGGCGCGGGGTGCCCCTGAGATCGAGCGGCTGGCCGCCCTGTACCGCCGTCTGGGGTTCTCCTCGCTCCTCGCCGACCGCAAGGGCGATGCCCCGCCGGTGATGCCCGCCCGTGCCGCCGCGACTCGCCGCGAGGTCGCCCTTGAGGAGGTGCGGCAGCTGCTCGAAACCGGGAGCGGGGGCGCCGTGGCGTACTCCGGCGTGGCGCTGGCACTGGCTGGCGTGGCAGAGATGTTGGTCGCCCGGTGTACCCCGACGCAGGCGGCCGCGGTGCTTGCACCCCACCTGGCGCGCCTGCGCTGCCACGATGCCAAGTCGTTGATCGCCGCCCTGGGCGGAACGGCGGTCACCGGCGAGACGGTGCCCTGGGACACCATGCTGGCGGGCTACCTGCTGGCCCCGGGTGAGGCGGTGGATTTGCCCGCTGTATGCGCCCGGGTTGGCGTGCCCGGGCCGGCCGGCGACGAGGTGGGGGACGCGGCTGAGGCGGTGGCGCGGGCCGCGCCGGAGCTGGAAGCGGCGCTGGCGCGCGAGCAGCTGACCGGCGTGCTCGAAGAGCTCGAGCTGCCTCTTCTCCCGGTGCTGGAGTCCATGGAGCGCCATGGCATCCTTCTGGATCTCGGTGTCTTGGCCGATCTCTCCCGCCGCCTGAGTGGATCGCTGCTAGAGCTGGAGCGGGAGATTCACCTCGAGGCCGGTGTCCCGTTCAACATCAACTCTCCCCAGCAGCTGGCCGAGGTGCTCTTCGCGCGGCGGGGCCTGCCAGTGCTGCGGCGCACCGCCAGGACCCGCGCCCCGTCCACCGACGCGGAGGTGTTGGCGGAGCTGGCCGGTCGCGGCTTTCGCCTGCCGGCTCTCATCCTCGAGTACCGAGAGCAGGCCAAGCTGAAGTCCACGTACGTCGACGCCCTGCCGCGCCAGGCGGACGCCGGGGGGCGGGTGCACACGCGCTTCAACCAGGCGGTTACCGCCACCGGGCGCCTCTCCTCCTCCGACCCCAACCTGCAGAACATCCCGGTGCGCACCGAGCTGGGGCGGGAAGTGCGGCGCGCCTTCATCGCTGCCCCGGGCCATTGCCTCATCGCCGCCGACTACTCCCAGATCGAGCTGCGCCTGCTCGCTCACCTGTCGGGCGACCCCGGCCTGGCCGGCGCGTTCGCCGCCGGCGAGGACATCCACCGCGCCACCGCCGCCCGCGTTTTCGGCATCGCGCCAGAGCTGGTGCTCGCCGAGCAACGGCGCGCCGCCAAGACGATCAACTTCGGCCTCATCTACGGAATGGGGGCGCAGGCGCTGGGCCGCGAGCTGGGCATCACCGCAAGACAGGCGCAGCGCTTCATCGATGCGTACTTCGAGCAGTTCCCGCGGGTGCCCGCCTACATGGAGGAGGTCCGCGAGCGCGCCCGCCGGACCGGCAGGGTCAGCACCCTGCTGGGCCGGCACCGGTACATCACCGGGCTCGACTCCGCCAGCCAGGCGGTGCGGGCCAACGCCGAGCGGCAGGCGTGCAACGCCCCCATCCAGGGCACCGCCGCCGACCTCATCAAGCTCGCCATGGTCCGCCTGGCCGCCGAGCTGCGCCGCCACTGGCCCGCCGCCCGGTTGCTGCTGCAAGTGCACGACGAGTTGATGCTCGAGGCTCCCCTCGGGCAGGCCGAGGAGGTGGCCGCCCGCACCCGCGAGATCATGAGCGGCGCGTTGAAGTTGGATGTGCCGTTGCGGGTCGACGTGGGGCTCGGGCATACCTGGGCCGACGCGAAAGAGTAAGATACGTCCATGCGCCGCGCCCCCGCCCCTCTCGCCGCTGTGCTTCTGCTCCTTGCCGCGGGCGCCGCCATCGCCCAGAAGCCGTGGGAGGCCAGGGTCAATCTGCCGGTGCCGGCGCCGGTGGAGTTGCCGGCCGTGCCCCCGACCAACCCCTTCGCGACGCCGGTGGAGATGGCTCCCACCCTCGTCGCCTCACCGATGGTCGAGAAGCTGGAGTCGGTGTTTCGCACCACCGCCGCGCTGTACGTGGATTCGGCAGGCGCCGTGCGGCGGGCGGTGCTGCTGCAGGTCCCACTGCCTGGGCTGGGCGATGAACTGCGCCAGGCGCTGCTGGAGACCTCCTTCACCCCGGGGCGTGCGCTCTCGGGCCAGGACAGCACCTGGCTGGATGTGGGGATCGACCTGGAGGGGCGCGTCGACCGCGCCAGGGTGCTGGGGTTGCGCGCCGTACCGCCGGACCCGTCGGTGCCGCCCATCCCGGATGGGGACCCCTATCCCCCGGTGGAGCCGCGCGACCTGCAGCTGGCCGCCACCCCGGTTGAGTCGCTGGACCAGCTCCCGGTGCCGAAATCGTTCCGCGCCCGCCTGTCCTCGCGGTCGTGGCGGCAGGAGTTCCGCCTGCTGGCGGAGGTCTCCCCGGAGGGGCGTTGCACCCGTGTGGTCTTCCTCTCCTGCCCCTCGGGCCTGCGCCGCTACCTGCTGGCCAGTCTCTCCGGGTGGAGGTTCCGCCCGGCGCAGGCCGGGGGGGCGCCGGTGATGGCGTGGGCGCGCGTCGAGGGTGCGCTGGAGGTGGAGGTAGGTACGCTGCGCGCCAGCGCCCTGAGAGTCACGCGCACCTCCACGTACCCACAGCGCTGACCGGCGCCGGGCAGGCATTAGCGGCGGCGCGGCAGCACCCGCCGGGCGTCGCCCTCGCGGCGCGTGACACGCTGGGAGTCCAACCACTCCAGCAACGGGATGGCCAGCTTGCGGGTCAGGCCAAAGCGGTCCTTGAATCGTCCCACCTCCACCAGTTCGCCCTCCCACTCGGCCACCGCCGCCGCCACCTCGTCCAACACCGACCGGTGCAGCACCCACTTGCCACCGATGCGGGCCAGGCGCCCGGCGTCGATCAAGAAGCGCACCATCCCCTCGACGGCGCGCGGGTCCGCTGCCAATTGCGCCGCCGCCTCCCCCGGCGACGGTGCCACGAACCCCGCCTCGAGGTAGAGTTTCTCCAGCGCCGCGGCGAGCGGGTCCTCCACCGGCGCGAGGCTGGCGGTCATCGCCCGTCCGGCGACTTCTCGCATCACCCCGGCGGCCTTGAGGTCCTCCAGGTATACCTCGCGCAGCGCGCTGCCTTCGGGCGGAACGACGCGGGCGGCAAACTCGGCCAGCGGCACCCCGAGGGTGCCGGCGGCGGCCAGCAGCGACACCGCGACGTTCCGCACCGCCGTGAACTGGGCCGGAGCCAGAAGGGTCACCGGGTTGCGTTTGACGACGGCCGCCCTTCCCGCCTCGACCAGCCTCCCCAGTGCCGCGGCGATACCCTCGCTGCCCAGTCCGACGCGGGCCGACAGCGCCGGCAAAGTGATCCCACCCGGTCCCGCCCAGCCGATGAAGACCGACAAGGCCCCGGTGAGATCCGAGCTGGGATCCGGGAGGATGGCCAGGCGGCCGGCGTCGCGGCGGCGCAGCGGCGCCACGTGCGGGTCGAGGACGACCGCGCCGCCAATCGTCCGTGCCGGGGAAACCCGACGCAACACCAATCGGTCTCCGGGCGCCGCGAAGACCGGCCGGCGCAGGCGCACCAGCGCCCGACCGCGCTGCCCCGGTGGCAGCGGCGCGGGCAGCAGCCGCTCCAGCCGCGCCAGAGTGCGTCCCGCCAGCAGGTGGAGCCATACGGTGTCCCCCTCGTTGAGTGGCGGCGACGAGGGCAGCAGCCGCACGCTCACAACCAGTCGGTCGGCGGCGCGCCACGGACCCTGAGAGAGGAGTTGCTCGCCGCGCGGCAACTCGTCCACCGCCGCCCCGGCCAGCTGCAGCGCCACCCGCTCGCCCGCCCGCACTTCGCGGCGCGGCTGGCCGTGCACCTGCAGCGAGCGCACGCGCACGCGACGTCCTGACGGCAGGGCGCGAAGCTCGTCACCGGTGCGCACCTCGCCCCACCGGGCGGTGCCGGTCACCACCGTGCCCGCTCCGGGCATGGTGAACACCCGGTCCACGGCCAGTCGGAACGGCCGGTGCGGTTCCTCGCGCCGCATCACCGCCGCGGCGGACTGGATCAGGGCTGCTCGCAGTTCCTCCAGCCCCGCTCCTGCCAGCGCCGAGCACGGCACCACGGGTGCATCGGCCAGGGGGCCGGAGGCCAGCGCGTCGCGCACTTCCTCCGCCACCAGCTCCGCCAGTTCCGCGTCGACCAGGTCGATCTTGGTGAGCGCCACCACCCCGCCCCGCACCCCCAGCAGGTCGAGCACGTCCAGGTGCTCCCGGGTCTGGGGCATCACCCCCTCGTCGGCCGCCACCACCAGCAGGGCGCGATCGATGCCGCCGGCGCCGGCGATCATGGTGTGCACCAGGCGCTCGTGCCCGGGAACGTCGATGAACGACACCGCGAGCCCCGGCGGCGCGTCGGGCAAGGGGGCAAAGCCCAGCACCAGGGTGATGCCGCGCCGCCTTTCCTCCGGCAGCCGGTCGCAGTCCACGCCGGTCAGGGCGGCGATCAGCGTCGTCTTGCCGTGGTCGATGTGCCCCGCCGTGCCGAAGATCACGCTGCGCATCCTGGCAGTCTAGCCATCCTGGGTGCTGCGGTCACCACCCCTTTGCGGCCGCACGCCACCCGCTCTGCTACCATCCTGGCCGGTCATGGGCGAGGCACATCTGACCCTGGGCGCCCACCTGCTCCTCTGGGTGTTCCCCCTGCTTCTGTCCGCCGGGGCGATGCTGGCCCACCTGCGGCGGAGGCGGCGATGAGCGGCACCATCGCCGCGGTGCTGGCGCTTTACGTCGCCGCACTCCTGCTCATCGCCTGGCGCGCCCAGCGCCGCACCCGCGGCGGAGGGGACTTTCATCTGGCCGGTCGCTCGCTGGGGGCATGGGCAGCGGGAATCTCCTCCACCGCCTCCTCGGAGTCGGGGTGGGTGACCCTGGGCGCCGTGGGCATGACCTACGTCCACGGCGTCTCCGGGCTGTGGTACGCCCCCGGCTGCCTGCTGGGCTACCTGGTCAATCTCTACGTGGTGGCACCCCGTTTGCGCGCCCTGTCGCTCGGGCAGAATTCGCTCACCCTCGCGGACGTACTCAGCCGGCGCTGGGGAGACCCGCAGCACACCGTTCGACTTACCGCCGTGGGCATCGTGGTGGCCAGCATGATGACCTACGTGGCGGCGCAGATGACGGCGGCGGGCAAGGCGATCCAGTCATCGCTTGGTCTCAGCGCAGGGTCGCTGGGCGGGGTCGAAATGTCACCGTACGCGCTCGGCGTGCTCCTCGGTGCGCTGGTGATCACCGCGGTGGCGGCTCTGGGAGGCTTCCGGGCGGTGGCCTGGACCGACCTCTTCCAGGGAGTGCTCATGGCCGGTGCCCTGCTCGCCCTGCCTTTCTACGCGGTGGCGAAGCTGGGAGGGTTCGGTGCGCTGTGGTCGGGGCTTGGAGCGGTCAATCCCGACTTCCTCTCCGCCACCGGGGGCATGGCGGGCTCGGCCCTGCTGGGCTTCGTGGTGGGGGAGCTGGGGATCGGCCTCGGCTACCCCGGCATGCCCCACGTGGTGACCCGGTACATGGCGGCGCGCTCCGAGGAGGAGCTGCGGCGCATGCGCCTGATCGGCGTGCTCTGGGGAGTGGCGGTGTTCTATGGCGCCGGACTCGTGGGACTGGCGGCGCGGGTGATGGAACCGGCACTGACCGACCCCGAGCAAGGCCTGATGGCGGTGGCCATGCGCCTGCTTCACCCGCTCCTCGCCGGCCTCATGCTCGCCGCCGTGATTTCGGCCATCCTCTCCACGGTGTCCTCCCAGCTCCTGGTGGCCGCGTCGTCGGTGTCGTACGACGTGGTGGAAGGCGTCATGGGGCGCCACCCGGACGAGCGCCGCTCGCTGCGCCTGGGCCGCCTCACGGTCGTCGCGGTAGGCGGTCTGGGGATCCTCCTGGCGCTGGCCGAATCCCGGGTGGTGTTCTGGTTCGTGCTGTTCGCCTGGTCGGCGCTGGGGGCGAGTTTCGCCCCCCTGGTTCTGCTGGCCCTCGGTCGCACGGGCATGAACCGCTTCGGCGCGCTGGCCGGGATGCTGACCGGGGCGGGTGTCACCGTGGCGTGGAAGGTCGGGCGGGGGGCTGCTGAGGGCGGCGGTCTCGGGGTGCCGCTGGCGGTCGTGGGCGCCGCGGCCGCGCTGGGGCTGCTGGCCGCCGCGACGCGCCGGCTGGGCATGGGGAACCTGGTGGCCGTGGCTGTGGCGACGGCTGCCACGCTGCTCTCCTGGTGGCTGGTCTCGCTCGCTTCCCTCACCCACCTGTACGAACTTGTACCGGCTTTCGTCCTCGCCCTCGGCGCGGCGCTTTCGGTAGCGCGGGTCACGGCCAGGTGGACGTGAGGCGCGCAGCGATCGCCCTGGCAGTGCTGGGCTCGCTCGCCGGCGGCACGCCGGGGATCGCTGCTCCTCCCCCCCTGCGCGGGCCGGTCATGGCGCTGGCCGGCGACGCCGCGGCCGCGGCCGCGGCACAGACGGTGAGCATCCCGATGCGCGACGGCGTGGCGCTGGCCGGCACCCTGTGGAGACCTGCCGGGGCAGGGCCGTTCCCGGCGGTCGTGCTGCGCACCCCCTACAACCGCGCCTCCTACGCCGGGTGGAGCCTGCTCCTCACCTCCCGGGGCCTGGCGTACCTGACTGTGGATGTGCGCGGGCGATACGCTTCGGGGGGTACCTGGGAGCCTCTCCTGCACGAGGGCGAGGACGGCCAGGATGTCATCGCCTGGGTCACGCGGCAGTCGTGGAGCAACGGCAAGGTGGGCACCCAGGGCGGCTCGTACGACGCCTGGGTGCAGCTCCTGGCGGCCTCCAGGGGGGTGCCGAACCTGGCCGCCATGACCCTCCTGGTGGCGCCGCCGGACCCGTTCGAGAACATCCCCTTCGACAACGGCGCGTACTTCAGCTCGACGCTGTTCTGGGCGATCTCCAACCGCGGCCGCACCATGCAGGACCTCGACCCCGCCACCGACTGGCCGGCGATCGTTGCGTCCTACCCCCTCGATCGCTGGGACGAACTCGCCGGTACGCCGGTGCCGTGGCTGGACGACTGGCTCGCCAACTGGCGTCTGAACGAATTCTGGCGCGAGCGCTCCTACGAGGGCGGCTGGATCAACATGACCGTCCCCGCACTGCACGTCACAGGCTGGTTCGACCGCGATCAGCCCGGGTGCATCCGCACCTTCCAGGCGCTCTCCCGGCACCCCCAGGAGGCTGTGAGGAAGGGGCAGAAGCTCGTCATCGGGCCGTGGATGCACACGTTGGAGTACCTTCCCTCGTGGGGGGAGCTTTCGTTTCCCATCCACGCCTCGCGGGACCTTCTCTCTCTCATGCTCACCTGGATGGAGATCCACCTCAAGGGGAGCGGCCAGCGCCCGGGTGCGCCGGTCGAGTACTACCTCATGGGACGCAATGAGTGGCGCCAGGCGGCCTCGTGGCCGCCCGAGGACACCCTCGAGACGTCGTTCTTCCTCTCGCCCGGAGGGCGGCTGGAGGATCAGCGCCCCCTGGCCGGTACGGCGACCTACCGCTACGACCCCGGCGATCCCACGCCCCTCGCCGACCCGGTGCCGGCGGAGCTGTGGGGGCTGACCCTGGGCCACGTGCCGCTGGATGCCGCAGGAGTGGCCACGCGGGCCGACGTGCTACTCTTCGCCACCGACCCCCTTGTCCAGACGCTGGCAATCGCCGGCCCGGTTGGTGTCGAGCTGGAGTTCTCGTCCACCGCCGAGGACACCGACATGGGTGCGCAACTGCTCGACCTGACGCCCGACGGACGGGCCATCACCGTGGCGCACGGCCTGTCCCGCGCGCGATTCCGCAACGGATACGAGCACGAGGTGCCGCTGGCGGCCGGCGCCACCGCCAGGCTGGACATCGATCTCTGGTCCACCGCCTATGAACTTGCCCCGGGGCACCGCCTGGGGGTACTGATCTCATCGGCCCAGGCGCCGGCGTTCGACGCCCACCGCAACTTCTTCGACGATCTCGCCTCCGGCACCGCCCGGCAGGCGGCGACGCAGACCCTGCACTTCGGCGGCGAGGCGGCGTCACGCCTGGTGGTGCACGTCCTTCGCCCCACCCGCCCGCCACGCCGCGCGGTGAGGTAGCCGGGTCGCAGCACATCGGCGCCGGGTGAATCGGCGCCCGTCCCCTATACTGGCGTCGTGGAAGAGGAGATCAAACTGCGGGTGTCATCCCTCGTCCCCGTGCGGGCGCGCCTGAAGGCTCGGGGCGCCGTGCTCCTCCACCCGCGCGCCTTCGAGGAGAACTGGATCGTGGACGATGCCGCCGGGAGCATCTTCGGCGGCGGCAGGCTACTGCGGCTGCGCCGCTGGGGTGAGGAGAGCCTGGTGACGTTCAAGGGCCGTGCCACCTACGAAGGGGGAGTCAAGCGCCGCGCCGAGACGCAGTGTCGAATCAGCGACCCGCAGGCACTGCTGGACATCTTCGCCCAGTTGGGCTTGACCGTCACCCGGCGCTACCAGAAGTGGCGCGAAGCGTGGCAACTCGGCGACGTCGAGGTGGTCCTGGACGAGACCCCCATGGGTCCCTTCGTCGAGCTGGAGGGACCCGCGGCGGCCTTACATCCGCTTGCCGAGTCGCTGCACCTGGATCCTGCGCACGCCCTCGCGGGTTCGTATTCGGAGCTCTGGGTGGCGTGGCGCGCGCGGCACCCGGACGCCCCAGCTGACATGGTCTTCCCGACGTGAACGGCATGTTGCTCGCGGCCGGGCGGGGCGAGCGCATGGAGCCCCTTTCCTCGCTCATCCCCAAGCCGGCCCTGGACGTGCTCGGCAAACCCCTGCTCGCTTCGGCGTTCGACCACCTGGTGGCAGCCGGGTGCACGACCGTCGTCGTCAACCTGCACCGCCACCCGCACGCGGTGGCCGCCGCGGCCCGCGCCTCCGCCGCCGGCAGGCTGGCACCGATCTTCTCTCACGAGCCCGCGCTGCTGGGTAGTGCGGGGGGAATCGCTGCGGCGAGAAAGTTCTTCGCCGCCGGTCCGTTGCTGGTGGCCAACGCCGATGTCTGGGGGTCGCTCGACCTTTCGCCGCTTCTCCGGCTTGCCCGACCCGACCGGGCGGTGCTGGGGCTGCTGCCTCATCCGAATCCCGCGCGGTGGAGCGCCGTGGAGCTGGGAGACGACAACGCAGTGCGCCGTATCGTGCCCCCGGGGGGGACCACCGTCGGCACCCCCCATCTCTTCACCGGCTTTCAACTCCTCGGCGACGAGGTGCTCGCCAGCCTGCCGCCGCCACCGGCCGACATGGCAAGCGTCTGGCGGGCGCTGATCCGGCGCCGGGCGCTTCTCGGCGCACCGCTGCGCGGCGCATGGCAAGAGGCGGGCACCCCCGGGGGCTATCGCGAGCTGGTGGTCGGGCTCCTGAGCGAGATTGGCTGGCGGCACCCTGGTTCTCGGATGGCCCCCAACGCCCGGCTCCATCGCAGCGCGGCCGGCGCCGATTGCGTCCTGGGCGCTGGCACCGTGGTGCTCGACTCGGTGCTCACCGGCGGCGCCCGGGTCGCCGCCGGGGTACGCCTGGAACGATGCGTCGTTGCCGGGGAGGTGGAGGTCGCCGCCGGCCTGCGCCTGAGCGACCTGCTCGTCCTCCCCGGCAGCCGCGTACCACTGCTTTGAGGTTCTCACAGCGGCATCTCCCTCCACTGCTCCCAGCCGTGACGCCACTCCAGCACGCGGATGCGGCCCATGCCTCCGTGGATGCGCACCGCCACCATACGGGTGGTCGCATCGTTGAAGTAGATCGTCGACGGCGTCGCCCCGCCGGTGGCGGCGAAGCTGACGATCTGGGCGCGGCCGATGCGCAGGCCGTCGCCGCCCGGCAGCCACCCCGAACCCGAGGGGTCGGGCACTCGCCACCCCGCCGGCACGCCCACTCCGGCGTCTGAACAGAGAAACTCGAGCCACACCTTGGAGCTCAACGGCCGGTCCGCACCCGTCTCCACGTCGCGGCGCGACACGCCGTCCCCGTCCCAGTCCTCGACCATGGTGTAGTACCAGCCTCCTCGCCGCTGCGCGAAGACCAGCCCGACGTTGCGACCGCCGGTGATCGCCTGGATGCGACAGTCCAGCACCGCCCGCCTCACCTGGCGAGCGAGACGCTCCATGTCTCCCTGGCGGCGCACCGTGCGGAAGTTGGGTATCACCATGGCCAGCACGATGCCCAGAATGGCCACCGTCACAAGCATATCCAGCGCCGACACACCCCGCTCCGTGCCCATTCATCACCTCCCCGGACAGTGACCGGGGGGCGGCCCCACGACCGCCCCCCGGTTTTCCCGTCCACGCCATCTCTGGTTGTCTTTCTACTTCTGGGGCTTCTCCTGGGTCTGACGGGGCAGGCGGACCTTCTCCTTGAGGGTGGTATCGCCCTCCACCGCCACGTAGGACTTGAGGTTGGCGAACGACTTCTCGCCGATGCCGCGCACCGCGATGAGCTCCTCGGGCGCCTTGAAGGCGCCGTTGGCGCTGCGGAACTCGACGATGCGCTGCGCCAGCGCCGGGCCGACCCGCGGCAGGAGCTGCAACTGCTCCACCGAGGCCGTGTTGACGTTCACCTTGCCGGCGGCGCCGGTCGCGGCCGGAGCCGCGAACGCCTGTCCCGCCAACATCGCCGCCAGTGCCAGGGTCATGATGGTTCGTGTCATCGCTCTCATCTCCTTATCCTCACCTTTCGATCTCTTGAAGGTGCGTCGCTCGTCGTCGAGGGCCCTCTCTCTTCCGCCGACCACCTACGCCCGCCGTGCAGAGCGAAGCTCGTGCCAACTCCGCGAGAGACAGGCAACTAATTCATGAAAAACGATTTCCATGAGTGTTGCTGAGGGCGTCGAAGATTGCCGGGTGGTAAGCTCGTCTACCCTGGGAACTGGCTCTTGGGGCGTCCCCAGCGGTGTTCGTGGGGGGTGACAAGAAATGTTGACAGGTGCTCGCGCGACTTCCACCCACATCACGACGCGGGCGGCGTCGGTGGAGGACGTTGACCGGCTTGAGGAGCTGGATGACATCTGTTTCGCCTCCCGTAAGTGGCCGCGGGAGGCGTGGAGCGAAGTGGTCCTCCATCCCGCCTGGCGCACCCTGGTGGCCGAGACGCCCGGCGGCGAGCTGGCGGCGGCGGCGGTCCTCCTGCGCCACCGGCCCCTCGCCTCGGTGGCCTCGCTGGCGGTGGCCCCGGATTGGCGCCGGCGCGGCGTCGGCGCGTGCCTCTTGGCCGAGTGCGTCCGCCTGTCCCGCGACGCCGGCGCCCGGCTGGTGGCGCTGGAGGTGGATAAGGACAACGAGCCGGCGGTGCGCCTGTATCGCCGCTTCGGCTTCCGCGCGCGGCGCGCCTTCCAGGAGGATGGGGTGGCACGCTTGGAAATGGTCCTGGCACTGAGCGAGGGGGACTGACACGGCCGCCGTTCCCGCTCGCTTGCTATCATGGCATTCTCATGCGAGCGCCTGCTCTTCCCTTCCGGCACGTTGCGGTGGAGGGCCCCATCGGTGTGGGCAAGACCTCGCTGGTCGAGCGTCTCGCCCGCCACTACGAGGGGGTAAAGGTCCTCGAGGATGTGACCAATCCCTTTCTCTCCGATTTCTACCGGGGCCGCGGCGGCGCCGCCTTCCAGGTGCAGATCTTCTTCCTCCTCTCGCGCCACCAGCAGCATCTGGAGATCGCCCAGATGGATCTGTTCTCCCGCCTGGTGGTGGCCGATTACTCGATGCCGAAGGACCGCATCTTCGCCAGGCTCAACCTTACCGACGAAGAGTTCAGGCTGTACGACCGCCTCTACAGCCTCCTCGTGCCGAACCTGCCGCACCCCGATCTGGTCATTTACCTCGAGGGTTCGGTGGACACCTGCATGAAGCGCATCCGGCTGCGAGACCGCGAGTTCGAGCGCAGCATGGATCCCGACTATCTACGCCGCTTGAAGGCGGCCTACAGCGCCCATTTCTTTCGCTGGAACTCTTCCCCGCTTCTCGCCGTGAACACCGACGAGATCGATTTCGTCAACAACCAGGAGGATTTCTCAAGCCTCCTCGAACAGATCGCGCACACCCGGAAGGGGACGCGAGTTTTCGTACCGCTCGGATCCGGACGAGGGACCGAGACGGGCAGAGCCAAGCCCGCGAGTTGACCCTTGCCAGGGAAGCGGCGATGGCGCAGCCGGCCACGCCGACTTCCGGCGCTCGGATCCGTCGGTCCGGAGGGGCCGATGGATGACAAGACCACAAACCTGTCCCCGCCCGCACCGCCGGGCACGTCCTCGTCACCGAGTCACGGCACGCCGGCACCGCCCGGCCAGCTGACGGTACCCGAGATCACCGGCTGTAAGGGCAGCCGACGGCTGGTCATGGTGACCGCTGCCGACGAACCGTCGGCGCGCTGGTGCGACCGCGCCGGGGTCGACCTCATCCTGGTCGGCGACTCCCTCGCCATGGCGGTTCTCGGACGGCGAGACACTCTCTCCGTGACGGTGTCCGAAATGGTCCATCACACCCGCGCTGTCGTCGCCGGCGTGGCCCGGGGGCTGGTCGTCGCCGACATGCCGTTCGGGTCCTACCACGCCTGCGTGGAGGACGCGGTGCGAAACGCCTGCCGCCTGGTGGCCGAGGGGGGCGCCCAGGCGGTCAAGCTTGAGGGGTATCGCCCTCGCGAGGTAGAGGCAATTGCGGCGGCTGGAATTCCGGTGGTGGCTCATCTGGGCCTCACGCCCCAGTCGCTGCACCGCCTGGGCGGGTATCGCGTGCAAGCGCGAGACGTGGAGTCGGCACTGGCGCTGCTGCACGAGGCCCGGGAGCTGGAGCGTGCCGGTGCGTTCCTGCTGGTGCTAGAGGCGGTGCCGGCGGAAGTTGGACGGATCGCCACCGCGCGGCTCGCCATTCCCACCATCGGAATTGGCGCCGGCCCACACTGCGATGGGCAGGTGCTGGTGCTCGCCGACCTGCTCGGACTCTCCGACGACCCGGCACCTCGTTTCGTGCGCCGTTACGAGGTCCTCGGCGAGCGCATTCGCGACGCGGTGGCGGCCTTCGCCGGGGACGTGCGCAGCGGTGGCTACCCGGCGGCGGCGGAGTGCTACCCATCCCCCGCAGGCCTGGCGGAGGCCCTGGCGCAGCACCGCGAGGAGGTGTGACGATGCTGCTCGTGCGAACCATCGCCGCCGTGAGGGCGCGCCGCCAGGAGCTGTGGCGCAGGGGCCAGAGGGTGGCGTTCGTGCCAACCATGGGAGCGTTGCACGAGGGCCATCTCGCCCTCGTCGACCGCGCCAGGTCGCTCGCGGACGAAGTGTGGGCATCGATCTTCGTCAACCCGACGCAATTCACCGCCGGGGAGGACCTCTCCCGCTACCCACGCGACGAGGAACGAGATGCGCGCATGCTCGCCGGGCGAGGCGTGACTCTCCTCCTTGCTCCCGACGTGAAGGAAATCTACCCGCGCCCGGCCGCCGTCACGCTGGACGCCCCGGCGCTCACCGCCGGCCTGTGCGGCACTCATCGTCCCGGGCACTTTCAGGGCGTGCTGCTGGTCGTCGCCAAGCTGCTGAACATCGTGCAGCCCGAAGTCGCGCTGTTCGGCGCCAAGGACTACCAGCAGGCGTTGGTCATCCGCCGCATGGTCGAAGACCTGTGCATCCCGGTCCGCATCGATGTCGCCCCCACCGTGCGGGAAGCCGACGGCCTGGCCATGTCCTCCCGCAACGCCTACCTCGACCCCGGGCAGCGCCGTGCCGCCGCCGTGCTGTCGCGCGCCCTTGCCGCGGCCGCGGATCGGATGCGCGCCGGCGAACGCAGTGGCGCCGCCCTCGAGCAGGTGATCGCCGCGACCGTCGCCAGCGAGTCGCGCGCAGAGCTTCAGTATGCCGCCGCCGTCGACCCCGACACGCTGCAACCGCTGCCCCTCGTCGGCCGCCGTGTCCTCCTCGCGGCTGCCGCCGTGGTCGGCCCGGCGCGATTGATCGATAACCTGACCGTGGAGGTGGAATGATGCTACGCCCCTTCCTGCGCGCCAAGATCCACCGCGCCCGGGTGACGCGCTGCGACGTGAACTACGTCGGCTCGATCACCCTCGACCGCGAGCTCCTCGTCGCCGCTGATCTCCTCCCCCTGGAGCAGGTGGACGTCTACAACATCACCACCGGTAGCCGCTTCACCACCTACTGCATCGCCGGCGACCGCGGCAGCGGCGAGGTAGGCATCAACGGCGCCGCCGCCCATCTGGCGCACGTTGGCGACCTGGTGATCGTCGCGGCCTACTGTCAGGTGGATCGGGAAGATCTCCCCCACCATCGAGCCCGCGTCGTGCTGGTAGGCGACGGCAACCGCGTCGCCGAGGTACGGGAGCAGACCCCGTTTGATGAAGAGTGAGAAAAAGGGAAGACGCGAGACGGGAGCGGTGAGACGTCCATCACGCGGGGGCTTGAGGGCGCAGGGGGCAGGGTGTGCTGGAGGCGAGACACGCGAGGGGGAATCTACCTCCGGCGAGCGGTGAGGGGGCGGGGGCAAAGGCGGCGGAGGCGCGGGTGGGGGGCGACCGAACTCCCCGCCTCTACAAGTACTTCAGCATCTCCTTCGCGGTCTCGGCGTCCGCATGGTCGGGTGCGACGCGAAGGAGCTTCTCCAGAAGTTCTCGCGCCTTGGCGTTGCTCCCCTCGCGCAGATAGATCATACCGAGCTGGAAGAGGGCCGGGCCGAAATCGGCATTCTCCGCCAATGCCTCCTCCAGGAGTGGCTTGGCGGCCGCGTCGTCTCCCTTGTTCAGGTGCTCTACCGCCTCATTGAAGAGCAGCGCCGGGTCGCTCGGATTGGCGAGCTTGTAGGCGGCCATGTAGGATTCGTGGGCCTTGGTATCGCCCAGCTCGAGAGAGGCGTTCGCGGCGACGGCCAGGCAGGCCGGGAAGTTGGCCTCGTGCTCCAGGCACTTCTTGGCGTTGGCCAGCGCGTCGGCATGCTTGCCGTCCCTGGCATCGAGGCTGGCCAGCTCCGCCCAGCCCAGGTACAGGTCGGGCTTGATATCGAGGGCTTCCCGGAGCTTGGCGCGACCCTCGGCGACCTTGCCCGCCCGGATGAGGTCGTTGCCCTCCCGGAGTTCCTTGATCCCGGGACTCTCCAGCAGTTCCCCCTCTGCCTGCTTTTGCAGCTCCTCAAAGGTCTGCAGGACGAACTCCAGATTCAGGGTTTGGCCGCCGATCAACGGCTTGTGGAGCTGGTCAACGGTCTGGAAGCCGGGCGCCTCGATGCGAAAGAGATAGTTCTTGGTGGCGTCGACGATCAGGGTGGCAAAAATGCCCTTGTCGTCTACCTTTATTTCCTTGCGATAGTTCGAAATGTCCGGGCAGGTGATGACCACGCTGGCGGTGGTGATGGGGGTACCCTTCGAGTTCTTCACAACCCCCTTCACGCGCCCCTGTGCCTGCGCCAGGAGCAACGACGGGAGAAGCAGCAGGACCGCCGGGAGGAAACGCGCGCGCCTCATGTCTCGACCCCCTCTCGGAAGGCGTTCCGCCTTCCGCTGTCAGTCTATCAGTGTCCGGCGAAGCGGGCGGCAAGTCCCCCGGTCAGTCGAACACCGGGTGGTGTTCGGCGTCGCTCTCCCCTTCTCGCTCCATGACCCCGGTGGCCATCTCCACCACCCAACGGTGGAAGTTTGCCTCGGCGTTGTCGACGCCGAACTCGAGGATCTCGGGGAGTTCGTACGAGTGAATGGCGCGGATCGCTTCGCTCACCCTGGCGAACAGCGCCCGGCGGGTCTTGATGATCAACAGGAACTCCGAGTCCTCGCACACCTTGCCCTTCCAGCGGTAGATCGACCGCAGGCAAGGAAGGATGTTGATGCACGTCGCCAGCCTCCGTGTCACCAGCTCCTCAGAGATCTCCACCGCCTGTTGTTCCGTCCCGACCGAAGTGACAACGACGCCGATGGGCTCCAGCTCCGCCATGTCGCACACGGTACCGGCGCCGCTCCCAATCGTCAAGGGACGCCTGTAGGTTTCCGCTACCCGATATGACGATACACTTGCTCCATACTCCAACAGGGGACCCAGGATTGACATTGCCGCTCCCGGCCGAACGGCGTATAATGAAATGGTTCCTGAGCCTGGGGGCGTACCGGGTTCGACGGGGACGGTTGAGCCGCCGGCAGCGTGCTGTGGTCCGCCGCCACGTAAAACAGGCGGAAAACACACCTGCCAACACTGAGCTGGCACTGGCTGCCTAGCCGCAGTCACGTCGCGATCGCTGGCCCTCGCCTGCGGGCCTGACCGCGACGCCGCAAAGCAGGCTGGAACGGCACGGAGCCCGGACGTGCCGGTCGAGATCTGAAGGGCTGGTCGCGACGGCCTGGCGCCTGGGCTAGGGGCCGGCGCGGCGAGAACGGCTCCCAGGCTGCGCACGGAGACACCGACGGCTCAAGTCTTCCGGACGGGGGTTCGATTCCCCCCGCCTCCACCATCAGACCTGCGGGGGGCCGGCGGCCCCCCGGGTTCCTGCCTGCGGCCCCTGCCTCCCTGTCAACCCCCAACCTCGCGGTGGTCACCGAACCCGCCGGTGTCGTGGTCGCGTCCGGAACCGTTGTCCGTGTCCGTGTCTTCCTTCTTTCGGGGGTTTCGCCGGCCCCACGCCCGCGCCCCCGCCGCGAAACCCCCCGTGCCCCCCCTCGCGCCGCGGGCAAAGCCCGACGGCGCTCGTCGCTCACCTCCAGCACCCCCAACCACCCACGCACCCTGCTCCCGCGTAATGGCAGGGCGGCTCGTGCCTGTCCGTGACCGTGTCGGTGACCGTGCCCGTGTCTTCCTTTCGGGGGGTTTCGCCGGCCCCACGCCCGCGCCTCCGCCGCGAAACC
>JBBINC010000061.1:0-17342 GCA_037444085.1 Acidobacteriota bacterium | reverse complement strand
CCGCCGGGGGCGTCGCCGCCACCTGGGGTCTGCTCGCAAGCGAGCCGGTCGACCTCTGGGCGCCACCGCCGGAGCTCGCCCGGGACCTGCCCGCCGGCACCCGCATCGCCGCCTTTGCGCCGGCTGCCGCCTCGGCCGATAGCGGGGACGGCCCGCTGGCGCGCTACCGGGCGATGCGCGCCGTGCTGCTGCCCAACTACCCCAACCGCTGGGTTTTGGGGACGGTGCTGGAACGCGGCCCGGACGGTCTCGAGTCGGCCCGACACGAACTCCTGGCCGCCGCGACGGCCACCCTGCCACTGGAACAGCGCGTGCGCGTCGCCGCGGCGCTGGGCGCCGAGGTGGCCATCACCACCGAGAAACTGGACGGCGCCACCGGCGAGCACATCGCGGGGGTGTGGCGCTGGCGACTCCCAGCGGCGCCCGACGCCTACCTGGCGCGCCGACTCCACCCCGCCCGGGGCGCGCTGGCGGCCGCCGTGACCCTCGGCTCGCCGGAGTTTCGCCCAGGCCGGGATGCGGTGATCGAGGGTGACGGCGGCGCGGAGGAACTGCCGGCAGCGAGTCTGGCGGAAATGCCCGGGCCACCCCACCGGCGCACCTTCGACGTGCAGGCGCCGGAGGGGGCGCTGCTGATCGTCCAGCAGAGCCACCTGCGCTGCTGGTTGGCCGACATCGATGGGCGGCGGGCGCCCATCGTCACCGTCAACGGAGCGATGATGGGGGTGTGGGTGCCTGCCGGAAACCACCGCGTTCGCCTGGCGATCGATCTGTCGCCCTACCGCCTGGGTCTGGCCGGCCCCCTCCTGGTGCTGCTGGCGCTGCTGTTCACTCGCCCGGGGCGCGCATCGCCGGGCCGCGCGGCACCCAGCGGTGGCGAGGAGCGTAGCTACCCGGCCAACCCACCGGTGCGGTAACCAGGAAGCTGGCCACCTCGCAGGCGTAGTCGAAGGCCATGCCGCCGGCCCGGTGCACCGCCGCGTCCACCAGGTAGCGGCCCGGAGCGAGCTGCAGCGACGGGAACTCGATGCGCACCTCGCCGTCACTCTCCAGGCGGACAGGCACCCAGCCGTCCAGCTCGGTGTTGGTGCCGAACACGTGCTGCCCGTCCTCGCGCTGGATGGCCACGCCGAAGACGAAATCCTGCTGCGCCTCCTGGACGCGGTAGGCAAGACGCAGCGCCGCCGGCTCGCCCCACGGAATCGATCCCACCGGCCTGCCCTCGCCGTCCAGCAGATCCACCGCTTCGAGGGTCACCCAGCGGTTGCCCCAGCGCCTGCCCGCCGCCTCCGGCCGCGCCACCTCCGCCTCGTCCGAGGCCACGTCGGAGCGGTACCGCGCCACCACCGCGCCGGCCGTGCCCTCCAGCGTCACCTGCCCCTCCTGCAGATACGCCACCCGGTGCGCCAGGGCTTCCACCAGCGAGAGATCGTGGCTGACCAGCAGCACCGCGGTACCGGCCCGTTGCATGCGCGCAATGCGGTCCAGACAGCGGTGCGCGAACGCCTGGTCGCCCACGGCGAGGATCTCGTCCACCAGCAGCACATCGGGCCCCACCGAGGTGGCCACCGCGAACCCGAGACGCACGTACATCCCCGACGAGTAGGTCTTGACCGGCTCGTCGATGAACTCGCCGAGCCCGGCGAAGGCGATGATGTCGTCCAACTTGCCGAGGATCTCGCGCCGCGAAAGGCCAAGCATCATGCCGTTGATGATGGCGTTTTCCCGGCCCGAGATCTCGGGGTGAAAGCCGGCCCCCAGCTCGATGAGCGCCGTCACCCGCCCGCGCACGTCCACCGTCCCCGCGGTGGGTTTGAGAATCCCCGCCACCAGCTTGAGCAAGGTCGACTTGCCCGACCCGTTGGGGCCGATCACCGCCACCGTCTCACCCGGCCGGACGGTCAGGTCCACCTCGGAGAGGGCGAGAAAGCCGCTCTGCTCCTGCTGCCTGCGCCACAGTGCGCCGTGCAGCAGCGCCCCTTTCAGCGACTGCAACCTGCCGCGTCGCGTCCCCGACGGGTAGCGCTTGCTCACCCCGCGGAGCACCACCGCCGGCGAGGCACTCATACCGCCTCCACCAACGTCTCGCGCAGCCGGGCGAAGATCCCCACCCCGGCCAGCCAGCACACCGCCGCCACCAGCACCGACCATCCCCACACCGAAGGCGGCGGCAGGGTGCCCAGCAGGACGGTGTCGCGGTACAACGAGACCAGCGGCGTGACCGGATTGAGGAGAATCAGCCGGCGCAACACCCCCTCCGGCACCAGATCGACGGTGTAGATGATTGGGGTGGTGAAGAACATCAGGTTGAGCAGGTTGTGCAGCAGGTCCTTGAGGTCGCGGAAGTGCACCGCCAGCGCCGCCACCGCCAGCGCCACACCCCCCACCGCCACCAGCCAGGGCAGGAGCACCACGGGCAGCAGCACCACCGTCCACGACACCGCCCCATGTCCGGTGACGGTGGCCGCCACCGCCGCAACCAGCAAGACGGGCAGCGCCAACAGGTGGTGCGCCAGGTGGGAGAACACCACCACCGCCGGGAACACCTCCGGCGGGCACACTACCTTCTTGAGCAGCGGGCCGTTATCGATCAGGGTGATGGTCGAGTCCAGCAGCGCGCCGGACAGAAAGAGCCACGGCAGCAGCCCGGCGAACAGGAAGAGGGGATACGGGACGGTGGCCGACACACGCGCCGGGATGACCACGGTGAACACCACCGTGTAAACAAGGAGAAGCAGCATCGGGTTGAGCAGCGACCAGAAGTAGCCGAACAGCGTGCCGCGATAGCGAGCCTTCAGCTCTCTCGCCACCAGCACGGCAACCAGGTGGCGCTGGCGATACAACGATGAGACGACACGAGTGTGCCCGGCGGCGGTGCTGGCTACGGTGTCCTCCCGCGCATCAGGGCGCGCTCGAATTCGGCGCGGATACGGTCCTTCTCGCGCTCCAGGTAGCGTTCGTAGTCCTCGACCTTGCCCTCCCGGATCCAGTGGGTGCGCAGATAGTGCTTGATGTTGCCGTAGTCGTCGAAGGCAAGCGGGCCAGTGACCCCCATGGTCTCCGCCAGGCCCTTGAGCCGGAGAACAATCTCACCGCCCGACCGGGTGCGCAACTGCCTGAGCGCTCCCATCGCCGCCAGCCCGGCATCGTACCCGTGCGCCGCATAGATGTCGGGCATGAGCTTGTAGACGTCGTAGTAGCGCTTGACGAAGGTCCTCACCGGATCCTTCTCGGACGCGGTGTCGAAACTGGCGAGAGGGAAGAACACACCCTCGGCCAGTCGCCCGGCGCGCTGTAGAAACGTCATGGTATTGATCGCCGAGGTCGTGCCCACCACCCCCGCGTACTCCGCCCCGCGCAGCACCTTCAGCGCCTCGATGATGGCGTCGCCGTACCCGCACACGTACACGCCGTCCGGCTTCCGGCTCTCCAGCAAGGCTCGCAGGCTTCGCTCCCACCCTGCCGGGCCGATGGTGACCGAGTCGACGATCTCGCCGCCGTGGCTTCTGAACGCACCCATGAAGACCGGCAGCAACCCTCGCGTGTAGGCGTTGTCCTCCTGCAGAATGAGGACTCGCCGCACGTTGCGGGGAGCCTGGTAGAGGAGATCCGCCGCCTTCACGCCCTCCAGGTCGTCCGACGGATAGACGCGGAAGAAGAACAGGCTGCGCCGCGCCAGGTCGGGCGCCGAGGCCGAGGGTGACAGCAGCACCCGCTCCCGCTGATCGGCGACCGGGATCATGGCGCGGGCCTCCTGCGTGGTGGCGCCGCCGATGACCAGCAGCGCTCCCTGGTCGAAAAGCGCCTCCGCCTCGCTGGCGGCTCTGGCGACGTCCGAGCCAGAATCGCGGTAGATGACCTGCAAACCCTCGGGCAAGACACCGTTGTCCCGCGCCTCGTCGAAGGCGAGCTTCACGCCGCTCTTGATGGGGGCCCCATACGCCGCGTTTTCGCCCGTCTCCGGGAGCACCACGCCAACCAGGAGCTTGCGCGCGCACCCGGCGGAGGCCAGTAGGCCGACCGCGACCGCCATCGCAGCAATCCGTCTCATGACGCCTCCGGATGCGCCGTCCCAGCGCAAGTACCTTTGTACCACGACGACCACCACAGCGCAAACCTTAGAGTCTGGGCCCGCCCCGCCCGGCGGGTTGCCAGGCGGCGAGGGGGTGGGTATACTCCCGCCAGTCATGCGGTGCTTCCCCCTGCTCGGCCTTGTCCTCGCCGTCGCGGTGCTGTCGGGCTGCAACGAGGATCTTTTCGACGCCGAATCCGATCTCGTCATCATGAACGAGAGCGTCTGCAATGTGACGATCTTTGTGGATGGCCGCGAGGCGTTCGTGGTGCGCGGCGGCTTTGACCGTACCCTGGACGACATCGGCCCGGGACGGCACGTGATCGAGGCGCTGGACGAGCACGGCAACCTGGTCGAGCGGCGCACCATCGATCTCGCCAACAGCGAGGACTACTACTGGTTCATCTACGACTGCTGATCACTGAAGGCCGCGCGCCTACAGCAGCGCGTCACGACCCCGCCGCCGCAACTCCTCGACGATCTCCTTGACCCGCTGCGACGCGGCCCGGGGTAGGACGAGCACCGCGTCCCGGGTGGCCACCACCACCACGCCGGGAACCCCCAGTGCCGCCACGAAGGGTCCCTCCGACACCAGTACCGCTCCGTCGCTGTCGATCCCCAGAACATCGCCCACGCGCACGCCCTCCGACCCACCCATGACCTCGGCCAGCCCCTCCCAGGAACCCACGTCCGACCAGGAGAAGTCCACTGGCACCGCCCATACCTCGGACGCCTTCTCCATCACCCCGAAGTCGATGGAAACGCGCGGCAAAAGGGGGTAAAGGCGGGCAAGGGCGGCCTCCTCACCGCACACTTTGGCCTCGTGCATCAGCTCGTCCAGACGGCGGGCGAGTTGGGGCAGATGGGTGCTGATGGCGTCGCGAATCGCGGCGGCCGTCCAGACGAACATGCCGGCGTTCCAAACGTAGCCACCGTGGGCCAGCATCGCCTCGGCGGCGGCGAGGGGGGGCTTCTCAACGAAGCGCACCACCCGCCGTACCCGACCACCTCCAGATAACCGCACTTCCTCGCCCAGCTCCAGGTACCCGAACCCGGTTTCGGCGCTTCGCGGCTGCACCCCCAGGGTGATGAGCCCGCCCAGTTCCCGCGCCGCCTGGGCGCCCAAGCGAAGCGCGCAGCGCAGCGCCTCCCCATCCACCAGGTGGTCCGCCGGCAGCATCGCCAGCACCGCGCCGGCCTGCACCTCCGCCAGCCGCCACGCCGCCCACCCCACGCAGGCCGCCGTGTCCCGGCCTTGCGGCTCCACCAGCACGTGCTCCCCGGGCAGGTCCGCCAGCTCGGCACGGATCGCTGCCGCCATCTCGGCGGCCGTCACCACCCAGACGCGCTCCGGCCCGACCAGCGGCATCACCCTGTCCACTGCGGCGCGCAATAGCGAGGTGCCCGACGCGAATGGCAGCAGTTGCTTGGGGCGGTGCCGGCGCGACAGCGGCCAGAAGCGGGTTCCCGACCCTCCGGCCATGATCACCGCAAAGAACGAATCCTCAGCGGAAGTAGTCATCGAGCCCCTCAAGGTCCCTCACCCTCGTGTAGCCGTTTTCGAACATGGCGAAGCGATCCACCAGCACGGCGCGCATGCCGGCCGACTCGGCACCGCGGTAGTCGTCCAAGGGAGAGTCACCGGCGTGCAGGCAGGCACCCGGGGCCACCCCCAGGCGAGCCGCGGCGCGCAGGAAGATCTCCGCCGCCGGCTTTTCCACGCCTTCCAGAGCGGACACGTGGACGCTCGCGAAGTAGGGTGTAAGCTGCAACCGGTCCAGCAATTCGGGCAGACGAGAATCCCAGTTCGAGACCACCGCCATGGGCACGCCGCGTGCGTGCAAGCCGTCGAGCACCCGGCGCACCTCAGGAAACACGAACCACAGCGACGGCTCGGAGAACGCCTGGTACAGCTCGGCGAGCACCGGCCGCCACGGTGCGGGGTGGCCAAGCCGCGCCAGCACCCGCCGGAGGAATCCTCCCCACCACTCCTGCTCTCCCCCTTTGAGGTGCTGGTAGCGATCGAGCCCAGGCGGGTGCAACTCCGTCAGCTCCGCCCACACCGCCCGGAAGACCGGCGCTACCTTCTCCGCCTCCACCGTCGGGCCCCAGCGCGCCAGCACCCGCGCGTACACCTCGGGCGCAGAGGGGCGCGCCTCGATCAGCGTGCCACCCACGTCGAGCAGCAGCGCCTGCGGGGAATCATGGGTGTCGGCGGTCAGGTTGCACCTCCCGGACTCGATGCGGACCGTGCGCTATTCTACGTGTACCGGCTCGAGCGGGAGGCCCCATGACCATCACCTGTGCTCGATGCGGCGCCACTGGCGAGGGGCTGGCGTCCCCGCCGCTGCCCACCGCGGTGGGCCGGGAGGTGCACGCGCATACCTGCCCGGATTGCTGGAAGGCCTGGCTCGCCACCCAGGTCATGATCATCAACGAGTACCGGCTCAACCTCGTGGACCCTGAGGTGCGCCAGCGCCTGGAGGCGGAGATGAGACGATTTCTGTGTCTGGGTGAGGCTGAGGCGACGTGACCCCACTCGCCGAGGTGGCGCGCGCCATGTTCGCGGCGGCGGTGGATGCGGTGCGACCGCCGGCGCTCATGCGCCGGGTGGCGTTCCTGGCAGACGGCGTCGCCGTTCACGATTCGACCCTGGCACCGCGACGCCAGCTGGTCCTGGTGGCGCTCGGGAAGGCGGCCCCGGGGCTGGCGGCGGCGTTTCTGGCGCGCTGCCGCCGCCGCCCGGACCGCCTCTTCGCTCTCGCCCCCCATGGCGTCCCGGCGCCGCCCGAGGTCGAGCCGTTTCTCTGCCGCGGCGCCCACCCGGTTCCTGACGAGGCAGGCGAGCACGCCGCCGGAGAGCTTCTGCGTCTCCTCGCCGGCCTCGATCCTGACGACGGCGTTGTCGTGCTGCTCTCGGGCGGCGCGTCGGCGCTGCTGGCCCGGCCGCTGCCCGGCGTGACCCGCCAGGAGGTGGTGGAGGTGACGCGAGCCCTGCTCGGCGCGGGGGCGCCGATCCACGAGCTGAATGCGGTGCGCAAGCACCTGCTGGCCGCCGCCGGCGGGCGCCTCGCCGCCGCCTGCCCGGCGCCCGTGCTCACGCTGGTGCTCTCCGATGTGCCCGGCGATGACCTGGCCACCATTGCCTCGGGTCCCACGGTGGCCGATCCCACGACCTTCGCCGACGCCAGTCGTGTGCTCGCCCGCCGGGGGGTGGCCGGCCAGTTCCCACGGGTGGCCGAGTTTCTCGACCGTGGCGCGCGCGGTGAGACCCAGGAATCCCCGAAGCCGGGTGACCCTGCCCTCAACCGTTCCCGCGTCCATCTCATCGGCAGCAGCCGGGAGGCCCTGGAGGCGGCGGCCGACACCGCCTGCAGCGCGGGCTTCACCGCCGCGGTTCTCACCCGCACGTATCGGGGCGAGGCGCGGGCGTTGGGGGAGACGCTCGGCGCGCTGGCCTGCCACATGGACGCTTCAGCGCCGCGCGCCGTGCTTGCGGCTGGCGAAACCACCGTCACCGTACGGGGTGCCGGCCGGGGCGGCCGCAACCTGGAGGCGGCTCTCGCGGCCGCCGGAGCCCTGCACGGGGTGCCCGGGCGCTGCGTGCTCGTCGCTGGCAGCGATGGCGTGGACGGTGCCTCACCGGCCGCTGGAGCGGTGGTGGACGGCGACACCCTGCGCCGCGCCGCGGCGCGCGGGCGGGATGCGGCGGCGGCGCTGGCGGACAACGGCTCCTGGAGCTTCTTCGAGGGAACGGATGAAGCGATCGTCACCGGCCCGACGGGCACCAATGTCGCCGACCTGGCGTTTGTCCTGGTGGCCGGCGGCCGGCGCACCTTCATTCCGGCGGCACAGCGCCACGTCAAACTGGACCGCAGCGACGCGGGCGCGCGCTACCCCCGCCAGACCAGGAAGGCCACGTAGGCGGCATACATGAGCAGAAACACCGCCCCCTCCCGCCGTCCCACGCGCCCCCGCCACGCCAGCACCGCCCCCAACGCCAGCGCTGCCAAGGCCGACACCGGCGCATCGTGGCGGGCCAGCAGCGGACTCAACGGCCCCGGCGCCACGGCGTATGCCATTCCGAGCACCCAGCCGATGTTGAAGACGTTGGATCCCAGCACGTTGCCCACCGCGATATCGGTCTCGCCGCGCCGCGCCGCCACCACCGACGTGGCCAGTTCCGGCAACGACGTCCCTACCGCCACCAGCGTCAGGCCGATCAGCGCCTCGCTGGCCCCCATGGCCTGGGCCAGGTGCACGGCGCCGCGCACCAGCGACTCGGCGCCGATGACCAGCGCGGCAATTCCCACCAGCACCCAGAGCACGCTGCGCAATAGCGACAGAACGCGGGTGGGAGGGTCGGCGGAATCGGGCTCCCCGCGCCGGAGCACCGAGACCGTGAAGCCCGTGAAAAGAACCAGCAACGCCAGCGCCTCCAGCCTTCCCATGTGGCCGTTCCACCCGAACACCACCACCATCGCCGTGAGCAGTACCCCGGCCGGCAGGTCGAAACGCAGCGCCCCGCCGGTCGCCGGCAGCGCCCGCACCAGCGCCGCCGTCCCCAGGATCAACAAGATGTTGGAGGTGTTGGAGCCCAACACGTTGCCTACCGCCACATCTGCCCGTCCCGTGAGCACCGCCACCAGCGACACAAGAAGCTCCGGCGCCGACGTCCCGAATGCCACCACCGTCAGCCCCACGGCCAGCGGGGACATGCCCAGGCGCAGCGCCAGCGACGACGCCCCCACCACCAGCCAGACGGCCCCCTTGACCAACGCCCCCAGGCCGAGAGTTACAGCGAACACCGCGAGCAAGGTGAGCACAGATCAGCCTAGCACGGTCCCCCGTACCTCGCTGCCGGACGGGCGCATCCGTGCCTGCAACCGCACGTCGCTGTCGCCGTCGGGTCGCTACGTGCTGTACTGGATGATCGCCAACCGGCGGCGTAATTTCAATTTCGCGCTACAGCACGCGGCCGAACTGGCGGCCGCCCTGCATCGCCCACTGGTGATCTTCGAGGCGCTGCGCTGCGGCTACCGTTGGGCCAGCGACCGCCTGCACGCCTTCGTGCTGCAGGGGATGGCCGACAACGCCGAGGCCTTCGCCGGTGCGCCGGTGCTGTATTACCCGTGGGTGGAGCGCGACGCCGCGGAGGGCAGGGGACTGCTGGAGTCTCTCGCCGCCGAGGCCTGCGTGGTGGTGACCGATGACTCCCCCGCGTTCTTCCTGCCGCGCATGCTGGCGGCGGCGGCGCCTCGCCTGCCGGTCCCGTTGCTGGCGGTGGATAGCCTCGGTCTTCTTCCCCTGAGCGCCACCGGCGCCCCGTTTCCCACCGCCCACGCCTTCCGCCGCTTCCTGCAGCGCGTCCTCCCCGCCCACCTGCAGGCGCAGCCCCGCCCCGATCCCCTGGCCGGGCTTGCTCTCCCGCCCCCCCCGATTCTGTCAGCCGACCTCCTCGCCCGCTGGACACCGGCCCCCCCGGAAATGCTGGCAATCAAACCCGAAGCGCTGGCTGGCCTGCCCATCGACCACGCCGTGCGTCCCGCCCCCACGCGCGGTGGCGCCCGCGCGGCGGCCGCTGCGTTGGCCCGATTCGTGCGGGAGAAGCTGCCGCACTATCAGGAGATGCGCAACCGCGTGGAGGCCGACGTCACCTCCGGCCTGTCGCCCTACCTTCACTTCGGACACCTCTCCGCCCACCAGGTGTTCCTGGCCGTGACCGAGCGCGAGGGGTGGCGCTGTGAGACCTTCGAACCGCCCCACGCGCGCGGCGATCGCGCCGGCTGGTGGGGGATGAGCGCTTCGGCGGAGGCGTTTCTCGACCAGATCGTCACCTGGCGCGAGTTGGGGCACGTCTTCCAGCTGCACCGCCCCGACGCCGAAGAGTGGTCCTCGCTGCCAGCTTGGGCTCGCGCCACTCTGCAGGTCCACGCCAGCGATCCGCGGGAGCAGCGCTACTCTCTCGACGAGTTCGCCGCCGGCGGAACCCACGACCCCCTCTGGAACGCCGCCCAGGGGCAACTGCGGCGTGCGGGCACCATCCACAACTACCTGCGCATGCTCTGGGGTAAGAAGATCCTCGAGTGGACGGCCTCCCCCCAGGAGGCACTGGAGATCATGCTGGAGATCAACAACCGCTTCGCCCTGGACGGCCGCGACCCCAACTCCACCAGTGGCATCACCTGGTGCCTGGGTCGCTTCGACCGCCCGTGGGGACCAGAACGAGCCGTTTTCGGCACCGTGCGCTACATGAGTTCCGCCCAGACGGCGCGCAAGATGCACGTCGAGCCATACATCCGCACCTGGGCCGAGTGAGGTGACGCCGATGGATAAGTTTACCGCTTCAACCCAGCTCGCCGCCTCCCCGGCCGAGGTCTACGCCTACCACGCCCGAGGGGGAGCGCTGCAGCGCCTGCTGCCACCGTGGCAGCGAGTCGAGGTCGTCCGCGCCATCGACGCCTTGCGCGACGGCGAGCAAGCCGAACTGGAGCTGCGATGGGGGCCCCTTCGCACCCGCTGGGTTGCCGAGCACCACGACACCAGGCCGGGGGTGGGCTTTCTCGACGTGCAGCGACGCGGTCCGTTCGCCGCCTGGGAGCACGAACATCGGTTCCTGCCGGAGAGCGACGGCTGTCGCCTCGAGGACGAGATCCGCTACCGGCTGCCGGGGGGACCGCTCGGGGCGCTCTTCGGGGAGCGCGCGGTTCGCCGGACCCTGGTCCGCAGCTTTCGCTTCCGCCACGCCCGCACGCGGCGAGACCTCAACCGGCAGCGCGCGTTCGCCGCGCGCCCGCGGTTGCGAATCGCCCTCTCCGGCGCCTCCGGCCTCATCGGGCGGGCGCTCGCGGCGTTCCTCACGACCGCCGGCCACGAGGTCGTACCGCTCGTGCGCCGCACCCCCCCGCCACCGGGCGCCGTGTCCTGGGACCCGGCCGCCGGCGAGCTGGACAGCACCGCCCTGGCCTGCTGCGACGCCGTGGTGCACCTGGCGGGGGAGAACATCGCCGCCGGCCGCTGGACGCAGGCGAGCAAGGAGCGCATTCGCGCCAGCCGCGTGGCCGGCACCCGCCTGATCGCCGAGACGCTGGCGCAGATGCCGGGACCGCCCCGCACCTTGATCGCCGCCTCGGCGGTCGGCTACTACGGCGATGGCCGCGGCGAGGTGGACGAGGATTCCCCGCCCGGTGACGGGTTCCTCGCCGAGGTATGCCGGCAGTGGGAGGACGCCTGCGAGCCGGCGCGCCGCGCCGGCGTGCGCGCCGTCAACCTCCGCATCGGCGTCGTGCTGTCGGCCTCCGGTGGCGCCCTGGCGCGCATGTTGCTGCCTTTCCGCCTCGGGCTGGGCGGGCGGCTGGGTTCCGGCCGCCAGGCGATGAGTTGGATCTCTCTGGACGACGTGGTGGGGCTGATCCACCACCTGCTGTTTTCAAGCCTCGCAGGCCCAATCAACGCCACCGCGCCGCACCCGGTGAGCAACGCCGAGTTCACCCGCACCGTGGCGCGGGTGCTGCGCCGCCCGGCGATCTTCCCTGTCCCGGCCGCCGCCCTGCGCCTGGCGCTGGGCGAGATGGGCGAGGCGCTGCTGCTGCAGGGCGTCCCGGTGACACCGCGACGGGCGCTCGCGGACGGCTTCGCCTTCCTCGACCCGACCCTGGAGGCGGCGCTGGCCTTCGAGCTGGGACGGTAGATCGCTTCGCCACCATTCACCGGCTTCCGACCACGGTTGGCCGATCGGTGCGGGCCAGATCTGCGGCCGGGTCGTACATTGCCTGCATGGAGGAGACCATGGACCGTTCCGAGAGCCCCAACGTCACCCCCAAGCTGGTGCTCGGCGTGCTCGTCCTCGCCCTCGGTGTGATCTTCACCCTCGACAACCTGGGCGTGGTGGACGGCGGCGACATCCTCTCCTACTGGCCGGCGGGTGTGATGGCGCTCGGCATCGCCAAGGTACTGCAGCCATACGGCCGCGGTTTCGGCGTCGCCCTGATCGTCCTCGGCGCATGGTTGCTGCTGGAGCGCCTCGAGCTGGTCCCGTGGAGCCTGTGGGACCTGTGGCCGCTCATCCTGGTGGCGATTGGCGCCTCGCTCATCTGGAAGACGGTCGTGCCCCGCGTCCGTCGCGCCGGCTCCAGCACCGGCCCCCAACTGAACGTGGCGGCCCTCCTCGGCGGCGCCGAGCCGCGCATCACCGCCGACAACTTTCGCGGCGGCGACGTCCTGGCCATCATGGGCGGCTGCAAGGTGGACCTGCGCGAAGCCAAGGCGGCCCCCGAGGGAGCCGTTCTCGATACCTTCGCCTTCTGGGGGGGCATCGAAATCCTCGTGCCCGAGGACTGGTCGGTGGAGCTTCGCGGCACGCCGATTCTGGGAGGCTTCGAGGATAAGACGCGGGGCGGCAAGACGGACGGCTCCCAGCGCTTGACCGTGACCGGGATGGCGATCATGGGCGGCGTCGAGGTCAAGAACTAGCCATGCACCCCGTCCTCGGTCACCGCCGCCGGGTGATCGCCTACCTCGTGGCGTGGATCCCCCTGACCGGCCTGCTGGCAGCGCTGCTCCACCGCAGCGGGCCGGCCCCCTGGACCGAGGCCCTGGCCATGGGAGTGCCGCTGGGCGTGATGCTGGCCTTCATCTGCCTGGCTTCCTTCTACCCCACCAGGTCCGTGCCGCTGGCCCCGCTGCACGCGGGCCGCCTGCTGGGGGTGCAGGCGGCCGCGACGCTCCTGTCGGTGGGGCTGTGGCTGCTGGCCGCCGCCAACCTCGCCGCCCTGCTCGGGCAGGCGCCGCAGTTTGCTGGCATCGAGGCCCGTTTTCTCGGCCAGGCGCCGGTGCTGGCGGGGGTGGGGGCGCTGCTCTACCTGCTGGCCACCGCGGGCCACGCTCTGGTCCTGGCGGTCCAGGCCGGCGAGGCCAACGCCCGGCGCGCCCTGGAAGCCGAGCTGGCGGCGCGCCAGGCAGAACTGGCGGCGCTACGCGCCCAGCTCAACCCGCACTTCCTCTTCAACACCCTGAACTCCATCAGCGCTCTGGCGGCATCAGAACCCGCGACCGCTCGGGCGATGTGCACCCGCCTCGCCTCCTTCCTGCGCGCCACCCTGCGCACCACCGGCCCCGGCCCCATCCCCCTGCGCGACGAACTCCGCCTGGGAGGCGACGACCTGGCCCTGGAACAGGTGCGGCTGGGCGAGCGCCTGCGCGTCGAGACGGAGGTCAGCGAGGAGGTGGCTGCGGTGGCCGTTCCGCCCCTGCTCCTGCAGCCGCTGGTGGAGAACGCCGTGCTCCATGGGGTGGCGCTCCAGCTCAAGGGTGGCACGGTGCGCATCGAGGGGAGGCGGCACGGCGACCGCCTCCTGCTCGCGGTGGAAAACCCCTGCGACGAGGAGGGTTCCATGCACTCCGGAGGCGGGGTGGGTCTGGCCAACGTCCGCCGCCGGCTCGCCGCCGCCTTCGGCGATGACGCCCACCTGGCAGTGCGCCAGTCCAGCGGGAAATTCCGCGTCGAGTGCTCCCTGCCCCTGCAGCCCATCAGTCCGCCCGGGCCCGGCGCGCTACCATCACCGGCGTGAGCAAGGCCGCACCCCTGCGAGTCCTCATCGTCGACGACGAAGAGCCGGCCCGCGCCCTACTGTAAGGAATACCTCGCCGACCGCCCGGACGTGGAGGTGGCGGGCGAATGCGCCAATGGCTTCGAGGCGGTCAAGGCGGTGATGGAACACCGCCCCGACCTGCTGTTGCTGGACATTCAGATGCCCAGGCTCTCGGGCTTCGAGGTCCTCGAACTGCTCCCCGATGCCCCTGCCGTCGTGTTTGTCACCGCCCACGATGAGTTTGCCCTGCGCGCCTTCGAGAAACACGCCGTGGACTACCTCCTCAACCCGATCAGTGCGGCCCGTCTGGGCGAGTCGCTGGCCCGCGCCCGCGCCCGTCTCGGCGCCCCCCCACCGGTGGGCGCCGGCGCCCTGCACCGCGCCGCGCGACCCGCCACCGCCCACGTGGACCGAGTGCTGGTGCGCGACGGCACCGCCGTCCACGTCCTTCCCGTCGGTGCCATCGAGTACATCCAGGCGGTCGACGATGCCATCGTCCTGCACGTGGGCGCCTCACGCCATCGCAAGCAGCAGACCCTGGCGGCGCTGGAGCAGCAACTCGACCCCGGCCGCTTCCTGCGCATCCACCGCACCTTCGTCCTCAATCTCGAGCGTCTGGCGCGGCTGGAGAGATACGCCAAGGATTCGTACGTGGTCATCCTGCGCGACGGCACCAGACTGCCGTTGAGCCGCGCCGGGTATGCCCGCCTGCGCCAGTTGTTGCGCTGAGCGAACAACGGTTGACCGACCTCCTGCATGCTCCGATGAGCGGTCACTCTCTCCGAATCCCGTGCTGTCCTTCACAAGCACCGCGCCCGCCGGCGCGGCGTTTGTCTACCTGACCGGCGCCACGGCACGCGCCGGAGACAAGAAGGAGCGTGACCCATGGCCAAGTTCACCATCGTCAGCATGCCCGGAGACGGCATCGGCAAGACCGTGCTGCCCGAGGCGATCCGCGTCCTCGACGCCGTCGGCTTCGACGCCACCTACGTGCACGGCGACATCGGCTGGGAGTTCTGGTGCACCGAGGGGAACGCGCTGCCCGACCGCACCATCGCCCTGCTCGATCAGCACAAGCTCGGGCTGTTCGGCGCCATCACCTCCAAGCCCAAGAAGGAAGCCGACGCCGAGCTGGCGCCCGAGCTGCGCGGCCGCGGGCTGTCCTACTACTCCCCCATCGTCACCATGCGGCAGCGCTTTGGCCTGGACATCTGCCTGCGTCCCTGCCGCTCGTTCCCCGGCAACCCGCTTAATTTCGTGCGCCGGGCCGCCACCGGCGGGTTCGAGGAACCCAAGGTGGACGCCGTGATCTTCCGCCAGAACACCGAGGGCTCCTACACCGGTGTGGAGTGGACCAACCCGCCGCAACAGGTGCGCGAGGCGTTCGCGACCCACCCCAGGTTCGTGCCGTTCGCCGGCGTGGCTGGGGCGGATCTGGCCATCTCCACCCGCATCGTCACCCGCCCGGTGGAGGAGTACGGCGTCATCGTCTGCGAGAACCTGTTCGGCGACATCATCTCCGACGCCTTCGCCGGCCTCGTCGGAGGTCTCGGGTTCGCCTGCTCCGGCAACATCGGCCCCGACGTCGCGGTCTTCGAACCCACCCACGGCTCCGTGCCCAAGTACGAGCAACTGGACCCCTCCATCGTCAACCCCATCGCCATGATCCTCTCCGCCGCCATGCTCTGCGACCACGTCGGCGAGACGGAGAAGGGCGACCGCATTCGCGCCGCCATCGCGCGGGTGGTGGCCGAAGGCAAGGTGCGTACCTACGACATGATGCGCATCCCCGCAGGGCCCAAGGCGATCGCGGCGGGGGCCGCCACCACCCAGCAGATGACCGACGCCATCCTCGCCGCCTTGGAGCGACGCACCTAGCGGCGGCGAACTCGCGCACCCCTCGAGCCTAGGGGCGTCCCGCCGGGGGACCCTCCGCCGCCCCGGCGGGGCGTCGCTGTCTTGCCTGTCCGGTACGTTGCTGGGTCAGCGGGCGAACAGCGCGGCGAGAGGGATCTCCAGACCGGGCAGCAGGGGGGTGGCGAGCACGTCGCCGCCCTCCGCCGAGAGCTCTCCGAGCCGCCGGAACCCCTCCCCCTCCCGGCGGTAGACCTTCACCACCTCGATCTCCGGGTCCACCACCCAGTACTCCGCCACCCCGAAGCGCTCGTACAGCTTGCGCTTGACCACCTCATCGAGCCGCCGGCTGCCTTCCGAGGTCACCTCCACGACCAGGTCCGGCGCCCCCTGCACACCGCGTTCCGTGATGCGCCCCTCGTGCTCCGCCTCCACGAACAGCACGTCCGGCTGCACCACGTCCTCACCCGAGAGAATCACGTCGAAGGGGGCGGTGTACACCCGCCCCAGCTTCTCGCGCTCCGCGATTCCCGCCAGCAGCAGAATGAGCCGCGTGACAAGGCGCTGATGTTTTTCCATCGCTGATGGCGTCACGATTCGCTCCCCATCGATGAGTTCATGCCGGCGGCCGTCCTCGGGGAAGAGGAGGTAGTCCTCGTAGGTGAAGCGCACCGGTGCGGGCGTGGCGTTCATGATTCTCGCCTCTCCTCACTCAAATGTAGGGGCTTCCGCCGCACGGTGCAACGCTTGGCCAGCGCAGGGGGCGTGGCTTCGTTCAGACCGGCGAGACCTGTCGTAAAGACTTGGGCGAAGCTTTCGCACGGTCTCGCGTAGGTGACGGTGCACCCGCTCAAAAGAACAGCGGCTTCGGCCGGGGCGACCGGCCGCACTTCATGCCCGCCAACCGCGCGGCGGGAGGGATCGGCCGAGCTGCCCGCACGAGTTGCACTCGCCGTTCGCTCGGATCCGCGCTCTTTCGCCTTCGCCGCGGACGGGCTCGCAGGAAACCGCGCTGCTGGTGCGAAAACCCTGCTCACGTATCACCGTCGGGGCCGGCGCGCCAGCGAGGCTCACGGGTGGCGTTCGGCGCGGGTGATGGCGCCCCGAACCGAGGCCGACAGCACACTGGCGAAGCCTCGCGAGTACTCCACGAGATCGCCGATTGAACGCACCCGGCGGAGGTAGGTGCCGGTTCCGGAAATTCTCGCCGGTCGGATTCCGGAAATTCTCGCCGCTTTTCGGAAGGAGGCAGTGAGTGACCGGCAGAGAGCACGAGGGACGTGGGGACCGGGTCGGCAGCGTGGCTGTGGAGCAATGCCGTGGTCGTGTCCTGTCGTTTGAAGTGATTGATCTTCTATGTGCTCGTCGTCGTCAGCGAGGCCGCTGTGGGAAGCCCGCGTGCGGGCTTTCCAAGCAGGCTGTGGGCGAGGGGGCGGGGGGTCGGGGGCGTCCACAGGCTTTCCATGGCCTGCGGCAGCCGCGGCAGGGGCCGAAGCGATTCGAGCGGATTTGGTTACGGAGACCTTTGGGGAGGAGGTCTTCGTCATCGGGCTGCTGAAGCGACACGAGGTACAGGTGCTACTCGGCGCTGGGCACAGCCAGGCCGAGGTGGCCAGCTTTTCCTAAATCTCGGAGCGGGCGGTGCGGCGAATCGCCGGGGAGGCAGCCGTGCATGACGGCGCCGAGCGGCGCGCGCGGCGGATCGGGCGGCCGAGCACGGCCGAGCCGTACCGCGAGGTTGTCCGGGATCCCCCGGCCCACAGTTTCCTTAAAAGGACACTTGATTGGGGCAGGATGGGGCCCTGGGAGGAGTTGGCAGAATGACG
>JBBINC010000060.1:0-17584 GCA_037444085.1 Acidobacteriota bacterium | reverse complement strand
GCATCGCCCCGGGCGTGGTGCGCCGGCAGCCGGTGAAGGAGCCGGTGCAGACGGGGATCAAGGCCATCGACGCGATGATCCCCATCGGCCGCGGCCAGCGCGAGCTGATCATCGGCGACCGCCAGACCGGCAAGACCACCGTCGCCGTCGACGCCATCATCAACCAGAAGGGCAAGAACATGGTGTGCGTCTACGTGGCGGTGGGCCAGAAGCGCTCCACCGTCGCGCAGGTGGTCAAGACGCTGGAGGACTACGGCGCCATGGACCACACCATCGTCGTGGTGGCCTCCGCCTCGGAGCCGGCGCCGCTGCAGTACCTGGCGCCGTACGCCGGCTGCGCCATCGGCGAGTACTTCCTCGACAACGGCCAGCACGCCCTGTGCATTTACGACGACCTCTCCAAGCACGCCGCCGCCTACCGCGAGATCTCCCTGCTGCTGCGCCGTCCTCCGGGCCGTGAGGCGTACCCCGGCGACGTCTTCTACCTGCACTCGCGCCTGCTGGAGCGTGCCGCCAAGATGCGCGACGATCAGGGCGGCGGCTCGCTCACCGCCCTGCCGATCATCGAGACGCAGATGGGCGATGTCTCCGCCTACATCCCCACCAACGTCATCTCCATCACTGACGGACAGATCTTTCTGGAGACCGACCTCTTCTACTCCGGCGTGCGGCCGGCGGTGAACGTCGGCATTTCGGTGTCGCGCGTCGGTGGCAACGCCCAGATCAAGGCGATGAAGAAGGTGGCCGGCACGCTGCGTCTGGATCTGGCGCAGTACCGCGAGCTGGCCGCCTTCGCGCAGTTCGGCTCCGACCTCGACAAGGCCACCCAGCGCCAGCTCGCCCGCGGCGAGCGGCTGGTGGAGCTGCTCAAGCAGGGGCTGCACGAGCCCATGGCGGTGGAGCTGCAGATCGCCTCGGTGTACGCCGGCACGCATGGCCACCTGGACCGCTTCAAGGTGTCCGCGGTGCGCGCTTTCGAGACCTACCTGCACGAGTACCTGGCGTCCCGCCACGGCAGCGTGCTGGAGACCATCGTCGCCGCCGGCAAGCTGGAGGGCGCGGTGGAGGAGGAACTCGCCGCGGCGTGCAAGGCCGCCGCCGAGGCGTTCCTCAAGGAACACCCGGAGGCCGCCGTTGCCTAACACGCTCGACCTGCGGCGCCGCATTCGCTCGGTGAAGTCCACCCAGCAGATCACCAAGGCCATGAAGATGGTCGCGGCGGCTCGCCTGCGCCGCGCCCAGGCGCGCATCATGGAGGCACGGCCCTACGCCGCCTCCATGGAGGCGGTGCTGCGCTCCGTGGCTGCCCGGGTACCGTCGCACAAGCACCCGCTCCTGGACGGGCGGGAGGAGCGTTCCGTCACCCTGGTCACGGTCACCGGCGACAAGGGGCTGTGCGGCGCCTTCAACGCCAACGTGCTGCGCGAGGCGCTGCACCTGTTGCGCTCCGGGCGCTGGCCGGCCGTCGACCTCGTTCTGGTGGGGCGCAAGGGGATCGATTTCTGCAAGGTACGGGGCATCAAGCCGGTGGCGACGTACGCCGAGCTGATGGGGAAGATCACCCCGGAGACCGCCTTCGCCCTCGCCCGCGACCTCAGCGGCCGGTTCGTGGACGGCGGCACCGACGCGGTCTACCTGCTCTCCAACCGCTTCCGCTCGATCATCAGGCAGGAAGTCACCCTGCAGCCGCTGCTGCCCATCCCGCGCGCCGAGCTGGAGGGGGAGGCGCCGCTCTCCGGTTACATCTACGAGCCCAACCCGGGCGCGCTGCTCGACGACCTGCTGCCGCGGCACGTGGAGTTCCAGGTGCTGCGGGCGCTGCTCTCCTCCCAGGCGGCGGAGCAGGCGGCGCGCATGACCGCCATGGACGCCGCGTCGAAGAACGCCGGCGAGATGATCGACAAGCTCACCCTGACCTACAACCGTGTGCGGCAGGCTTCAATCACCAAGGAACTGATCGAGATCGTTTCCGGGGCGCAGGCCCTCGGCGAGAGGTAGGAGATCAATGGCAGCGACCGACACCCGCGTGGAAGGCAGTGTGGTTCAGGTTATCGGACCGGTGGTGGACGTGGAGTTCCCGGAGGGGCACCTCCCCCCCATCTACACCGCCGTGGAGATTCGCGACCGCTCCGAGGCGGGCGAGGTGGAGGTGGTCACCGAGGTCATGCAGCACCTGGGCGAAAGCCGGGTACGCTGCGTCTCCATGCTGCCCACCGACGGGCTGGTGCGCGGCATGAAGGCGATCGACACCGGCGGCCCGATCTCCATGCCGGTGGGGCGCGAGACGCTGGGCCGGGTGCTCTCGGTCATCGGCCGGCCGGTAGACGAGAAGGGACCGGTGGAGACCAAGGAGCGATGGCCCATCCACCGCGAGGCGCCGCTGTTCGAGGACCAGTCCACGCAGGTGGAGATGTTCGAGACCGGCATCAAGGTGGTGGACCTGCTGGAGCCGTACACCAAGGGCGGCAAGACCGGCCTGTTCGGCGGCGCCGGGGTCGGCAAGACGGTCATCATCATGGAGCTGATCAACAACGTCGCCCTGCAGCACGGCGGCTTCTCGGTGTTCTCCGGGGTGGGCGAGCGCACCCGCGAGGGCAACGACCTGTGGCTGGAGATGCAGGAGTCCGGGGTCATCGACCCCAGCGACTGGAAGAAGTCCAAGGCGGCGCTCATCTACGGCCAGATGACCGAGCCCCCGGGAGCGCGCCTGCGCGTCGCCCTGTCGGGCCTCACCGTCGCCGAGTACTTCCGCGACGTCGAGGAGCAGGACGTGCTCCTCTTCATCGACAACATCTTTCGCTTCACCCAGGCGGGCTCCGAGGTGTCGGCGCTGCTCGGCCGCATGCCGTCGGCGGTGGGGTACCAGCCCAACCTGGCCACCGAGATGGGCGAGCTGCAGGAGCGCATCACCTCCACCAAGCGTGGCTCGATCACCTCGGTGCAGGCCATCTACGTGCCCGCCGACGATCTCACCGACCCGGCCCCGGCGACGGCGTTCGCCCACCTCGATGCGACCACCGTGCTGTCGCGCCAGATCGTCGAGCTGGGCATCTACCCGGCGGTCGACCCGCTGGCCTCGACGAGCCGCATCCTCGACCCCACCATCGTCGGCCAGGACCACTACAACACGGCCCGCGAGGTCCAGCGCATCCTGCAGAAGTACAAGGACCTGCAGGACATCATCGCAATCCTCGGGATCGACGAGCTGTCCGAGGAGGACAAGCTCACGGTGTCGCGGGCGCGCAAGATCCAGCGCTTCCTCTCCCAGCCGTTCCACGTCGCCGAGCAGTTCACCGGCATCAAGGGGCGGTACGTGCCGATCGCCGAGACCGTCCGCGGCTTCAACATGATCACCGCCGGCGAGCTGGACAACGTCCCCGAGCAGGCGTTCTACATGAAGGGCACGATTGACGAGGTGCTGGAGCACGCCAAGCGACTGGAGGCGGAGGGATGAGCGGGGCGGGCGCGCTGCGCCTGAAGGTGGTCACCCCGACGCGGGTGGTGGTGGACGCGGAAGTGGACAGCGTCACCTTGCCCGGGGCGCTGGGGGCGCTGGGCATCCTGCCGGGGCACACGCCGCTTTTGTCGGCGCTGCGCATCGGCGAGCTGGAGTACCGCCAGGGCGTGCACGAGCACTACCTGGCGATCCAGTGGGGGTTTGCCGAGGTGCAGGACGACGCCATCACCGTGCTGGCGGACGTCGCGGAGCTGCCCGGAGAGATCGACGTGGCGGCGGCCGAGGCCGACAAGCGCGACGCCGAGGAGGCGATGCGCACCGCCGGCGGGGAGGAGTTCAACGTGCAGCGCGCCAAGCTCCACGCCGCCGTCACCCGCCTCACCGTCGCCCACCGCCAGTAACCGCCCCGCCGCCGCGGCCCGCGCGCCCTGGAGAAGGGGTCCCCGGCGCGGCGGCAAACAGCTCCCTGGCGCTGCTCGTATGTATGATGAGGCACGCCATGCCTCGCCGCATGAACGACGATCCCGCTGCCACTGAAAGCCGGTGCCGGAGCGGCTCCCCCCCGCGTTGGCGGGGCAGATGCGCCCTCGCAGTCCTCGCGGCCGTGGCGGGAGGGTGCGGCCCGCCCGTCGCCGGCAATCCACCGCGACGCGGCGGCGGCCGTCCGGGCGTGGGGGAGGTGCACACCGGTACGCTGGTGCGCCGCGTGCTGCTCACCGGCGAGCTCCAGGCGGTGCGGGCGCACGAGGTGATGGTGCCGCGTACGCCGCAGTGGCAGGTGGCGATCCGCTGGATGGTGGCGGACGGCACGGCGGTCGCCGCCGGCCAGAGGGTGCTGGAACTGGACAACTCCGCCGTGACCTCGAACCTGGAGGAACGCCGCCTGGCCGCCAGGCGCGCCGCCGACTCGCTGGAGAGGGCCCGGGCGCAGGCCCTCGTTAACCTTCTCGAGCACGAATGTACCCGGGAGCAGAAACGCCTGAGGCGAGACAAGGCTGCGTGCGTTTTAGCGGCCAGGTCGAGTACCAGCGGCGCCGCGACGTGGTGGCGGTGCCGGTGGACGCAGTCCTCCCCACCCCCTCCGGGCCAGTGGTGTACCGCCGGAGTCTGACCGGCACCGCCGCGATTGCGGTGGCCACCGGCGCCCGCCACCTGGAGTCGGTGGAGATCGTCTCTGGCCTGGCGGCTGGTGCCGTGGTCTCACGGCGCGATCTCGGTGCGGCCACGGAGGGCTCGTGAGGCGCATCCGCCGGTTCGCCGGCGCTGCCGTGCTCGGGGCTGTTGCGCTGGTGGCCGCGCGCGCCGCTTTCGACAGCGGCGAAGGGGTGCCGACGGTGCGCGCGACCCGCATCCGGTTCACCCGCACCATCCAGGCCGAGGGCGCGCTGCGCGCCGTCCGGGCAACGCCGATCACCACCCTGATGGATCCAGAGGGGCCATTCACGATCGCCTGGCTGATCGCTGACGGAAGCCCCGTGAAAGCCGGCGAGGAGGTCGCCCGCTTCGAACCCACAAAGTTGGAGAGAGAACGCAGGGACGGGCAGGACGACCGCCGTACCGCCGACCAGCGCACCGCCACGGCCACGGCCGCCGCCGAAACCACCAGCCGCAACCTGGAGCGCGAGGCGTCTCTCGCCGGCGAGGAGCTGGAGACGGCGCGGTCCTTAGCAGAGTGCGGACAGCGAGATCTACTCGCGCTTCGAGATCGTCAGCTCGGAGACCGACGCGACTCTCGCCGAGAAGCGACGGTCGCACGCCGAGGCGGTCAAGGGCGCCAGGCAGCGGCTGGTCCAGACCGATCTTGAGCTGCTGGCGCTGGAACGTCGCAAGGCCGATCTCATGACCGGGAAGGCCGAGCGAGGCCTGGGCGCCCCCGTCCTGGTCGCGCCCCATGCCGGTATCGTGGTCCAGCAGCGCAACTGGCGCGGTGGCCCGCCGCGCGTCGGCGACACGTGTTGGGCGGGTGAGAAGATCGCCGGGATTCCCGACCTCACGACCGTGGAGGCGGAGATCGCCGTGCTGGAGGCGGATGGCGGCGGGCTGGCGGTTGGCCAGCGCGCCACGGTCGTCGTCGAGGGCCGGCCCGAGGCGGAGATCGCCGCCACCGTACGACAGGTGGATGCTCTCGCCAAGCCGCGCCAGCGCCAGAGTCCGGTGCAGTACTTGGGCGCGTTGCTGGCGCTGGAACGCACCGAACCGGCATTGATGAAGCCGGGGCAGCGGGTGACCGCGACGGTGGTGGTGGCGGACGAGGAGAACGCCCTGGTGCTGCCGCGCCGGGCGGTCATCGACAGGGAGGGACGCAGGCTCGTCTACCACAGAGGACGATGGGGGCGGTTCACGCCGGTCGAGGTGACCACCGGGGCCACCGCCCTCGGCCGTGTCCAGGTGACGGCCGGGCTGGAGGAGGGCGACGAGGTTGCCGTCGTCGATCCCACCGAGGCCAGCGCAACGCCAGACCCGGAGCCGGCGATGGCGCAGCCGGGAGGCACCCGGTGAACTGGCGCGACGCGGTGGCCAACGCCTGCGCCAACCTGATGGCGCACGAGCTGCGTTCCCTGCTCTCGATGCTCGGCATGATCTTCGGCGTCGGTGCGGTGCTTGCCATGCTCGCCATGGCCGGCGGCGCCGAACGCCAGGCGATGGAGATGATCGAGCGCCTGGGTGTCCGCAATGTGCTGGTGCGGGCCAGGGAACTCAGACAGGAGGAACTGCAGGAGGCGCGCAGGAAGTCGCCGGGGCTGGCGCCGCGTGACGCCGGCGCGATCGCCGAGGCGGTGGAAGGCGCCGAGGCGGTGCTGCCGGGGGTCGATGTCGACGCGTACAGGGTCACGTCGGCGACCGGCAGGACCAAGGCCAAGGGGCCGGACGTGTCGCACCGGCACGCCGAGCTGTTCGGCGTCCACTGCCTCGAGGGGCGGTTTTTCGACGCTCGCGACGAGCGCACCTACGCCAACGTCTGCGTCATCGGCGAGGCGGCACGGCGGGATCTGTTCGGGTTCGACGGGGCGGTGGGACGCGACGTCAAGATCAATGACCTCTGGCCCGCCGCTGTCGACCTGGCGGCGCGACCGGCTCGGCCTGGTGATTTGAGGTCCCGAGAGCGAGGCGGAGATGCGGAGCTGGATCGCCGTGGCCAGCCGCGCAGACGGCGCCGCCGGCAGTCGCTGGCGAACCGACCTGACACTCCGCAACCGCGGCTCCGCAGCCGCCGCGATCACGCTGCGGCTGCATGCCCCGAGTGGTGTCGCGAGCCGGAGGCCGAGGCTCGATGCGGGCGAGCAGGTCACCACGACGGACATCGTCGACTTCATCGCGCCGGCGTTCAGCGGGTCAGCGTCCCTTGAAGTGGTCGGCGATCACCCTCTCGAGGTTACCTCGCGGACCTATAACCTCATCGCTGGCGGCGCGTCGTGCTTTCCTGGCGGGGCCTTCGGGCAGGCGTACCCCGGGATGAGACTCAGGGATGGTCTTGTCGACGGGCAAACGGCCGTCCTCAGCGGCCTGGCGGAATGGTCCGATTTCCGCACCAATCTCGGGCTCACCAACGCGTCGCAATCGGCGGCGCAGGTGGTCCTTCGGCTGTACGACGATCGGCACACGCTGGTCCATTCCTCGGGGCCGATGACCCTCACGCCTGGCGAATGGCGGCAGCTGTATCGGCCTTTCCGGGAGCTGGCGGGCCGGAGCAACGTGCGCAACGGCCGCGCCGAGGTGGAGGTGAAGGGCGGAGCGGGCGTGCTGGTCCACGCTTCACTGGTGGACAATCGCACCAACGACGCCGCCACCTTGTGGGCGACACCTTAGCCCGCAAGCCTCGGTCGCCGACGAACCTGGCGTTGACGGTGCGGTCAGGGATGCCTAGGATGCGAGAGAGGTGTGCCGAGTCGGGAGAGCTGTGAGCCGGAGCGCGGCGAAGGAGGCGAGACGTGGTACGACCGATTCGGGTGTCGTCGGTGGGATTTGGAAAGCTCGTCGAGGACACCCTGCGCCGGCGCCACCGGCACCGCCAGTTCGCCGGCATTGTGGCGCTGCTGGTGATCGTCGTGCTGTCGCAGCCGTGGCGAGCTCCGGCGCTGTTCTGGCCCGGGGCGGTGCTGGCCGGGCTGGGCATCGCCGTACGGCTGTGGGCGTCGGGGCACGTCAAGAAGGACAAGGAACTGGCCACGGGCGGCCCCTACGCCCTCGTGCGCCACCCTCTGTATCTGGGTAATCACCTGCTGTTCATAGGTTTCTGCCTGGCCTCGGGGCTGTGGTGGAGCGCCCTGGTGTGGCTGGCGGTGACGTTGCTCTACTACCCGCCGGCGATTCGCCACGAGGACGCCAAGCTAAAGTCGCTGTTCGGCGAGGCGTGGCAGGCGTGGCGGGCCCTCACGCCGGCGATCGTGCCACGCCTTCGGCGGCCGGCGGCCCCGCTGGCGGGGCGCTGGTCGCTGGCGCAGAGCCTGAAGGCCAACGGCGAGCCGATGATTGCCGCGGTGCTGGTGGCCCTGCTGTGGGTCGTGCACGCGAGGATCCCGTAGGGGCCCCGGCGGTGGGTGCCGTCTTGGGGCCGGGCGGCGCTGCGCACCTGCTGCGACGGGTGCAGGAGGCGATAGCCGAGGGCCGAGGCGAGGCACAGGCGGCGTACCAGGGGACGCTCGTGCTGCTGCGCGAGTTCGACCCGCCGCTGATCGTCAAGTGTGCCGCCGGTCGGGGGCCGCTTCAGTGGCTGCGCGCCGCCATGATCCGGCGCGAGTGCGGTATCTACCAGCGCCTCGCCGGAATCCCCGGTATCCCGCGCTGCTTCGGGCTTATCCCCGGTCCTGGCCTGGTGCTGGAGTACGTCGAGGGGGTGCCGCGGCGCGGCGCCGAGATTCTCGACCGCGAGGCGTTCTTCGCGGAGTTGCTGGAGATCGTGCGCGCCATCCATGTCCGCGGCGTGGCCCACGGCGACCTGGCAAAGCGCTCCAACATCCTCGTCGTCGACAGGCGACGGCCGCTGGTGATCGACTTCGGCATGGCGCTGGTGCGCAAGGAGGGCTTCGCGCCGTTTCACCGGGCGATCTACAACCTGCTGATTCGCCTCGACCTCAATCAGTGGGTGAAGATCAAATACGACCGGCGGCTCGAGCTGGCCTCGGCTGAGGACCTGGCGCTGTACCGGCTCACCTGGCCGGAGCGAATCGCCAGAGCGGTCAAGAAGATCTACACCGACAAGGAAGGCAAACGACCTCTCTCGCGGCAACGCCGGCGGCAGCGGTCCTAGCTCATCTCAGAGGCCGAGGGCGCGCAGGAGAGCCTGGCAGGAAAACGCCACCACCGAGCGGTCGTCGTGCACGGCAAACAGCCGTCCCTCGTCCTCGGCGGCGCAACCCCCGGTGGCAATGCCGTCGGTGTTGGCGGTCATCTCGCCCACGGCGGACCCCAGGTGCCGCAGGTCGTGGCGGTCGAAGAGGTGGAAGACGGTGCGGTGCTTCCGCTGGTCGGTCGCCACCCAGTACCCGCCCTCGCCGCGCTCGATGAGCGCTATGCCCTCGGGGTCCCCCTCGAAAAGACCGTCGCCGATGGTCTGGCCGGTGAACTCCCCGGCGAGGGAGTAGACCTTGATGTTCTGCACGCCGCGGGTCTCGTCGGCGATGAGCAGCCGGTCGTACCTGGAATCCGCGGCGATCGACTCAACCGTGGCCAGCACCCCGGCGCCGCTGGTGTCACCGAAGGCGCCAAGAAGACGCGCCTCGAACCCCGCCTCGCTGGCCGTCAGGCGGAAATGTTTGACCCGTTCCCCCAGCTCGGCCGCCGGCGGGGTGGCGAGCCCGGCGTCGAGGTAATTGTCGGTCACGTAGACGTCGAGCTCGCCTCCTTCACCGGCGAGGACGGCGAGGCCATAGGGCGAGCGCAGGACGTCGCTGCCGAAGACCCCCACCGAATCGAGCGCCGGCAGGCGCAAGAGCTGCACGCGGTGATTGTCTCGTTCGCTGATCAGGGCGAGGTCGCCGGCCACGACCACGCCGTTGGGGCGGCGGAACTGGCGCGGAGCGTCGCCCCGCTCGCCCAGCCGGTGCAGGATGCGACCGTCCCGGGCATCGAGCATCACCAGCTGATCGGTGGCCTTGGCGGTGGCCAGCACCCAAGGCCCAGCAGGCCAGAAGGCCAGCGAGTCGAGGTTGTCGGCCGGCGAGTCCTCGCTGGCAAACAGTTCGGTGATGGTGACGTGCGCCCCGCGCTGCGCGCTGCTGTCCCCCCGTCCGCCACTGCACCCCACCAGCAGCACCACCACCACTGCCAGCCATGTTCGCCCTGGGTGTCTCATTCTCCCCCTCCTTGTGACGAGGGGAATAGTAAACCAGCGCGCGTTCCGGCGGCCACTAAAACGTGGCCGGGCAACGATCAATACCCCCGCCCGCCGGGATGGGTCGAGGTGAACTGGCCGTCTTCCGCCGTGACCGTGTAGGTGGCCAGCCCGGCGCCGTGCCAGGTTCGCAGGTGAAAAGCCTGGCCGGCGACCGCCTTCTGCATCGCCACGTCGTGGAACGTCAGGGGCTCGCCCGGGAGACAGCGTTGCGGCCCCCCGGGGGTGTGTAGGGCAGAAGTAGACTGCGCCCCGCCCCGCCACCGTGCCGGTACCGTGTTTGTCGACCAGGAGCGCGGTGGCCTCGTCGATGCCCAGGCCGCGCACCTGCCAGGCGCCGGTGTCGGCGGCAATGCGGGCGAGGAAGGTCACCAGGCGGCCCATGCGGTCGCGCGCGGCGAAGTGGAAATCGCAGATCACACCCTCGAGGGCCGGCAGGTGCAGCACATTGCGCACCAGCGTGACGCGCTCGTGGTAAGGGTCGGCGAGCGCCTGGGCGGAGGTCACGGTGCCGGCCAGGGCGGCGAAGACCCACTCGCCGAGAATGGCCAGACCGGCGCGGGTGCCCCCCGAGGGGTGCGCCGCGCGCCGGAGAGGCGTCGATCGCCGAGGCCAGGGGGGTCCCGCCCCAAAAATCGACGTAGTCGGCCTGGTCGCCGCCCGCCACGAACACCCCTTCGGTCTGGCTCACCCGGCCAAGCACGCAGGCATCCTCGGCGCGCCAGCGGGAGGCGACGATCAACGTCTCCACCGAGTCGGCGCCGGCGAGGTCGAGAAGGTACTGGTTGTAGCCGCCGCTGCCCGAGGCGCGCAGCACCACCAGGTCGCCCGCCCCGTCGCGCTCGCCGAAGAAGCGCCTGGCGGCGTCCACGTCGGCCCCACCCCCGGCCCGGATGAGGGTCGGCCGGGTGGCCCTCTGCACGTCGGCGGGGTTGCCCGCCAGGAGCGGCAGCAGCCCGCGCACCACGCGGCGGGCGTGGCGCGGCTCCTGCGCTGCAACGCCTTGGGCCGCCACCGTGGTGAGGACAAGCAACGCCACGGAGCGAAGGAGTAAGACCATCGCCGCCCTCCCCCCCGAACATACTCCGGCCGCTGCCAAGCCCGGCGTACTGGCGCCGTTTCGCCTGCCGCGCTACCCTCGGCGCGTGCGCACTCCCGGGAGTCTTTCGGTCCCGCTTCAACAGTGGGCAGCCGTCCACCCGGCCGCGCTGGCGCACCCGGGGGCGGCCGAGTCACCCCGCGCGCCGGCCGCCGGGCGCGACGCGGCCCTCGCCGCGGCGCTGGTGGCTCGTAACGCCGCCTGGGGCAATCCGGTGGAGGACGAGGTGGGGCGCTGGCAGGCGGGCGCCGAGGTGGTGGTCAGAGGCCAGCAGCCGGGGCTGCTGGGTGGGCCGCTGCTGACGCTGATCAAGGCCTGTGCGGTGGCGGCCGAGGTAGGCCGGCGGCGGGTCGCGGGGCGGGAGGCGGTGGGGTTTTTCTGGCTCGCCAACAACGACGACGATTTGCCTGAGATGGGGTGGGGCCGTGTGGCAGTGGGCGAGGAGGTGATGGCGGTTCGCGAAGCGGACTGGCGCCGGGGTGCCATGACGGCTGGGCACGTGCTCCTGGGTGCCGCCACCGCCGTGATGCTGGACGACATCGCGGAGCGCAGCGCCGGGGAGCGGGCGCGGGAGGTGGTCGCGCTGGCCAGGCGGTGCTATCGGCCGGGCGTCACCCTGGGCGAGGCCACCGGCAGCTTTCTAGGGCACCTGCTGCGCGGCCTCGGCGTGGTGCTGGTGGACGCTCTGGAGCCGGCGCTGGCGGCGGCGGCGCGGGACACGCTGGTGGGAGTGCTGACTCGTCTGCCGGAGGCGTGGCACATGCTCGAGGCAGGCGGCGAGGCCATGCGAGCGCAGGGGTGGCCGGTTGCGCTGCGCCTTTCAGCGGCGCGATTGCCCCTGTTTCGGCTCCGCGACGGGCGCCGGGAGCGACTGGCGTCGCGGCAGGAGGCCTGCCCGCCGGCGCTGCTCGCCGAGGTGGAGCGGCACCCCGAGCGGTTCTCGCCCAACGTGTGGCTGCGCCCGCTCGTCCAGGACGCCGCCCTGCACACCTCCACGGCGGTGCTGGGCGGGGCGGAGCTGGCCTACCACCTGCAGGGACGGGCGTTGTGGGAGCTCGTGGGAGTGTCGCGCCCCGACTGGCAGCTGCGTCCCCACGTGACCGTGGTGACGGCGGCCGAGCGGCGCCTGACCGCACAGCTGGGAGTCGATCCAGACGACCTTCTCACCTCGCGCCCCCCCCGCCGCCGGCTGCGCGGCGGGACCGTGCAGCGGCAACAGACGACCCTTGCCCGCCTCCTCGACGGTCGTTTCGCAGCGCTTTCGGGGGCGGCACGACGGGAGCTTCCCATGCTCGCCGCCGACGTGCAGGCCACCGCCGCCAAGGTGGCCGCGGCGCTGCAGTGGCTGCAGCACCGCACGGCCGTCGCTCAGGCACGCCGCAGCGAGGTGGAAATGCAGCGGTGGCGGCGGCTGACCGCGTTCATCCGGCCCGACGGCCAGCCGCAGGAGCGGCGACTGTCGGTACTGGCGCCGCTGCTGCGCCTCGGACTGGAGTGGCCGGGCCAGCTGGCGGCGGCAGTGGATCCATCTGACTCCGGCATGCACCTGATGTGCTGGGACGAGGGAGGGCCATGGTAGCTCCCTGCGACGTGATGGCGGTGGGGGCGCACCCCGACGACGTGGAGCTGGGGTGCGGCGGAGTGCTGGCCCGGTTGGCGGCGGCGGGGCGCCGGGTCGGGATTGTCGATCTCTCCGCCGGGGAGATGGCCTCGCGCGGCGCGGTGGCGCAACGGCGGGAGGAAGCAGCACGAGCGGCAGGGGCACTGGGGGCGGTGTGGCGCACCTGCCTGCAGCTGCCGGACGGGGGCTTGGCCGCCCACGATCCGACCCAGCAGGCGGCCGTGGTGGCGGTGCTGCGGCGGGCCACGCCGCGGGCGGTGCTCGCCCACCACGGTGACGACCCCCACCCGGATCATCGCCAGGCTGCCGAGCTGGTGCGGCGGGCCTGCTTCCTGGCCGGGGTGGGGCGGCTGTTTGCTGAACTCGGGCCGCCGTGGCGGCCGGCGCTGGTGCTGGCCTTTCCCGGGCCCCGGCAGCTTGTCTCGCCGCACCTGGTGGTGGATGTGACGGCGTTCCACGCCACCAAGCGCGCCGCCGTGGCCGCGCATGCGTCCCAGTTCGAGGCGGGTCGGGAGGGTGCTGCCGGCGTCCCGCCCACGCATCTGTCGTCGGGGTACTTCCTGGCTGCGGTCGAGGGGCGTGACCGCGCCGCCGGCAACCTCATCGGGTGCGAATTCGGGGAAGGGTTCCTCGCCGAGCTGGGCTTGCACGGGGACGAGGTCGCCTGGTTGCTGGGCGCCGGGCGATGAGCGGGAAGGGAGGACGTCAATGCGCATCGGCGTGACGTGTTATCCCACCGTGGGCGGTTCGGGCGTGGTGGCCACCGAGCTGGGGCTGGCCATCGCCCGCCGCGGCCACGAGGTGCATTTCATCTGCTACGCCTTGCCCTATCGCCTGGGGCGGGTACCTCCCGGCGTCACGTTCCACGAGGTGACGGTGCCGGCGTACCCGTTGTTTCAGTACCCGCCCTACTCCCTGGCCCTGGCCTCCGAGATGGCGGACGCCGTGCGCACCCACGGGCTCGAGCTCCTGCACGTCCACTACGCCATCCCCCACGCCATCTCCGCCTATCTGGCAAGGGAGATCCTGGGGGGCGGCCCCAAGCTCGTTGTGACCCTGCACGGCACCGACATCACCGTCGTGGGGTCAGATCCCTCGTTTCTGCCCATCGTACGGCTGGGGATCGAGCGCGCCGACGCAGTCACCGCCGTGTCGGCGGCGCTGGCGCGAGAGACGCACGGGTTGCTGGGGGTGGGCAGGCCCATCGAGGTCATCCCCAACTTCGTCGACCTGTCCCGCTGCGATGCGCCGTTCGCCTCCGCCTACCGGCGGCGCCTGGCGGCGGACGGCGCGCCGCTTCTGGTGCATGCCTCCAACTTCCGCCCGGTCAAGCGGGTGCGCGATGTGCTGGAGGTTTTCCGGCTTGTTCAGCGGGAGCTGCCAGCGCACCTGGTGATGGTGGGAGACGGACCCGATCGGCCGATGGCGGAGAAGTTCGCCCGCGAGGCCAGAATCGCCGATCGAGTCGAGTTTCTGGGCAACGTCACCCCGGTGGAAGGGGTGATGGGTGCCGGAGACGTCTTTCTCCTACCCTCTGAGGAGGAGTCATTCGGGCTGTCGGCGCTGGAGGCCATGGCGTGCGGGGTGCCGGTGGTGGCGTCGAATGCGGGAGGATTGCCGGAACTGGTGGCGAGTGGCGAGGGAGGGTTCACCTTCCCGGTCGGAGACACCTCCGCCATGGCGGCGCAAGTGGTCGCACTGTTGAGCGACCCGGCCTTCTTGGCAAAGCAACGGGAGCTGGCCCGCCGCCGCGCCCAGGAGCACTTTTCGGCAGAGAAGATCGTGGGCGAATACGAGGCGCTCTACCGCCGCCTGCTTTCCGAGTGAGCGGCACGGCTCGGCGCGCTTGCAATCGAGACGGGCCGCGGCTATACTCAAACGAGCGTGAGTCACAGTACATCCCCCAAGCTGTGAGAAAGAAGGAGATCGATATGGCCATACCGCCTGAAGTCCCGCCCGCCCCAGAAGCCGTCAAGGCCGACCTGGGCAAGCGTTTCATCGCTGCCCTCATCGACGGCCTGCTGGCCGGCGGAGTGAGCATCATCCCGTTCATTGGCGGGCTCATCGGCGCTGCCTACATCCTGCTGCGCGATGGCCTCGAGCTGGAGTTCATGGATCGGCGCTCCATCGGCAAGAAGCTCTTGAAGCTGCGTCCCCTCCGGCTCGATGGCCAGCCCATGGATGTGGCGACCTCCGTGAAGCGCAACCTGCCGCTGTGCATAGGAGCGGTGGGCAGCATTTTCTGGATCATTCCCATCCTCGGATGGATCCTGGCGATCCTGTTGGGAGTCATGGGTCTTATCGTGGCGATCGTCGAGCTGGTCCTGGTGCTCACCGACCCCGAAGGCCGCCGCATGGGTGACAAGCTGGGCGCCACCAGGGTCATCGAGGTCGCCGAGTAGCCCCGACCCCGGTTGCGGCTTGCCCCGGCGAGTTGCGTCGCCCCGCGGGCTCTGGCGCGCGGGGCGCGCCGTCAGGGGAGCTTGGCGCCGGCGAGCGGCCAGGTCTTGCTGCCGCTGCACGCCCCCACGCCGCCCAGCGACGTGGTGACGGTGCCGCTGATGCCGCCGGCGGCGTTGAGGGCGCCGTCGAGTTGCACGGTGACGGTGGCACCGCCGCCCAGCGACCCGGAGAGCAGTACGGCGAAACGACCTCCCTCGTCAGGGGCCACGGGTTGCGGCAGCGCCCCCGCCAATCGCGCCAGCTCACCGCCGCTGCAGGTCGGCACGTCCTCATCGGTGTGCAAAACGGTGGCGTCGATGGCGGTGAACGCGCCGCCGCTCATCGTCAAGGTGATGGGGGTGTCGTAGGTGGTCTTGTCGGCCTTGCACAGGTAGGTGCCGTCCCCCCCCGCCGCGGCGGTCATCTGGATCGTGGACGGGTCGTTGGTGCGCCCGTCCAGCATCGACCCCAACACCACCACGGGCCCACCCGACAGCACGGAAAGCCGTACGCGCACGTTCGTGGCCAGCGGGCGCTTGAGCTTGTCGAAGACGTCGTTGAGCTGCTTGGGCTCCCAGGCGCGCAGGGAGATGTCGGGCACCGTCCCCGAGGGAGGAATCTCGTTGCCCTCCCCGTCCAGCATGGTCAGGCGCACGACGGTGGGGTTGGCGGAGGCGTTCATGAACGCCAGGTTGGTGCGCCAGATCTTCTGCGAGCCCGAAGTCACGCCGCGCACGCCGATGATGTCGGTGCGCTGGCCTGCCTTGGTCGCCTCGGCGAGGGGGGTGGCGGCGTCGAACTGACCGGCCGTGCCGGTGCCGAAGGTGCCCTGAACGGCAATGTCGTAGACCCGCGCCGTGACCACCACCGGCTGCACCGACACGAAACGCAGGCCCCCCATCGCGTTGGAGAGCGCGAACAGGTTGAAGACCGCGTCCTGCACCTCCCGCACCTCGCCTGGCCCGACTTCCTCCAAGAGCGCCGGCGGCGGTGTCGCGAAGGCCAGCTCGCGCGGGTAGAAGTGCACGGTGACCGGGGTGGCGACCGTCCCGGGGTTGTAGATCCACAGGTCGGTGCGGAATTCGGATCCGGGCAGGACCCCCGGGGCGTGTGCCACCGAGGGCAGGAACGACTCGGTGGCGGCTCGCACTGCGGCCGCCGCCGGAACGACGGCGGCCGCGGCCAGGAGGACGAGAGCGATGGCTAGTTGGCGGCGACCCATGCGGCGCGCCACGAGCTCTGGTCGTTGGCGTTGAGGCAAGAGGTGTAGTCACCGGCCGCGGCGGTCACCTGACTCGTCAACGTGCCGGTGAAGACCCCGTTGCTGCCGCGCTGGCCAGCCAGCGTCCAGACCACGGTGAGCACGTTCTGTCCGGAGATGGGGTCCTGATAGTCGTCGATGGTGTACGTGGTGGTGAAGGAGCCGTCCGTCTGGATCACGACGGGAGAGGAGGAGAACCCCTGGTTGAAGTCCAGGGAGGTGTAGAAGTCCTGGCAGGTGATGTTGCTGGAACCGGTCACCGAGGTGATGCCGGCGGCGGCAATGGCGAGCGCCACCCCGCCGTTGACGTAGACCCCGGTGGTGTCGCGGATCACGCCCTCGAACACGCCAAGGGTGGGAGCGATACCGCCTGCCGACTCCATCTCGAGGGTGGAGGGGTCGCCGGTACGGTTGTCGATCACCGAGGCGCCGGCCAGCAGTGCGCCGCTGCCGCCGGTCACCGCCACCGCCAGGCGCTGGTTGGCGACGCTGGTGGTGGAGAACTTGTTCTTGAGCACCTCGTTGTACTGCCGTGCCTCGTAGGCGCCGAGGGTGTCGGTGAAGGTGCCCAGTTCGTTGCCGTTGCCGTCCAGGCGCTTGACCTGGAACGTCACCGTGTTGCCGGTGGTCTCCAGCACGAACATGTTGGAGCGGAAGGTGCTGCTCTGCGCAAGCCCAACGATGCTGGTACCAGCGCCGCTGGCGAGGCCGAGCGCCTTCGGCATCCCGGCGAAGAACTGGCCGGCTCCGCCGGCGCCAAGCCCCTCCTTGCCGACGACGGTGACGTTGCTGTCATAGATACGGCCGCTCACCGCCACGTCCTGATTCGACAAGAAGCGCAGCGCCCCGAACTTCACGTCGCTCTCGGCGAAGCCGAAGGTGTCCTTGAAGATGTCGGTGAACTCCCGCGATTCTTTCGGGGCCACGGTAACCCGCCGGCTGGTGGGTGACGTGTTGACCTTGCGCTCCAGGAAGAAGATGTCGACGGTGGCCGCCTGCGTGTCCGACGGGTTGTGGATCCACACGGTCGTGCGCCACTGCGGGCACACCTGCTGCCCGCCCACGGTCACGCATGTTCCCTGGCCGCGGCCCACTGACGGCAGGAAGCTCTCCTGGGCGGGTGTCACCGCGAACCCCGAGCCAGCGCACAGCATCGCAAGTGCGGTTGCCAAGACTCTGTTCATGTCGTCCTCCTCGTCAACGTCCAGGATCGTAAGGGTACCACCTTGCATCGCCAACTTCCATGACGCGGGTCACCAAACATCGGCTGGCGCGCCAGAGGACGCGAGGGCGGGAGTGCGGACACTGACACTGACACTGACACTGACGTTGACACTGACACTGACACTGACACTGACACTGGCACGGGCACT
>JBBINC010000059.1:9755-17660 GCA_037444085.1 Acidobacteriota bacterium | reverse complement strand
CTGGGGGCACGCTCAGCCCCTGCAATGCTGGCCTCGGCGCTACCAACAAGCGCCGAAGCGCGAGCGCGGCCAGTGATCCGCCGCACACTTGCGGGTTGCGGTTCGCCTTGCCAGCGCGTATGTTGAATCCATGGCAGGATAACTACTCGAAAGGGAGGCGTACCGTGAGGATTCTCGCTGTTGTCGTCGCGTTGCTCGCCGCGGCGGTGTCCGCCCCGGCCGGCGAAATGGTGATCCCGGTGGTGGCGTGGGACGCTCACGGCGTCGGCGCCAACCGCTGGAGCACCGAGGTCTACCTGTCCAACACGGCGCCGCAGCAGGCGTTGGTCACCGTCGCGGCGGCCCTGCCCCTGCGGGTCGTGCAGCACGTCCCCTGCCTGCCGCCGGTGGCGCCCTTCCAGGTGCCCGGCTACTCGACGCGGGTGGTCACCGCCGCCGAGCTGAACCGCTACCTGGGCTGCCCAGGCCAGTTCGTGGGCGGCCTGGTGCTGGACGCCCCGGCGGGCATCGTGGCCTCTACTCGCATGACCAACCACAAGTCTCTGGGCGAGGTGCCCGAAGAGGAGTTGCTGCAGGGTTTGAGCCAGGAGATTCCGGGAGTGCCGGCGGCGGCGCTGCCGCAGCCCGGCGAGGAGTACATGCTGCCGGCCCTCGCCTGGCACCCGCAGCCGTGTACCGCCAGAGCTCAGTTTGACAGCTACCTCTACCTCGCCAATCCAGGGATCGCCCCGGCGACCGTCACTCTGTTCGACCACAGCGGCCGCATCAAGCGCCTCTCTCTCAACCGCCAGGTGGTAACGCTCCCCCACGACCTCACGGTGCCCGGCGAGCGTCTGGCCCAGTTCCTCGTCGCACCGGCACCGGAGGTGATGCCGGCGGTATGCGGCAAGCCCGCCGTTTTCGACCTGTTCCTCCGCACCGATCAGCCGGTGGCCGCCCTCGGCTCGGTGGTGGACCGCTCCACCCAGGATGCCCGCACCGTGCTGCCGGCGGTGCTGTCCAGGTAGCCGCAGCGCCGCTATCCGGGTTCGTCGCTGTCGCCGAGGGCGAGTTCGCCGCCGGCGGCATCGGCGATGAGTTCCCTGGCAGCCTCGGCATACGGGGCGGGCACCACCACCGCCACCTCGCCGAGGCCATCCAGGGTGAGGCCGTACACCGAGCCCAACGCCTCGCCAAGCAGGCGGGCCGGGATGCCGTTGGCGCGCAACGCGGCGATCACCGGCTCGGCGTTGATGCGGCCGTCGACGCGCAACACCTCCACCTCACCTTCGGGGACCCGCAGCATCAGCGGCCCTCGCGCGCCTGCCCCAGGATTCCTGCGGCCCGGCCAATCGTCTGAGGCAATCCGAAGTCCGTCATGATACCTCCGTGGCCATCACCCTAGCACATGAGGAGAGCGAGGAATGGATGGACCACCTGCGCCAGCACCGACCCGGGCACCGACCTCGGGCCGCGGCGCTTTCCTGTGAGGTCGCCTTCGGAGAGGTCGAAAACTAGGTCGAACCAGCCCTCTCGCCCGCCGCGGTGAGCGAGTCGGGGCCTGCGCAGTGGTGACGTGCGAGCAACGCCGCAAGTTCGTCGGCCAGCGCTTCCACCGCTCGCGCCACCGCCGGCGACAGGCGCTCTGCGAGTTCCCGCGGCATCTCGATGCAAATCCCCCACACCTCCCAGAGAGGGAACGGGTCAACCAAGTCCAGCGCGGCGAGCGCGCTCATCACCGCGCCGATGTCGGCCTGATGAAGAGACGGGGCCAGCGACGGGGAAGTGGCCGCGCGCCGCACGATCGCACCCGGCGGCCTGGCGATCACCGCGTCCACGAAGATGAACCGCCGCGCCCGCGGGAGCAGATCGGCCACCGCGAACAGGTCCCCGTCGAGGCGCTCCAGCAGCACCCCGGAGGCGTCCCCCAACCGCGCTCGCAGCTCCTCGACCACCGCCGGGCCGGCGCCGTCATCCCCGGCAAGCTGGTTGCCGATCCCGATCACGGCCACGCGGTAGGCGGGTCGGTTCATCGCCGGAATGATACCCGGCGGTGCCCCACACGCCACCGCGTTCGATACAATCGACGTGGGAAGGGCCGCCATGACCGAAAGGACGGAATCCGCGCCCAAGGTACGCTTCGTCACTGCCGCCTCACTGTTCGACGGCCACGACGCGGCCATCAACATCATCCGGCGGCTGCTGCAGGCGCACGGCGCCGAGGTCATCCACCTGGGGCACGACCGCGGCGTGCAGGAAATCGTCGACGCGGCCATCCAAGAAGATGCCCACGGCATCGCCGTGTCGTCCTACCAGGGCGGCCACGTGGAGTTTTTCGAGTACATGATCGACCTGCTGCGGCAGCGGGGCGCGGCGCACATCAAGGTGTTCGGCGGCGGCGGCGGGGTGATCGTGCCCGAAGAGATCGCGCGCCTCGAGGCCTACGGCGTCTGCAAGATCTTTTCCCCCGACGACGGCCGGCGGCTCGGCCTCGACGGCATGATCAAGGCGATGATCGAGGCCTGCCGCACCGAGCCGCGCCGCGTGCCATCACCGCCGCCGCGACTGTCGTCCGCCCCCGAGGGGCACGGTGCACTGGCGCAGGCCATCACCGCCGCCGAGGCGGGGGAGTGGGAGCCCGCAAGGCAGGCTAGGGCCGCCTCACGCCCCCCGGTGGTGGGCATCACCGGCACGGGCGGCGCCGGCAAGTCCTCCCTCACCGACGAGCTGGTGCGCCGGTTTCTGATCGACTTTCCGGACCTCACCCTGGCCGTGCTCGCCATCGACCCCACCAAGCGGCGCACCGGCGGAGCGCTCCTCGGCGACCGCATCCGCATGAACTCGCTGGGTTCACCGCGGGTGTACATGCGCTCCATGGCCACCCGGCAGGCGCACCGTACCCTCTCCCAGGCCACCCGCGCCGCCATCGACGCCTGCGCCGCCGCGGGTTTCGACCTTGTCCTCGTGGAGTCCGCCGGCGCCGGCCAGGGCGACAGCGAGATCGCCGATCTCGCCGACGTCTCCATCTACGTCATGACCCCCGAGTACGGCGCCGCCATGCAGCTCGAGAAGATCGACATGCTCGACTTCGCCGACCTGGTGGCGATCAACAAGTTCGACCGTCCCGGGGCGCTCGACGCCCTGCGCGACGTGCGCAAGCAACTGCGCCGCAACCGCGACGAGTTCACCGCCGCCGACGAGGCGCTGCCCGTCTTCCCCACCTGCGCCCACCAGTTCCACGACCACGGCGTCAACGCCCTCTACCTGGCGCTGCTGGAACGGCTGCGGGCGGGCCACGGCGAGCGCTTCCAGCTTGCCGAGTCCCGTGCGCACCCCGCGGGGCTCCCCCGGCGCCACCCCGTCATCCCTCCCAACCGCGTCGGCTACCTGCGCGCCATCGCTGCCACCTGCCGCGGCGCCCGCGCCCGCGCCGAAGCGCAGGCGCGCGCCGCCCGCCGCCTCTACCAGCTCACCGGCGCGCGGGCGATCCTGTCAGCGCGCTCGGGCCAAGGGGACCACGGCGACCTGTGGCGGCTGTTCGAGGAGATCACCGCCGGCACCCTCCCGGTCCAGCCGCCCCTGGCCGACCTGGACGCCGAAATCCGCCGCCTGGCCCACGAACTCACCCATGACTCCCGCCAGCTCCTCGCCTCCTGGCCGCGCCTGAAGGGGGACTACGCCCGCGACGAGTTCACCTACCAGGTGCGCGGCCGGGACATCACCATGCCGCTGACCAGCGTTTCGCTGGCCGGCACCCACGTCCCCAAGGTGGTGCTGCCCGAGGCCGAGGACTGGGGCGACATCCTTCTCTTCCTCGCCCTGGAGAACGTGCCCGGCGCCTACCCCTACACCGCCGGCGTGTTCCCCTTCAAGCGCACCGAGGAGCTGCCCACCCGAATGTTCGCCGGTGAGGGGGGCCCGGAGCGCACCAACCGGCGCTTCCACTACTTGAGCCAGGGGCAGCCGGCGGTGCGTCTGTCCACCGCCTTCGACTCGGTCACCCTGTACGGCCAGGATCCCGCCGAGCGCCCCGACGTGTACGGCAAGGTGGGCGAGTCGGGGGTGTCCATCTGCACAGTGGAGGACATGGAGCAGCTCTACGCCGGGTTCGACCTGCTCGCCCCCACCACCTCGGTGTCGATGACCATCAACGGCCCTGCGCCGGTGATCCTTGCCATGTTCTTCAACGTCGCCGGCCGCCAGGAGGCCAAACGCCGCCTCATCGCCTCGGGCCGCCTGGCCGGCACGCCGGCCGACGCCCTGCAACCGGTGGTGGACGGCAAGCGCTGGGACGAGCTCGCCGCGCTGCTGGCCCCCGGCGAGTGGGAGGACGCCCTCGCCTGCGCCGAGCAGGTGGTGCGCGGCACCGTGCAGGCCGACATCTTGAAGGAGGACCAGGCGCAGAACACCTGCATCTTCTCCACCGAGTTCGCCCTGCGCATGATGGGCGACATCCAGCAGTACTTCGTCGAGCACAAGGTGCGCAACTTCTACTCCGTCTCCATCTCCGGCTACCACATCGCCGAGGCCGGCGCCAACCCCATCTCCCAGCTCGCCTTCACCCTGGCCAACGGCTTCACCTACGTGGAAACCTACCTGGCACGCGGCATGGCCATCGACGCCTTCGCCCCCAACCTGTCGTTTTTCTTCTCCAACGGCATGGATCCGGAGTACACGGTGATCGGCCGGGTGGCGCGGCGTATTTGGTCCACCGCCATCCGCGAGCGCTACCAGGGCAACGAGCGCTCCCAGAAGCTCAAATACCACATTCAGACCTCGGGGCGCAGCCTGCACGCCCAGGAGATCGACTTCAACGACATCCGCACCACCCTGCAAGCCCTGCTGGCCCTGGCCGACAACTGCAACTCACTGCACACCAACGCCTACGACGAGGCGATCACCACCCCCACGGAGGAGTCGGTGCGGCGGGCCGTGGCCATCCAGCTCATCTCGTCGCTGGAGTTCGGCCTGCTCAAGAACGAGAACCCCTGGCAGGGCTCGCACCTCATCAAATGGCTCACCGACCGTGTTGAAGAGGCGGTCCTGCAGGAATTCGAGCACCTGTCGGAGCGCGGCGACGTGCTCGGCGCCATGGAAACCGGCTACCAGCGCTCCAGGATCCAGGAGGAATCGTTGCACTACGAGCGCCTCAAGCATTCCGGGGAATACCCCATCGTCGGCGTCAACACCTTTCTCGATCCCCGCCGCGGCGACAACGTCCTCGAGGCGTCCAGCTTGACGCGCGCCAGCCGCGAAGAGAAGGACGCCCGCCTCGCCCATCTGCGCGACTTCCACGGCCGCCATGCCCAGGTCTCCCCGGCCCCGATGCCGTCATTGCGAGGAGCGAGCGCAGCGAGCGACGAAGCAACCCCGGAGCACCTGGAGCGCGGCTCAGATCCCGATATCGACCCCCTGCCCCCATGGCAGCGCCCGGCGTCATCCGCTCTCGCCCGCCTGCAGCAGGCGGCGCGGCGGGGCGAAAATCTCTTCCGCGAACTGCTGGACACCGTCGGCTCCTGCTCTTTGGGCCAGATCAGCCGAGCCCTCTTCGAGGTCGGCGGCCAGTACCGGCGCAGCATGTAGGCGTCCGGTATGCCTCGCGATGGGCTGAGGTCCGGCGGCGCCGTCATCGCGGCCACGGGTGCCATCGGCCAGTAACGCAGGCCTGGACTCAGACTTCGAGATCCTCGCCATCCCCGGCAGCGACGTCGAGGTCGGGCTCGGCTGCTCCCTCCCCGGACGGGAGCCCGAGCACCTGCGCGGCCTGGTCGCTCGGCAGGGACTCCACGACGCGCAATTGGCGCTCCAGCGCCCGCGAGCGCACTCCGGTCTCGTCGATGGTGCGACTGGCGGTGTGCAACTGGCGCTTCACTTTCTCAAGCACTGCCCCGAACTTGCCGAACTCGTTCTTGACCGCCCCCAGGATGCGCCACACCTCGCAGGCCCGCTGTTCGATGGCCAGCGTCTGGAAGCCCATGCGCAGGCTGGAGAGGATCGCCGCCAGGGTGGTGGGCCCGGCGGCGACAACCCGAAAGGTCTGCTGCAGCTCCTCGACCAGCGCTGGCTGGCGAAGCACCTCGGCGTAGAGCCCCTCGGTGGCCAGGAACATGATGGCGAAGTCGGTGGTGGCAGGAGGGTTGACGTACTTATCACGAATCTCGCGGGCGGCTGAGCGCACGGCACGCGCTAAAGAGTCCAGCGCCGCCTGCACGGCGTCGGCGTCGCCGCGCTCGGCCGCTGCCTGCAACCGCAGGTAGTCCTCCTGGGGGAACTTGGAGTCGATGGGCAGCCACACCTGCGCCTTGGGGTCGTCCCGCGGGCCCGGCAGCCGCACCGCGAACTCCACCCGCTCCGCCGAGCCGGGGGTGACGCACACGTTCTTGGCGTACTGGTCGGGGGTCAGGATCTGGTCGAGCAGGGCGGCGAGCTGCACCTCGGCCCAGGTGCCACGCACCTTGACGTTGGTCAGCACGCGCTTGAGATCCCCCACGCCGGTGGCCAGCGTCTGCATCTCGCCGAGTCCCTTGTGCACCGCCTCCAGCCGATCCCCGACGAGCTTGAACGATTCGCCGAGGCGCTTCTCCAGGGTATCCTGCAGCTTCTCATCGACCGTGCGGCGAATTTCCTCGAGCTTCTTTTCGTTGCCCTCCTGCAGCTCCTTGACGCGGCTGTCCACCGTCGTGCGAATGCGCTCCAGGGAGGCCTGCTCGGAGTCGATCAACTCCCTGATACGACGGGCCATCTCCTCCAGGCGCAGGTTCGCAGCAGCGGCCGTCGCCTGCAGCCCGGAGCGCAACGACGTGGCGATCTCCTCGCGCAGTTCGCGGCCAGAGGTGCGCGTCTCCTCGCGCCCCGCCCGCAGCTCCTCCCGCACCTCCCGCCCCAACCCGCCCAGGCCGCGCAGGAGGAGAACGAACACCGCCACGGCGGCGGCGGCACTCACCGCCGACGCAACGACGATCGTCCACAGCAGCCCGTCGGTCACGCCCCACCCTCCCGGTGCATGCCGCGCGCCAACTCGTCCTCAAGCCGCCTCATCACCCTGCGCCCCTCCCGGTCAACCCCGCGCCGCCGAGCGAGGCGGCTTGCGCGCCACCAGCAGCCAGTCCCTCGGGGCCGAGAGGAGATCGTCCAGGCGCGCCGCGAGGGTTCGCAGCTCGTCGGGAAGGCCCGCCGCAGCAAGCTTCTGCTCGGGCGGGAAGGGATGGAGGAGGGTGTTTTCCGCCACCTCCAGGCCAAGCGCCCGCATCACGAAGGCGGCCGCCTCGCGGTGCACCGGGGCGCGATGGGTGGGATCGATCCAGAACAGGTTGGCCCCGACTCGCAGCGCCTCGGGGTTCGGGCACTCGACGAGCAGCACACCACCCTCCGCCAGCGCCACGGCTGCGGCCTGGATGATCCCAGCCCAGGTGCCGGCGGGGAGATGCTCGAACAGGTGCAGCGCGGTGACCGCCCCCAGCGAGGCCGGCGCCTGCGCCCGGAGCACCTCCAGCGCGTCGCCGGCGACCACCGCCAGACCGCGCCGCCGGCAGGCCTCCACCATGGCCGGATCGGCGTCCACGCCGTGTGCCTCGAGCCCGGCGTGGCGCAGCGCCTCCAGCAGTTCTCCCCGGCCGCAGCCGAGATCGAAGACCGGCTCGTGGCCGGCGAGTCGGGCGACATGCTCGCCAACCCGCGCCAGCGTCTCTTCTCTCCCGCCCCGGAACTGATCGACAAACGCCAGCTGTGACCTGCGCAGCGCCTCCGGGAGCGCGGCCTCGACCTCGGCAGGGGTGTCGATGCGCAGCCCCTCGCCGGCCAGCAGGCGGTCGACAAGTCCCGCGGTCACCTCGAGCTGCTCATGGAGGCGCGCCAGCAGCGCGTCGCCGCGCGCCGCCAGAGCGGGAAGACGCTGATCGCGCAGCTCCTCGCCAAGGCGCTGCACCT
>JBBINC010000059.1:0-9655 GCA_037444085.1 Acidobacteriota bacterium | reverse complement strand
CTGCACCTGCTGGACGGCGCCGGCGATCATCGTGGCGTTCTCCTCCAGCCGAGGCAGGCGTATTGCGTCCACCGTTTCCACGGACTTCTGAAGCGAAGCAAGTGCAGCCGCGGCCTCCCCGGCGCCGGCCTCCAACCGCGCCACCCGCACAGCGCCCAGCTCCTCGAGCCCGAGCTGCACCGCGACCAGGGCGTGGTGAAGGCGAGCGGCGGCCGCCTCCATCTCCGGCACGCGGGCGTCGCGCACCGCCTCGAACTCCCCGCGTACACCGAGAAGGACCTGACGAAGCTCGGCCACTTCCGCCGATACCTGCGAGATCCGGGTCTCCAGATGAGCCTGCAGCTCCCGGCGGGCCGCCTCGGCCGCGCTCGACCGCTCCACCACATCGGCCCGCAACGCCGCGAGGACCGCCGCTCGCTCGCTACCCTCGCGTTCCATATCTGCCAGGCGCGCGACGACCGAGGTGCCATCTCGCCGAAGCCCGGCAAGTTCGGCTCGCTGCGCATCAAGTTCGGCTCGCTGCGCATCAAGCTCGGCTCGCTGCGCATCAAGCTCGGCTCGCTGCGCATCAAGCTCGGCTCGCTGGGCATCGATGGCGTCCTGATGCGCGCCCAGCCCCCGGCGCATCTCCTCCACTTCCTCGCGCAGCAGGGCGAGGAGCACACGCCGCAGGACCCGCGTCACCACCCCGCGGCGCCTACCAGCCGGCGGGGAGCTCAAGCTCACGCCGGCGGCGTCCCCTCCGCGCCGAGAGCCTTCACATGGAGAGTGAGGGGCACGCGCACCTCGCGGTGCAGGTGGAGCTCGGCGGCGTAGGTTCCTGTGCGCTTGATGTGCTGCGGCAACACGATCTTCCGCCGGTCGACGTCAAACCCCTGCTGCTGGATCGCCTCGGCGATGTCGGCGGCGGTGACGGAGCCGTAGAGGGTATCACCCTCGCCAGCCCGGCGAGCGAACGTCAACTCGAGTCCCGCCAGCCGCTGTGCGAGCGCCTCGGCGCTGCCCTTCTCCTTCGCCTGCTGAGTCAGCCAGTGCTTCTGTTCCTGGCGAAAGCGGGCCATCATCGCGGGCGTCGCCTCGTACGCCAAGCCCTTCGGAATCAAGAAATTCCGCGCATACCCGACCTTCACCTCGCAGATCTTGCCGCGCTCGCCCAGGTGCTCCACCTGCTCGTTTAAGATGACCTTCATGTTCATTCGGTACTCTCCTCTTCGTTTCCGCCACCTCGACGCAGGCGCACAAAGGCATCGGTCAACCCAGCCGCCGCGACCCCAAGCGCCAGGGGCATCTGCACCGCGATCAGACCCACGGCAACCCGCACCAGACGCTTGGACGCCAGGCGCCTCCCGAGGTAGTGATGGATGATAGCCAGCCCGTGCACGAAATACAACCCGATGACGACGACCAAGAGATTGACAGAGATCCACTTCGCCAGTCCGGACGCAAACACCCAGCCGAGCCCGCCGATGACGAACGCGACCGGCAGCCACTCCTCCGAGGAGAAGGTGGCAAAGGGCTCGTTTCCGACCGGGAGTCCGAGCAACGTCAGGCGCGGTCGCAGCCAGAGGACCACGGCGGCCACGTACAACGCCCCGAGCGCAGGCGCGAGTGTGGATACCGTGCCCACCGCGGCCGCCACCATCTCCTCGCCGCTCCAGCGGCTGCCCCCGAGGAACCCGGCCAGCCCAGGCGACGCGGCCGCCGAGGGGAGCAGCAGCCTCTCCATCGCGTGGGAGGGCTCCTGTGGAGAGAACAGGGCAACCAGCAGCCCGGCCAATACCGCCAGTGCCCCGCCGGTCACCAGCGCCAGCCAGCGCCCAGAACTCCACCGGTGGCGCACCCACAGTTCCACCGAGAACGCCGGCCACGCGGCGATGAGCAGGTAGCCGGCCGCGACTGCGATCGCCCCCGGCCAGGCGGTGCCAAGGGCCACACCGCTGAGTGCGATCATCACCCACCCCCAGCCGAGCACCGTGCCCCCACTTGCCGCCAGCAGCTGCACCAGGGGGAGCGGCGACAGCACCGCGGTGAACACCCCAAGCAGCGGGAGCAGAGGCAGGCTCAAGAAGATGAGCAGGGACAACAGCCCAGCGAGCCCCGGGCCCAGCCGGCGGAGGAGAGGCGGCCTTGGTGAGGATCCGGCATCGCCCCCGGTCATGAGAAGCGCCTCTTAATCCCCCACGAACGGCAGAAGGGCCATGAGCCGCGCTCTCTTGATGGCGCGGGTGAGCTTGCGCTGGTAGATGGGGTTGGTGCCGGACACCCGCCTGGGCAGGATCTTCCCCGCCACCGGCGTGTACTGGCGCAGCAACTCGACGTTCTTGTAATCGATGTACTCGATCCCTTCCGCCGAGAACTTGCAGACCTTCTTGCGCTTGACGAAGAACTTCTTCTTCCCCATCTCACTCCCCCTCGGAGATGGCTGCCGCGAGCGCGGGGGGGGCCGCCGCCGCCTTCTTGGCCTTGCGCGCCGCCCGCACGCGCTCCATCTTGTGGCTGCGCCGCAGCTCGCGATCCATGTTGAGGACCAGATGGCGGAGCACCTGGTCGGAGATGCGCAGCTTGTACTCCATCGGCGCCACCACGGCTCCCGGCGCCTGGAACGTCCAGAACGTGTAGAACCCGTCCCGCTTGTGGTTGATGATGTAGGCCAGGGAGCGCTTCCCCCAGTCGTCCTCCTTGATGATCTCGCCGCCCGCCCCTAAGATGAGCTGACGAATCTCTCCCAGGAAGGCGTCGCGCTCCTCCCCCTCCAGGTCGGGGGTCAGAACAAGACCTAGCTCGTACTTTGGCATTTTCTCTCCTTTCGGCCTGCGGCCCTCACGACTCGAGGTGAGAGCAAGGATGGCCGCCCCGCGAGCGGCTGGCAAAGTCTAGCGGATCGCACGAAAAACGCAAGTTCGGTGGGGCGGCCATCGCGCCGGTCAATCCTCCGCGCCGTCCCCGGGGTGATGAGCGTTGAACCTGGATGCCGCCCGGGGCAGGCCCTCGTGGAGCACTGCCTCGAGGCACCCACACGCCCTCTCCACCATCGCCTCCGCGGCCCCTGTCTCCTCCGCCTCGAAGGGCGACAGGACGTAATCGGCGAGGTCTCCCCAGGGAGATTGGCCGCGCACCCCGAGGCGCAGGCGGGGGAACCCCTCGCCGACGCTGTCCACCACCGAGCGCAGGCCGTTGTGGGTGCCCGGGCCTCCGCGGGCGCGCAGCCGCAGGGCGCCGAGGGGCAGGTCGACGTCGTCGACCACCACCAGCACCTGGCCCGGCTCCAGGGAGGCGACGCGGCACAGCGAAGCCACGGCGTCGCCTGACAGGTTCATGAACGTCTGCGGCTTGACAAGCCACAAGGGCCGCGCGCCACCGCGCCGGGCCGCCAGCGAGGAGAAGCGGCGCCGCCAGTCCGCGAGGCGCCAGCGGCTGGCCAGGGCATCGACGACCTTGTATCCCACGTTGTGTCTGGTTTCGGCGTACTCGCTGCCGGGGTTGCCGAGCCCGACGATGGCGCCCAGATCCATGGAACTAACCGGCGGGCTCCTCCGCCCCCTTGCCGCGACGGATGACCACGGGCTCCGCGGGTTCATCGGCCGCCGCGACGGCAGCCTCGCCGCCGGTCTCCTCCAGCTCGGCCACCTTCACGCCATGGGCCTCCACCGCCACCACCACGGTATGCGCGGCAGCCAGCAGCTTGGCGTCGCCCGGCAGGGACACGTCGCCCGCTGCCAGATGCGCGCCCAGCTCCAGCTGCGACAGATCGATGGTGATCGCCGCCGGAATCTGATCGGCCGAACACTCCAGCGACAGCGTCCGGGTTGGCCAGTCGAGGAAGCCGCCCACCTTCACCCCCGGCGCCTCGCCCACCAGTTGGACCGGCACTTCCACCTTGACTCGCTGGCCCTTCATGACGCGGATGAAATCCAGATGCAAGAACTTCTGCGTGCGCGGATCCAACTGGGCATCGCGCACCATCGCCAGACGCTCCAGCTTCGTACCCTTCATCTTCAACAAGAAAACGGTGTTGCGCCCCGTCTCCTGGCGCAGCAGCTTGGTGACCGCATGCCGATCGATGACCACCGGCACGGTCTCCTTGCCCCCGCCGTACACCACGGCCGGGATCTTCCCCTGTTGACGCAGGCGGCGGCTCGAACCCTTTCCGGCGGTGGCTCGACGCTCGACCTCGATGACCAGCTCTGCCATGACACGTCCTCCTGCTGCTCTCGCCGCAGCCGACCGCAGGCGAGGGCCGATACTCTATCACACCAGGCATCGCGACGCAGCCCTGCGGCGGCAGGGTTGCGTGAGTCCTTCCGGGGGGAGGTCTTGCGGCCTCCCCGCGGCACCGGGGTGACTTCCGCGCCTCCACCCTTGCGCGCCGGCAACCCTGCCGGGTCGCCGGGCTCGACGTGTCCTGCCTCACCCGAGTGCCGGTGCATGCCGCGACAATTCGGGAAGGTGAAGATCAGACGAACAGGCTCGAAACCGACTTGGCCTCGTGGATGCGCCTGATCGCCTCTCCGAGCAACACGGCCACCGAGAGCTGTCGGATCTTCGCCGAGGCCACCGCCTCGGGGCGCAGGGGAATGGTGTCGGTGACGATCACCTCCTCGATCACGGAAGATCCGATGCGTTCCAGTGCAGGCCCTGACAGCACCGGGTGGACGCCCATGGCGAAGATCCGGGTCGCCCCGCGAGTCGCCAGGGCGTCCGCGGTCTTTACCAGCGTGCCGGCGGTGTCGATGATGTCGTCGACGATGACGCAGGTCCGCCCGGCCACGTCGCCGATGACGTTCATCACGTCGGCCTGGTTGGGGCTGGTGCGCCGCTTGTCGACGATCGCCAGACCCGCGTGCAACCGCTTGGCGAAGGCCCGCGCCCGCTCGACGCCCCCGGCGTCGGGAGAAACCAGCACGACGTCGGACAGGCCCATTCGTTTCAGCTCATCGATCAGCACCGGTGCGGCGAAGAGATGGTCCACCGGGATGTTGAAGAAGCCCTGAATCTGGCCGGCGTGCAGGTCCATGGTGAGAATCCGGCTTGCCCCCGCCGCCGTGAGAAGGTCGGACACCAGCTTGGCGGTGATGGGCACCCGGGGGCGGTCCTTGCGGTCCTGCCGCGCGTACCCGAAGTAGGGAAGGACAGCGGTGACGCGGGAGGCGGAGGAACGCCGGCAGGCGTCCAACATGATGAGCAGCTCCATCACCGTGTCGTTGACCGGCGTGCAGGTCGACTGCACGACGAAGACATCGCCGCCGCGCACGTTCTCGTCGATCTGGCAGCCCGTCTCGCCGTCGGAGAAGGTGAACAGCCGCACCTCGCCCTGGGGGATCTGCAGGTAGTCGCAGATGCGCTCGGTCAGCGCGGGGTTGCCGCGACCGGAGAAGATGACGAGTGGGAGTTGCTCGAGCATGGCGTCCTTCCCGCCCCCTCACACCCCCCCGCGGGGATGTCGGCTATGTGGGTCTGGCTGGGGCGGCAGGACTCGAACCTGCACATGCGGGATCCAAAGTCCCGTGGCTTACCAGTTTGCCGACGCCCCAGTCGGGCTCGGAGTTTACCGCGGCCTGCCGCAGGGTGTAAACGGCTCACTCGTCAGCGGTCGCCTCGTTGGTCCAGTACTCCTCCGAGAGCAGCCGCGCCGCGAGTTGCTGGGAGGGGGAACGGCCGCTGCCGTCCTCGCCCGGCTCGCCATGTTCCACCAGCACCCTTTCGTACTCGGCAATGATCGTCCCCTCGATCTTGCGTCGGGTGTCGGTGTTGACCGGGTGCGCGACCTCCCGGAACGAGCCGTTGCGCAGCCGCCGCGACGGCATGTTGACCAGCAGAGTTCCCTCTTTTCCCTCGGACAGCCTGATGTCTCCCACGAGAAAGCAGCCATCGATCACGATCTGCGCGAACGCGCGGACCTTGCCGCCGCGATTCAGGGTGATCCGGACATCGGTGATTTCCACGTTTCCTCCTCCGCCGACGGATGAAGCAGCGATGCATCCCGGGCCAGGATGGGAGCGACCAGGGCACCGCGTCCGGCCAGCCGGCCGGCACACCTGCGCGCGCTCTCCTCGCTGTCGAAGAGGGCGAAGACCGTGCCCCCGCTCCCCGAGACCATGGTCAGCCGCGGCTGCTCCGCCGCAAGCGTCCGGAAACGCTCCTTGACCTCGGGAAACTGCTCCAAAACCACCGGCTCCAAGTCGTTTCGGCAGGCGTCGAGAGGCAGCTCGCCACCCTGCCGGATCCAATCATATACCGGCGATGGGGGCGCGTCGCCAACCGGTGGTGCGCCCAGCGAGGCGTACACGCGGGCTGTCGAGACGGGCGCCTGTGAAGGCAGCAGAACCACCCACCACGGGGGTAGATCAGGCAGGGGCAGCACCTCATCGCCGCGACCCGTCCCCCACGCCACGCCCCCAACCAGGAAAAACGGCGCATCGGCGCCCACCGCAGCCGCCATCACTCGCAGCTCCTCCTCCGCCGCGCCGCTCTCCCAGAGGCGATCGAGCCCGACCAGCGCGGCTGCGGCGTTGGCGGAGCCGCCCCCCATGCCGCCCGCCACAGGAATGCGTTTGCAAAGGGTGAGACGCGCGCCTGGCGGCGATCCCTGGTTGAGCCCAAGCCGCCGCTGGAACTCGCGAGCCGCGCGCATCACCAGGTTGTCCTCCCCCGCGGGCACGCCCCCAGCCGGGTGAACCTGAAGCGTCACCTCTCCCTCGGCCCGCTCGAGGATCAGCGTGTCCCACAACCCCACCGCGGCGAACACGGTCCTGAGTTCGTGGTAGCCGTCCGGGCGCCGCCCCAGCACCTCGAGATGGAGGTTGATCTTCGCCGGACACGACACGACCAGCCGCGACGGCGGCGGTGTCAGGTGGGGCATGGCGACCAATCCAACCATGCCGGAGCGGTCAACGCGGGACCCGGCCCCCACTCCACCAGTTCGAGGACCACACGGTCGCTGCCGGCGGTCGCCCGCAACCTCCCAGGCACGCGGCCGTGGTGGCGGTCGAGGCGGACGACCATCTCGGTCCCCCCAGCCTCCTGCAGGCGCACTTCCAGGCAGCGCGCCGGCTCGCCCGCGCACCTCGCCGCCAGAAGTCCCCGGCCCGCGCTGCCCGCCAGCCATCCCGGCCTGCCCTCCGCCGGCGCCATCCCCGGCGGCAACCGGCCCGCCAACAGAGCGGCCCACAGAGGCGCCTCGATGGGCAGCATGGCACCGCCGGGGAGAGCAACGCGACCGGCCGGCAACCGAAACAGGCAGCGATCCCCCCGGACCCGCGCCACCCCGCCGCGGGCGTCGAACCACGCCTCCCAGGCAACGCCACCGGGGGGCACCGACACCGACACCGACAGCACTTCAGCCGCGCTGCGAACCACCGTGGGCAGCTGCCGCTGGCCGCAGCAGGTGAGCCGGTACAGTGCCGCGAAGGGCGCCGGCGGCCGCGTCAGTTCCACCCAGCCGGAAGGCAGGGGCGGTTCGACAACGGCGGTGCGGCACCCCGCCGCCAGCACCCCAAGACCGACGAGGTACGCCAGCCAGCTACGGCGAGACATCCCGGGCAAGCTCCTCAAGTTTGGCTTCGAGCCGCTCCCGCTGCCCGTCCTCGAGGGAACGCATGCCCAGCGCCCGCGAGTACGCCGCGGCCGCCTCTGGCCGCTCCCCTCGCCGTGCGTGCAGATCGCCCAGATGCTCGTGCACCGTGGCATCGTGCGGTTCCAGCCGCCCCGCCTCGCGCAGGTACTTCTCTGCCCGTGCCAGGTCGCCCAGCCGGAAGAACACCCACCCCAGCGAGTCCTGATAGGCACCCGAGGTCGGTTCCAGCTCCACGGCCCGCGAGATCATCGCCAGCGCCTCCTCGAGGTTGACGTTGCGATCGGCGAACATGTACCCCAGGTAGTTGAGCGCCGCGGCGTTGTCGCCCTCGCGCTGCAGCAACGCACGAAACTCGGCGACCGCTTCGTCCCAATGCCCAGATCGCTCCAGTGACGCCGCCAGGGCGAAGTGGACGGACGGCGCATCCCCGAGGCGATCACGCGCCGCGCGCGCGCGCTGGACCACCTGACGATGCCGATTTCGCCGCTGCAACGCTCCCAGAGCGGCGATCACGTCATCCTCGTCGCCCTCGAGAAGGGGCGCGAGAATGGCCTCCGCGGCCGCGTCCTCGCCAGCGGCGACGAGAAACTCGGCGCGCATCGCCGCCGTCAGGCGGGCGACGCCGCTCTCCTCATGCCCGGGAATCGCATCGAGCCACTCCAGTCCCTGCCGCCAGTGCTCCTTGAGACGGAAGTACTCGCCCCACAGCGCCACCGTGCGGCGGTCAGGAGGCGACTCGCGCAGGCGATCCAGCCACTCCCGCGCCGCGTCCGGCTGGTGGTCGATCAACTCGATCGTCGCCCGCTCCTGGGCGATTTCGCGACCGACCCCGGCCGCCTGAACCCCTGCCTCGACCGCGCGTTTCCACAACCCGTCAAGCAGACGCCTCGACTCATCCAGGTACCGGGTATCGAGCAACAGCCTCGCCAGACCCATGGCCGCATCCGCGTCGTCGGGATCGGCCGCGAGCGCCCTGCGAAAGTACTGCTCGGCCTCGGTAACCTTGCCCTTGCCGGCATGCAACATTGCACCCAGCAGCAGCGCCTCGCGCTGCCGCGGGTCCTTCCCGAGCACCTCCTCGACCACCGCCATCGCCTTGTCACGCTCGCCCGCCCGCGCCCACAGGGTCGCCAGCCGGGTCAGCCCGGCCAGCGTCGTTCCTTGCCGGGCCATGAACTCCTGCAGCAGTTCCGCCGCTTCCGCCAGCTTGCCGTCGCTGGCCAGCACCTCGATCAACTCCGCAGTTGCGGGGTGCTGCGTCTCTCCTGCCTGGCGCGCCTCGTTCAGATACTCCTTGGCTTCCTGCGGCCTCCCAGCCAGACGCAACGCCGACCCGGCCAGCAGCTTCAGCCGGGGATTCAGAGGCTGGTCGGCGAGCAAGGGGCGCAACGACTCCAGCGCCTCTTCGCCCCGGCCCAACTGCACGAGGACCTGCACCAGCATCAATCGCGCCGAGTCGCCCTCCGGTACCGCCTCGAGCCCCTCTCGCAGCAACGGCACTGCCTTCGCCAGATCCTCCGCCGACGCGGCCGATCGGGCCACCAACATGCCAAGCACCGCGTTCCCCGAGCTGGAGCGGCGGACAAGCGGCGTCAGCTCGCTCACCGCCTGGTCCGCGAGACCCACCGCGGCCAGGGCGAGGCCCAGCTCCTCGCGCAACCCCTCATCGCTCGGGTGCAGCGCCACTGCCTCCCGGAAGAGCTGCAATCCCTCGGCGATTTCGCCCGTCTCCAGCCGCATCTGCGCACGCGCCACCAGCGCCAGGGCGGCACCGTCGCCGGGCGAGGCCACCTGCTCCAGCGGCGCTGAAGCGCACCCAACCAACGTGACCACTGCGACAAGCAACCATCCTCGGGCGGGCACCATCACCTCCGCGAGCATTGTAACCCTTTGTTCCGGGGCGCTTCGCCCTTCGCTGCAACCCCTGGAAGGTCAGGGCCAACATCCTCGAACGGGCTTGCCCTCGCGCTCCAGGCAGCAAGGCCCATCGGCGCCGCCAGGCCAGTCCGTGACCGTGTCTTTCTTGATCGGGGGGTTTCGCCGGCCCCCCGCCCACGCCACCGCCGCGAAACCCCCCGCGCC
>JBBINC010000058.1:7179-17996 GCA_037444085.1 Acidobacteriota bacterium | reverse complement strand
GGGTCGCCACTCCTTTCCCCGATGGAACTTTCATCCAGAATACCTCGCCGGCTTTGCCGGCGCACCGGGCACGGGCAGGGACGGAGGGGGCCGCGCCACGCCGCGGCGGCGGACGGGCGACGTGCGACATTTCGTCGCTCCCTCGCCTGAAACGTAACTGGCGCCATGGCGCGCTTTGTCTCCATCGACGCAGGTTGCGGACACCCAGGGTGGGACAAATCACCCCACCCAGCCGCGCCGGCCGCCGGCTTCCCCGATCTGCCCAACGAGTCGCGCACGCATCGGTGAACAAACGACTTGACCCGCAGACCCGGGGTCAGGCGCTTCTCTGGCACTCTCCTTGCAGTTCACCGTGCTCGTCATGGGCGCCCCCCGCGTCGCCGTGCTCTCCCGCGATCCCGCACTCGCCGAATCGCTTCGTGCCAGTCTCGCCGCCGTCATCGTCTCCCTCCCGGTCGAAGGCAGCGGCGACGCCCTCGACGATGCCGACGTGATCGTCCTCGAGGACCTCGACCACGAAGAGGAAGAGCGGGTGATCGCACGGCTTCGCAGCAGCGCGCCGCTCAGGGAAGTGGTGGTCATCGCCAGCCACCGCCCGATGGAGAAAGCGTTGTCCGCGCTGCGTTCGGGGGTCTTCGTGGTCCTCACCTACCCGGTTTCCACGCACGAGCTTGTGAATGAGATCGCACGCGCCGCGGCGCGCAAGCGGCGGGCCGAGGCCCGCATCCGCCAACTCGAATCCGAGGAAAGCTCCAGGCGCGAATCAACATCGCCCGCATTCCGGAGGAACTCGTGAACCTCATGTCGCGCGACTTCCCCTTGAGGATTGCGACCGTCGTCGTTTCGGCGCTCGGCAGCGGCGACGAGTCGGAGCCCCCGGCCCCGACCCCGACTGCCACTCCCACGGCGACCTCGCGTCCGCCGGACTCCTCGCCTCCCCTGGAGTCAATCTTCCGCAACGGCTTCTTCCTGCGCACCGCCGACCGCAAGAACGCACTGCGCCTCGCCGGCTCGGTACACCTCGATGCCCGGGGGTACTTCGGTGAGTCCGTGGCGCCGTCGTCGTTCGACATCCGGCGCGCCCGGCTCAACCTGCAGGGGCGGGTGCACGACGTTGTCACCTTTCGCATCCAGGCCTCCCTCGAGGACAACCCCTACATTCGCAACGCGTACTGCGACGTCGAGATCGACCCGGCGCTGCACGTGCGCCTGGGCCAGATGAAGGTGCCGTTCTCCACCGAGTGGCTGACCCTGGACAACCAGGTCAATTGACTGGAGCGTGCAGCCTCCCACCCGGTCTACCCCTTCTTCGATCGCGGCGTTCTGCTGTGGGGCCGGCTCGCCGGAGACGCCGTCACCTGTTCGCTCGGCCTCTCCAACGGCAGCGGCGTCGACCTGGTCACCCCCAAGGGCGACACCGGCGGCGGCAAGGAAGTGGCCGCGCGGCCGTTCACCCAGCCGTGGCGACACCGCCGCGCCAGGGGTGAACGGCTTCACGGGCGAGCAACTCGGAGCGCCCGGACCGGTGCCGGTGGGCGAAGGAGGCTCGGTCACGGCCAGCGTCCTGGACGGCGCCTGGACGGCGGCGACCGCCACCCTCGGCGTGAACTGGACGCTCAACCCTTCGGTGCGGGTGCAGATGGAGGCGACCGAGGTGTGGGCGCGTGATCTCGATCAGAGCAAGGGGGGGATCATCTCAGAAGGCAACTCCAACCTGGCCGACCCGACGCGCCGCAACCGGCAGGTGGAGCGTGAGTTCATGCTCGGCATGCGCTTCGTCTTCAGCATCTGACGAGGATGATGCTAGGTGGCCAACACGATCAGGGTCCTCGTCGTTGACGATGAGCAGGTGTATCGCGACACCCTCGTCAAGGTGCTCTCCGCACGCGGCATGGACGTCACCGCCGTGCCCGGGGGCGCCGAAGCCCTGTCCTTTGTGGGGGAGCACCCGGTCGACGTGGTCGTTCTGGACCTCAAGATGTCCGGACTCGACGGGCTGGCGGTCCTGCGCCGCATCGGCCAGCTCTCCCCCCGCCCCAGGGTGATCATGCTCACCGGCCACGGGAGCGTACAGGCCGGCCTCGAGGCGGTACGGGAACTGGCCTGGGACTTCCTCATGAAGCCCATCCCGGCCGACCTGCTGGCGCAGGTCATCCGCGCCGCCGCCGAGGCAGGACCGGAGTGACCCGGCCATGACCGGCGGCGGCCGCACCACCGATTACCGCGCCATGCTGGCGTCCCTGGTCCGTCGGGTACTGCTCGTGTCGGTGTTGCCGCTGATCGTCATTGCCCTTGCCAACTTCCTGCTGTTCTACTCGTTGAACAGGTCGATCGTGCTCGACCAGCAGGCCAATCTGCTGCGCTACCACCGTGAGTCCGTCGAGGCGTTCCTGGCCAACCTCACCGCCGAGGTGACCGCCCTCGCCCACCAGTACCCCCGCGAGGAGCTGGTCAATGGGCATCTCGAACGCCTCTTCGAGGTGCTCCAGCAGAGCGCCAAGGTGATCACCGACATTGGCGTGATCGATTCCGGCGGCGAGCACCTGAAGTACGTTGGAACGTTCGACCTCGCCGGCCGGAACTACCGCGAGGCGGAGTGGTTCGCCGAGGTGGTCGAGCGCGGCTACTACATCTCCGACGTTTTTACCGGGTTTCGCGCCGTGCCGCACTTCATCATCGCCGTCAAACGTCAAGAGGGAAATGACTTCTGGATCCTGCGCGTGACTGTGAACACCGACTACTTCTCGCGCCTGGTGGACGCGGCGCACGTGGGACGTACGGGGGAGACCTTCATCGTCAACCGCGAGGGGCGTTTTCAGACCAAGACCCGGTTCGGCGACCGCCTGCTCCAACCATCCGGATTCCCCGACCTGGCCTTCCACGACGGCATCCAGGTGCGGCGCCTGCGCATCGCCGGCGTGGGGTACGTGTGCACCACCACCTGGCTGTCCAACCCGCGCTGGCTGCTGATCTTCCGCCGGGAAGTACGGGACGTCTACGCGCCCCTGCGCTCCGCCGTGGTGGTCGGCATTCTCATGTCGGCGGCGGGCGTGCTCGGCGCCGGGGTGCTGGCGGTGCTGTTCGCGCGCAGGCAGGTGCGGGCGCTCAAACGCGCCGACGCCGAGAACGAGGCGCTGCTTCGCCGCCTCGTGGCCACCGGCAAGACCGCCGCGGTGGGGGAGATGTCCGCCGGGCTGGCACACGTGATCAACAACCCACTGGCCACCATCGACACGTTGCAGACCTGGATCCGCGACCTCGCCGGCGCCACCGGCATGAGTGAGGCGGACCGGCTCGAGGTGCTCGACGCCGCCGCCAAGATCGGCGATCAGGTGGCGCGCTGCAAGACCATCACACAGGGACTCCTGAAGTTCGCCCGGCGCGTCGACGCCGCGCCGCAGCCGGTGCTGCTGTCGCCCATGCTTGAGGAGATGGCCACAGTCATGCGCGCCAGGGCACGGATCGAAAGCGTGACGCTGGAGACCGACCTGGCCGACGTGCCCGCCGTTTCCGGCGCGCCGGCGCACTTGCACCAGATCTTCTCAAACCTGATCAACAACGCTCTCGACGCCACCGGCGGGCGGGCCGACGGGCGCGTCATCGTCCGCAGTCGCTCCGCCGGCGCCGCGGTGCGCGTCGAGATCCAGGACAACGGCCCCGGCATCCCGCCCGAGCACCTGTCGTCGATCTTCTTGCCCTTCTTCACCACCAAGCCGGTGGGCAAGGGCACTGGACTTGCCCTCGCCATCTGCTACGGGCTGGTCCAGGATCTTCAAGGGAGCATCGACATCGACAGCCGGCCGGGAAGCGGCACGAGCTTCACGGTGACCCTGCCCCGCGCCGCCCAGGAGAGCGCATGACGGCGATTCGCGTGCTGCTCGTGGACGACGAGTTGTCGTTCTCCCAGGCCCTCGCCAAGGTATTGGCGCGGCGTGGATTTGCCGTGGCCACCGCCGCCTCGGGGGACGAGGCACTGGCGCGGCTGGCGGCCCGCTCGTGCGACGTCGTGCTCCTGGACGTGAAGATGCCCGACCGTGACGGCCTCTCCGTGCTTGCCGACATCCGCGCCATGCCCGACCCCCCCGCAGTGATCATGCTCACCGGGCATCTGTCGCGCCAGGAGGAAGAGGCGGGCTTGAGCGGCGGCGCCTTCGCCTATCTGCTCAAGCCCCACCCCACCCCTGATCTGGAAGACCGTATCAGGGAGGCGGCGCAGCTCGCCCGGCGCCGCCGCCAGCCCCTGGCATGCCCGCCGGCGAGATAAGGAAGGAGAATCATGACCGCAGCAGGCGAAGGCAAGAAGGCCTCCGCATACGACCGCTATATCGACTACAAGAGGTTCTCCATCGCGGTGGCGGCGTTCGTCCTCATCGTCGCGATCCCCACCCCGTCCTCGATGGTCGACGTGGCGGTGGAGTACACCCACGGCGAGAAGTACGTCCTCGACTTCTTCACCAGAGAGCTGTTCGCCACCCCCGCCAACGACGCCGAGCAGTGGGAGCTGTACACCGCCCGCGTCCTGGAGGGGTGTATGCGGCTGGGGACGCTGCGCCAGGAGGCGGTGCTCAGGCGCGACCACAAGCAGCTCGACGCCCTCGGCGCCAAGGGGTCGCGGGCGTTTTACGACCGTTACCGGCAGGTGGTGGAGAACATGGATGAATCCACCTTCCACGACCTCATGGGGCGGGCCAAGGAGCTGCGTTTCGCCGGCCTGACCTACGACGAGCTCAAGCCCGAGGAGAAGGCCAGGGTCGCCACCTCGGCGCGCCAGCTCAAGATCTGTGTGGCGATGATCGCCTTCGTGGTGATCTGCTTCGTCACCGAGGCGATGCCGCTGCCGGGGGTGGCGTTCTGCGTGGGCCTGATCTGCGTGCTCTCCGGCATGGTCACGCGCAAGGACGCGCCGGCCTGGATGTGGACCGACGCCACCTGGTTCATCATGGGCAGCCTCATGTTCGCTGCCGCCTTCGTCAAGACCGGGGTGGACAAACGCATCTGCCTCGCCCTCTTCCGGGTGTTGGCCAAGCCCAACATCCGCTGGGTGACGCTCATCCTTGTGCTGGTGATGGCGCCGGGTGCCACCTTCATCTCCGATCACGCCCTCGCCGCCATGTTCCTTCCCATCGGCATCATCCTCCACTCCAACTCGCTGACCGCACAGATTCCGAGAGACTCGGAGCTGGCCAAGATGCTGATGATGACCATCTGCATGGCGCCCAACATCGGCGGCTTCGGAGCGCCTTCCGTGGGGGCGCGCAACGTCATCATGATCAACTACATGGAGGACATGTTCGGCTACTCCATTGGCTACGGGCAGTGGATACTGTACGGCATGCCGTTCGTGATCATCATGATGCCGGTGCTGTGGCTGCTGCTCAACTGGCGCTTCAAGCCGCAGATCCGCGACCTCGCCCCGGCGATGGAGTCCCTGAAGAAGGATATCGCCCGCATGGGCAGGTGGAGCCGCACCCAGATCGCGGCCGTCGTCATCTTTCTCGCCATGTTCGTCGGCTGGCTCACCGAGGACTACGTGTTGAAGGACCTGCTCGGCTTCCGGCTCGGCATCGGCGTGCTCGCGCTGGCCGGAGCCGTGGCCTATCTGCTGTTCGGCATCGTCAACTGGCGCGACTACCAGGAGAAGGTGGACTGGGGCGTGGTGTGGCTGTACGCCGGGGCCATGATCTTCGGGCGAGTGCTCGACATGAGTGGTGCCGCCTACTGGCTGGCCCGCTCCCTCACCGACCTCCTGGCCACCATCGGACTGACCTCCATGAATGCCCTGCTCGCCTCCGGCGGCCTGGTCACCGCCTTCATGACCCAGCTCATGGCGGACGGCCCGGCGGCCGCGGCGGTCGGACCGATCACCCTCAACATCGCCGGGGTGGCGGGCTCGGGCACCACCATGATCCCGTTCATGACAATCGTTACCGCCGCCTCGTCGTCCTTCGCCTACCTGCTCATCATCGGCACGCCGCCCAACGCCATCGTGTACGCCTCGGGCTACCTCGACGCCAAGGACTTCCTGCGGGTCGGCATCCCCTGTCTGATCATCGCCTTCATCGTGCTCATGCTGATGGCCCTGTTCTACTGGCCGCTGCTCGGTTTCCCCGGCTTGCAACCGATGTAGGATGAGGGAGGACGACTGGCCTATGACGACCAACCCACACTCCGCTCGCGTCCTCCTCGTCGACGACGAGGAAGCATTCCGGCAGGGCACCGCCAAGCTGCTGGTACGGCGCGGTTTCCTCGTCGAGGAAGCGGCCTCGGGCCAGACCGCCCTGGAACGCGTGCGCGGCTCGGTTCCCGACGTGGTGATCCTGGATCTGCGCATGCCGGGGATGGATGGCATCGCCACGCTGCAGCAGATCCGCGCCATCGCACCCGACCTGCCGGTGATCATCCTCTCCGGCCACGGCCAGTACGACGACGCCGTGGCCTCGATCAAGCTGGCGGTGGTCGACTTCCTGCAGAAGCCCGTGGACATCGAGCTGCTCGTCGCGCGCATCCACCACGCCCACGAACACGGTCACCGGGTGGTCCTGCGCGAGCGCACCATCGCCGAACTCATGGTGCCGCCAGACGGCTACCGCCGGCTGTACGTCGATCAACCCGTCGCTGATGCCGTCGAAGCCCTCAAGACCACCTTCTTCGCGCCGCTCGAACTCTCCGACGCCACCCAGGAGAGACTGCGGTCGGTGCTCGTCTTCGACCGCAATGAAAGGTTCGTCGGCATCCTGCGCTTCCCCGATCTGCTCAAACTCGTCCTGCCGCCGTTTTTCACCAACCTCCCCTACACCTCCTACTACACCGGCATGTTCCTCGCCCAGTGCAAGCTCATGGGCAATCGCAAGATCGCCGACCTGTTGGAAGAACCGGTGAGCGTCGCCGAGGACGCACCGCTGATCGAGGCGGTCCACCTCATGGTCATCCACCACCTCATCAACCTCCCGGTGATGCGCGCCGGTCACCTGGTCGGCATCATCCGGGAGAAGGACGTGATCCTCGAGATCGCCGCCAGAACAGGGAGCTAGGCCGCGGGGACGGGAGGATCTCGCCCCAACAGCCCCAAGCAGGTGACATTCGCGGCGCTGTGCGCTAAGGTCCGCGTCCGGAAAGGACACACGAACCGACCAATGGACCAGCCGAAGAGCACCCACATCACCGCCCACGACTTCGCCGTCCCTCGCGCCCGGCGCGAGGGACTCATGGGCCACCGCGGCGTCACCGTGTGGTTCACCGGCCTGTCGGCCTCGGGCAAGACCACCGTCAGCCGGCGGGTGGATCAGCTCCTCACCGAGCGTGGTGTCCACTGCATGATCCTCGACGGCGACAACATCCGGCACGGGCTCAACCGCGACCTGGGCTTCTCGCCCGAGGACCGGGCCGAGAACATCCGCCGCATCGGCGAGGTCGCCAAGCTGCTCACCGAGGCGGGTCTGGTGACCCTCGTCGCCTTCATCTCGCCGTACCGAAAAGACCGCGACCACGCCCGCAGCATCCAGCCGAAAGACGTTTTCATCGAGGTCTACCTCGACTCTCCGGTGGAGGTGTGCGAGGCGCGCGATCCGCGCGGCCTGTACCGCAAGGCCCGGGCCGGGGAAATCCCGGAGTTCACCGGCATCTCGGCGCCCTACGAGGCCCCCCTGAAGCCCGAGCTGGTGCTCTACACCGCCAGCGAGACCCCCGAGGAGAGCGCTCACCGCGTCGTCGCCTACCTGGACAAGCACGGCTACCTCGTCGCGCCGTGAGCGGGGGCGAGGCGTGAGGGGGTGAGCGCAAGGCGCAGCCTTCTTGCCTCGTGCGCCGTACCTTTCATCTCTCGCGCCTCACATCTTCTGGCAGCGCTCCTCCTCTTGAGACGCGGCGGTCCTTGGTGTACACTCTGCCTCCCCGACGACGCCGGGGAGCCGTGGAGGGCACCATGAAGCAGGGAATCCACCCCGCGTACCACACCGTCGAGGTGCGTTGCGCGTGCGGCAACACGTTCACCACCCGCTCCACCAAGAAGGAGATCCGTCTCGACATCTGCTCCGCCTGCCACCCGCTGTTCACCGGCAAGCAGAAGCTGATCGACTCGGCCGGGATGGTGGAGCGCTTCCAGCGGCGGTACGGCAAGCGCGACGGCAACTAGCCGGCCAGGGACTGCGAAGGCAACGCCGGGGGAAGCACCCCCGGCGTTTTTGACGTTTCCGGCGCAGAAAGGCGACCATGACAGGGATGCTGGATCGACTCGAAGAGGTGACCCGCCGCTTCACCGAGCTGCGCGAAGAGCAGGCCCGGCCCGAGGTGCTGTCCGACCCGCGCCGACTGGCCGAGGTGTCGCGCCGCCTCGCCGAGATCGAGCCGATCGTCTCCGCCTATCAGGGCTACCGCCGCCTCCTGGACGAGGAGCGAGGGGCGCGGCAGGTGCTGGCGGAGGAGCACGACTGCGAGCTGCGCGAGATGGCCGAGGACGAACTCGCCAGCCTCAAGGCCGCGCTGGCGGCGCAGGAGGAGCAGCTCAAGATCCTCCTCCTGCCGACCGACCCCAACGATGCCCGCAACGTCATTCTCGAGATTCGCGCCGGCACCGGCGGCGAGGAGGCGGCGTTCTTCGCTGCCGACCTGCTGCGCATGTACACCCGCCACGCCGAGCTGAAACGCTGGCGGGTGTCCATCACCGACCTCTCGGAGGCCGGCATGGGCGGCGTCAAGGAAGTGGTGGCGATCATCGAGGGGCAGGGGGTGTACTCCCGCCTCAAGTACGAGTCGGGGGTGCACCGGGTGCAACGTGTGCCCGCCACCGAGGCGTCCGGCCGCATCCACACCTCCGCAGCCACGGTCGCCGTCATGCCCGAGGCGGAGGAGGTCGAGATCGAGGTGCACGAGAAGGACCTGCGCATCGATCGGTTCTGTTCCTCCGGACCGGGCGGCCAGTCGGTCAACACCACCTACTCCGCCATCCGCATCACCCACCTCCCCTCCGGTATCGTCGTGCAGTGTCAGGACGAGCGATCCCAGCAGCAGAACCGCCTCAAGGCCATGCGCATCCTCAAGGCGCGCCTGTACGAGATCGCCCAGGAGGAGCAGCTGGCGAAAATGGCCGCCGACCGGCGGTCCATGGTGCGTACCGGCGACCGCTCCGAGAAGATCCGCACCTACAACTTCCCCCAGTCGCGCATCACCGACCACCGCGCCGGCCTCACCACCCACCGCCTGCAGGAGATTCTCGACGGCAACCTGGACCTCCTCCTCGATCCCCTGATCGCCCAGCTCCAGGCAGCGCGCCTGGAGGAGGAAATGGTCACCTCGCCATGAGCCTGGTGGCTCGGCTCGGGCGAGCGCGCATCGCCGCCGAAATTCGCTTCGTGCTCGGCGGCGCACTCGCCGGGGCCGCGGCCGGACTGGTGCCGGGTCTCCTGAGCGATCAGGCACCCCGCCTGGCAGGTGGAGACCCGGTGGTCGGGCTCATCGTGAATACCGCGCGGGGCGTCGGGATCGGCTGGTGGAGCGGCCTGGTGTGGAGCGTGGTCTTGGCCGTCCATGCCCGGAACATGACCCCTCCCGCCCCGGTGGCGGCACTCTCGCGAGCGGCCTGGATGGCGGCTGCCGCGGTGGTCCTCGGCACCCTCACCGCGCACCTCATGGATGCCGGAGTCTCGCGAGGGGTGATCGGCGGCGTCGTCGGCGGCACCATCGCCGCCCGCCTCGTCCTCGCTAGTGCCCGCCGGGCCTCGGCATTATGACGGTGGACCAGCTCCTCGCCTGGGGAACCCTCCGGCTCGGTGACCCTCGCGAGGGACTGCCACACCCGCGGCGGGAGGCGCGCTGGCTGTTGGCCCGGGCCCTCGCGGTCAGCGAAACGTGGCTTCTGGCGCACCCCGGCGAGGGGGTACCCGCCTCCCAGCAGGCCGCCTTCCGGAGGTGGATCGAACGCCGGCGAACCGGCGAGCCCGCCCACTACCTCACCGGAGCATGCCCGTTTTGGGGGCGCGAGTTCCTCGTCTCGCCGGCCGTGCTCGTCCCCCGTCCGGAGACCGAGCTGCTGATCGCCGCCGCACTGGCTCTGCCGCTGCCGGCAGCACCGCGGGTACTGGATGCCGGCACCGGTTCGGGGTGTCTCGCCGTCACCCTGGCGGCCGAGTGGCCGAATGCGCGGGTGGTGGGGCTCGACGTCTCCATCGCAGCCCTCACCGTGGCGCAAGCCAACGCCCGCCGCCACCGCGCTGGCGTGCTCTTCGCCGCCAGCGACCTCTCGGAGGCGATCGCCGGGGCCTTCGACTTGGTCGTCGCCAACCTTCCCTACGTGCCAGACGGCGAGATCTCGCGGCTTGCGCCCGAAGTGTGCCGGTTCGAGCCTCGCCTCGCCCTCGCTGGGGGCGCGCACGGCACCGACCTCCTACGGCGCCTGCTCGCCGACCTGGGCCAGCTCCTCGTACCCGGCGGCCAGGTCCTCCTCGAGATCGGCCCGGATCAGACCGCCCTGCTCGAACCCGTGTGGCTTGCCGCCGGGCTCGAGCAAACCGCGGTCATTCACGACAACGCTGGGATTGTGCGTGTCCTGCACCTCCGGGCAGGCCGCGGCGGACGCTGACCCTCTCCAACCCGAAGCCACCGCGCTTCCTCCCCAACCCACCGGTTGTCCGTGTCTGACCGTGTCTTCCTTTTTCGGGGGGGTTTCGCCGGCCCGCCGCCCGCGCCTCCGCCGCGAAACCCCCCGCGCCCCCCTCGCGGCGCGGGCAGAGCCCGACGGCGCTCGCCTCTCACCTCCAACCACCCCATCCGCCCACACACCCAGCCCCCGCATGATGGCAGCGCGGGTCCTGCCTATCCGTGTC
>JBBINC010000058.1:0-7079 GCA_037444085.1 Acidobacteriota bacterium | reverse complement strand
AGTGTCAGTGTCAGTGTGAGTGTCAGTGTCAGCGTCGGTGTCCTCGGGTCCTCGGCTACATTGGCGCGGGCGAATGTCGCGGGCTGCCTCAAGGCAGGCAAGGGCGGGTGGGGGCGGTGTCCGTGCCCGTGTGGGTGCCGGTGCCCGTGCTGGCGTCGGTGTTTGCGTGGGGCGGGCGCCCTCGCCCGCCATTTCGACGCGCCCGAACATTCCCGCCGTCCCCTCGCACTGCCAGCGCGGTTCCCCGGGCGGGTGGGGGGCCGCGCCTCAGCCGGTGCGTCTCACGTCTCCCGCAGCACCGCTCCCACCGCGGCCAGCACCGCGTCGTGGAGGTGCCCGTTGGTGGCGATCACGCCGCGATTGCCGGCGAGAGTCCGGCCGCGGGCGAAATCGAGGGGGCGGCCCGCCACGTCGCTCACCCGACCCCCTGCCTCCTCCACCAGGATCGCGCCGGCGGCGTGGTCCCAGATCTTCTCGCGGTAGTCGGCGCAGGTGGGCAGGCGCAGGTACACCGAGGCGTCGCCCCGCGCCAGCAGGGCGTATTTGCACTGGGAGTCCATGCGCACCGGCGCGGCGGTCACCCGCAGCCGGCCGACGACCCGGGCCGACTCCGCGTGGGAAGAGTGCCCGGCCTCCACCGACTCGCACACCACGGCGCCGCGCGGGTCCGACTCGCCCGCCGCGCCCACGCCCGTCCTCTCCCCACTGCCCAGGCGCCGCATCCACGCGCCAGCGCCGCGCGAGGCGGCGAGCACGCACCCCACCGGCTCCGCCTGGTCGAGCCGAAGTGGCAGGCTGGGGCATGCCAGCACCCCCAGCACGACTTCGCCGCCCTCGATCAGCGCGATCGCCACGGCGTACTGTTCCCGGCGCAGAAAGCCCTTGGTGCCGTCGATCGGATCGACAGTCCAGAAGCGCCCTCCGGCGCCGCCGCCGAAGTCCCCTCGATCGATGGCGGCCAGCACCCCCGCCTCCCCCAGGTCAGGCAACACCGTTGCAGCCGCGTCGATCACCTGCTGGCGCAGCGCCGCATCGTGGCGCAACGCCCCGGTGTGTTCCTCGCCCACCACCGGGATCGCGGGGAACGAAGTCCCGAGCAGGTGGTTGATCACCGCCTGGGCGCCGAAATCCGCCACCGTCACCGGCGAGCGGTCCTGCTTGACCACCACCTCCCGGGGTACCAGCGTTTCCTGTACCCGACGACACACCTGCGCCGCCGCTTCCGCCGCGGCCAGTGCCGCCTCCAGTTCCCTCTCCAAGGCCACCTCCCTCCCGGTCCGTGAGGCTAGCACGGTCGCGACTCCCCGCCCGCCGGCCTCTCGATCGCGGTCCGCGTCGGGCGAGCGGGGGCACATCTCGCGTCTCCCCTCTCGCGGCTACACTACGCCCATGCCCCAGCGGACCGCCCAACTCGCCCGGCTGCTGCGCGAGCGCATCCTTCTGCTGGACGGAGCCACCGGCACCGCTCTGGCGTCGCGGCGCCTGGGCGCCGCCGACTATGGCGGCGAGGCGCTGGTGGGATGCCACGAGGCGCTCGTCCTGCGCCGCCCGGACGTGGTTCTCGATCTCCACCGCGGCTACCTGGACGCCGGCGCCGACATCGTCGAGACCGACACCTTCGGCGCCACCCCCATCGTCCTCCAGGAGTACGGGCTCGCCGAGCGCTGCCGCGAGATCAATCGCCGCGCCGCCGAACTGGCCCGACAGGCGTGCGCTGGAGCCTCGACCCACCAGCGCCCCCGCTTCGTGGCCGGCTCCATCGGCCCAACCACCAAGGCGCTCACCCTGACGGGCGGAGTCCCCTTCCCCGAACTGATGCGGGGGTATCACACCCAGATCGAGGGACTGGCGGAGGGCGGGGCGGACCTGCTCCTCATCGAAACCTCGCAGGACCCGCTCAACCTCAAGGCGGCGCTGATCGCCTGCCGCGACGCCGCGCCCCAGCTTCCCATCGCCGTCTCGGCCACCATCGAGCCCACCGGCACGACGCTGGGCGGCCAGTCGATCGAGGCGCTGGCCGTCATGGTCGAACCGTGGTCGCCGCTGTGGGTGGGGCTCAACTGCTCCACCGGGCCCGGCCCGATGACCGAGCACCTGCGCGCCCTCGCCGCCCTCACCCCGAGCTTCGTCGCCGTCGTCCCCAACGCCGGCATGCCCGACGGCGAGGGACGCTACCACGAGAGTCCCGTGAAGTTGGCCGACACTCTGGCGCGCTTCGCCGCCGCCGGTTGGATCAACGTGCTGGGGGGATGCTGCGGCACCACCGTAGAGCACATCCGCCTGCTGCGCCAGGTCGCCGACTCGCATTCCCCGCGCCGGCCGCCCGACTACGACCCCGCTCACCTGGCCGGGGGCCATCCCCTGGAGATCGTCCAGCGCCCCGCGCCGTTGCTCATCGGCGAGCGCACCAACACGCTGGGATCACGGAAGTTTCGCGATCTTGTACGGGCCCGCAGGTGGGCCGAGGCGGCGGAGGTGGGGCGCCGCCAGGTACGGGGAGGGGCGCAGGCGCTGGACGTCTGCCTGGCCGACCCAGAAGGGGACGAGCTGGCGGCGGTGACCGCTCTTCTGCCCTACCTGCGGCGTGCCGTGCGCGCGCCACTGGTCATCGACTCCACCGACCCGGCGGTGTTCGCCGCCGCCCTGGAGCGCACGCCCGGGCGCCCGCTGCTCAACTCGGTCAATCTCGAGGACGGCGGCGCCCGCCTGGGCGAGGTGGCCCGCCTCGCCCGCCGCTTCGGCGCCACCGTGGTGGCTGGCTGCATCGACGAGCACCCCAGCGAGGGGATGGCACGCACCGCGCAGCGCAAGGTGGAGGTGGCCGGGCGCCTGCTGGCCACCCTCGAGACGCACGGCCTGCGCCGCCGAGAAGTACTCCTGGATGCCCTCGTCTTCCCGGCCGCCACCGGCGACCCGGCGTTCCGCGGCGCGGCCGGCGAGACGGTCGAGGGTGTGCGGCGAATCAAGCAGGCCTACCCCGGCGCGCTCACGATTCTGGGCGTCTCGAACGTCTCCTTCGGCCTGCCAGCGGCGGGGCGCGAGGTGCTCAACGCCGTCTTCCTGCACCACTGCCTCTCGGCCGGCCTCGACGCTGCCATCGTCAACACCGAGCAGCTCGTGCGCTTCCCGTCGCTGGCCGAGGACGACGTGCGCCTGGCGGAGGCGGTGCTGTTCGACGGCTCCCGCGAGGCGGTGGATGCCTTCGTGGCCCGCTACCGCGCGGCGGCGTCCCGCCGGCGTGACGAGGGCCAGGACGACCCGGCGACCCCGGAGGAACGCCTGGCGCGCATGGTGCTGGACGGTCGCCGCAGCGGACTCGAGGCCGTGCTCGACCGGCTGCTGGCGCGCATGGACCCCCTCGCCATCATCAACGGGCCGCTGATGGCCGGCATGGACGAGGTGGGGCGCCTGTTCGGCGAGGGCAAGCTGATCGTCGCGGAGGTGCTGGTCTCGGCCGAGGTGATGCAGGCGGCCGTCGACCACCTGCGCCCCCACATCGCCGGCGACGCTGCCGCGCGCGGTTCGCTGCTGCTCGCCACCGTCCGCGGCGACGTCCACGACATCGGTAAGAACCTGGTGGGCATCATCTTTTCGACCAACGGCTTTCGCGTCGTCGACCTGGGTGTGCAGTGCCCCTCGGACAGACTCATTGCCGCCTGGCGCGATGCTCCCACCGATTTCATCGGCCTCTCGGGCTTGCTCGTGCGCTCCGCTCACCAGATGGTGGACACCGTCGCCGACCTCGCCGCGGCGGACATCCGCGTCCCGGTGCTGGTGGGCGGCGCTGCCCTCTCACCTGTCTTCACCCGCGAGCGCATCGCCCCTGCCTATGCCGGTGCGGTCCACTACGCCGCCGACGCCATGGCCGGCCTGGCCCTGGCCAACCGCCTCCTGGCCGGCGAGGTGACGCCCCCGCGCGGGCAGCCGAGGGGAGCCACCGTGTCCGCAGCGGAGGCCGAACCGCGGGTCGACCCCGGGGCTGACGAGAATCGCCGGCGCAGCGCGCCCGCCGTCGAGCCGCCGCCGCCCCCCGACCTCGTCCGCCATGTGCTGTCGTCCCTTCCGCTGGACGAAGTGTTGGCTCACCTCAACCGCCAGATGCTGCTGGGCAAGCACCTGGGCCTTCAAGGCTCGGTGGCCCGCCTGCTGGCCGAGGGTGACCTGCGCGCTCGCCAGCTCCAGGAGCGGGTGGATCGCCTCCTCGATGCGGCCGTGGCGCAAGGCTGGCTCCAACCCGCCGCCGTTTACCAGTACTTTCGCGCCGTCGGCCGCGGCGACGCTGTCGTTCTGCTCGATCCGGAGGGCGCCGCGCTGTCCGCGCTCCCCTACCGCCGCCAGCAGCGCCCCCCGTTTGCCTGCGCCGCCGACTGGGTGCGACCCTCCGCGGAAAGCGGGGACAGCGTGGCGGTGTTCGTCGCCACCTGCGGCGCCGGTATCCGCGACCAGGCTGCCGCGCTGCGCCGCGACGGGCGCCTTTTGGACAGCATCGCCCTGCAGGCCCTGGCCCTCGAGACCGCCGAGGCCGCCGCCGAGTGGCTGCACCGCCGGCTGCGCGCCCTCTGGGGTTTCCCCGACCCGCCGGAGATGACCATGACCGCCCGCCTGCGCGCCCGCTACCGGGGGATTCGCCTCTCCTTCGGCTACCCGGCGTGCCCCGAACTCGCCCCTCAGAGCGAGCTCTTCCGCCTGCTGCGCCCCCAGGAGATCGGCGTCTCCCTCACCGAGGGCGCCATGATGGACCCCGAGGCCTCGGTCTCCGCCGTCGTCTTCCACCACCCCGAGGCTCGCTACCTGGCGTGACCGCTGGGACGCCACACAGCGGTCACCCGTCCGTGACCGTGTCAGGGACCGTGTGGGTGACCGTGACCGTGTCGATCTCCGCGGCCGCCCTGGCGGGCGGCCGCGACATCCCCCGGTTCCCATGATCCACCATCATCCTGAACAGGCGATGATCTTCCCCGTCATCCAGAGCCGCGCGAAGGTCGGCGAAGGATCTCGCCGCGCTGCCGGCCCCATCTCACGCCACGCGGTCCCTTGCCCGCTCTGCGGGCTCGGGAGGCGGGCGAGGGCGCCACCCTTCACCTCTCACGTCTCACCTTCCTCCCCGGCTGACCCGCTCCCCCTTCTCCCGCGCGTACAATGCGCGGATGCGAAACGCGCGGGTGACGGCGCGCTTTTCCGAGCGCATCGTGGTGGCCGACGGCGCCATGGGCTCCGAACTGCTCGCTCGCCTGCCCACCGGCGCGCTGCTCGACCTCGCCGCGTTGGAGCACCCGAACGATATCCTGGCGGTGCACCTCGCCTACCTCAAGGCCGGCGCCGAGGTGATCGAAACCGCCACCTTCGCCGCCTCGCGCCCCCGCCTGGAACGCCTGCACGCCGGTGTCAGCGTCGAGGAGGTCAACGGAGCCGCCGTCAAGCTTGCCCGGGAGGCGCGCGAGATCTCCGGTGCCGACTGCCTGGTGGCCGGCGCCATGGGACCACTGGCCGGCGTCCTCGACCTCGACGACCGCGACGGGCGAACCGCCATCGCCGCGGCCCACGCCGAACAGGCCGCCATCCTCGCTGGCCGCGGCGCCGACCTGCTCATCCTCGAAACCTTCTTTCGCGCCGACGAGTTGGCGCTGGCAGTCTCCGCCGTGCGGGGCGCCACCGACTTGCCCCTCGTCGCCCTGCTCACCTTCCCGGCCGAGAACACCTCGCAGGAGTGGGACGACCACGCGACCACAGTGGAGCGCCTGCTGGATCTCGACCTGCTCGCCGCGGGTATCAACTGCGCCCCCGGGCCGCACGGCGCACTGGAGATCCTGGAACGACTGGCCGGCGTCGCCGGCCGACTCGCCGCCATGCCCAACGCCGGCACGCTGGTGCGGCGCGACGGCCGCCTCTTCGTACCGCCCGCCACCCCCAGCTACCTGGGCGAGTTCGCCCGCCGCGCCGCCGCCTGCGGCGCCGTCCTTGTGGGCGGCTGCTGCGGCACCGGGCCCGACCACATCCAGGCCATTGCCGGCGCCGTTTCCGGACTGCGGCCGCAGCGCGCCCGCCGCACCGCCGTCACGGTCACCGTACCCGTGAAGCCTGGCGAGCCCCCCCGCGCCCGGTTCCGCTCAGCGCTGCTGGCTCGCCTTCAGGCCGGTGAGTTCACCCGAGTCGTGCAGCTCGACCCTCCCAAGGGAACCAACGCCGACCGCCTCCTTTCCGTGGTCCTGCGCCTCGCCGAGCACCCCCTGGTCGACGCCGTGGACGTCAACTCCAATCCCCTGGCGCGGCTGCGCATGGACTCGCTGTGGCTGGCGGGCGAAATCCAGCGCCTCACCACCCTGGACACCATCCCCCACGTCACCCCCCGCGACACCTCCCTGATGGGCCTGCAGTCACAGCTCCTCGGCGCCTGGCGCTCCGGCATCCGCAACCTCCTCGCCATCACCGGCGATCCCTCCCAGCTCGGCGACTACCCCGGCGTGCACGACGTCTACCACGTCGACATCTTCGAGCTGATCAGGGCAATCGCGCGCATGGCCGAGGGGGTCGACTGCGCCGGCAACCCGATCGGCGAACCCCCGTCGTTCTGCATCGGAGCGGCGGTCAACCCCAACGCCCCCGACCTCAAGCACGAGATCGATCGCATGCGCCGCAAGGCCGACGCCGGCGCCCACTTTCTGATGAGCCAGGTCTTCTTCTCGTGGGAGCCGTGGGAGCGCCTGCTGGAGGCCTGCGGCGGCGCCCTGCCGCTGCCCGCCCTGGTAGGGATCTGGCCGTTGCCCTCCCTGCGCCTGGCGCTCCGGCTGCACCACGAGGTGCCGGGCATTCTCGTCCCTGACGACCTTCTCGCCGCCCTGGACAACGCCGGCGCCGGCGCCGCCCAGGTCGGCCACCAGCGCGCTCTCGAACTCACCCTGCAGGCGCCGCGCTACGCCCAGGGCATGTACCTCATCCCGCCGTTCAAGAACCCCGAAGACGCGCTGTCCCTGCTCACCCTCCCTGACCCGTAGCGGTGGGCAGGAGCGCGGCCTGCGTCGCGCGCCTCCCGGGGGCAGGCAAGCTCCACCCCTCCCGCCGATTCCAGCGCGCGGGCACCG
>JBBINC010000057.1:0-18105 GCA_037444085.1 Acidobacteriota bacterium | reverse complement strand
GTCCGGCTTTGCCGGCGCGAGCGGTGGGGGCACGGGGGGCAGAGCGCGCGGAGGCCAGCGGAGGGGAGCTTTGCTCCCCGCAGCGTGGGGGCGCGGGGGGCTGGAGCGAGGGCGGTTGGGTGGGCGGAGAGCGGAGCCCCCCGCACACGAAAGCCCGGGGGGCGCGCGGCCCCCCGAGAAAGAAAGACACGGGCACGGGCAATGTCGCGGTCGCCGGCGCCGCCGCCGTGGGCCTCCTGCGCGGCCTGCGCGCCTGACGCCGCCCGGGACACGCCAGACCCGGAGCTTGCGGGGTCGCGCAGCAAACCGCTATACAATCCCCGCGCGGAGGGTGAGGCATGGCTGTGCCGTACGATTTCGCCCGCATCGAGCCGTTCTGGCAAGGGTACTGGCAGCGCGAGGGTTTCGCCGTGGCCGATACCGCCGGATCCAAGGATCTGTACATGCTAATGATGTTTCCCTACCCGTCGGGCGACCTGCACGTCGGGCACGGGCGCAACTACATCCTGGGCGACTGTCTATTTCGCATGTTCATGATGCAGGGGAGGCGGGTGCTCAACCCGATGGGCTGGGACGCCTTCGGCTTGCCGGCGGAAAACGCCGCCATCAAGCGCAACGTGCATCCCTACGAGTGGACGCGGGCCAACATCGCCCGCATGAAGCAGCAGTTTCGCGCCTGGGGGATCCTCTACGACTGGGACAAGGAGCTGGCCTCCTGCGAGCCCGAGTATTACCGCTGGAACCAGTGGTTCTTCCTGCGCATGCTGGAAAAGGGTCTGGCCTACCGGGGGCGGGCGCCGGTGAACTGGTGCGCGTCGTGCCACACGGTGCTGGCCAACGAACAGGTGGTGAGCGGTGGCTGCGAGCGCTGCGGCACGGCGGTGGTGCAGAAGGACCTGGAGCAGTGGTTCTTCCGCATCACGGCGTACGCCGACCGCCTGCTGGAGGGACTGGATCGTCTGCCGCACTGGCCGGAGAAGGTCAAGGTAATGCAGCGCAACTGGATCGGCCGTTCGGAGGGGGCCGAGTTCACCCTCGAGGTGCAGGGGCGGCCGGAGCTGGGGGGTTTTCGCGTCTTCACCACCCGCCCGCATACCGCCTTTGGCATGACGTTCACCGTGCTGGCCCCCGAGCACCCGCTCGTCGCCCAGATCACCACGCCGGGACAGGCGGCCGAAGTGTCGGCGTTCGTGGAGCGCGTGCGGCGTTCCACGGAGCTCGAACGCCTCGCCACCGAGGGGGAGATCGGCAAGCGCGGCGTGTTCACGGGCAGCTACGCGGTCAACCCGTTCACCGGGCAAGCGGTACCCATCTACCTGGCCGACTACGTGCTCATGTCGTACGGCACCGGTGCCATCATGGCGGTGCCGGGCCAGGACCAGCGCGACTGGGAGTTCGCCATCGCCTACGGGCTGCCCATCATCCGCACCGTGCAACCACCCGAGGGGTGGGTGGGGGAGGCGTGGACGGGGGATGGACCGGCGATCAACAGCTCGTGGCTCAACGGTTTGTATATGAAAGAAGCGATCGCTCGGGCCACCGACTGGCTCGAGGAGCAGGGGATCGGCACCCGCAAGGTGAACTATCGGCTGCGCGACTGGTTGATTTCCCGGCAACGCTACTGGGGGACGCCGATCCCGGTGGTGTATTGCCCCGAGCACGGGCCGCTGCCGGTTTCGCCGGGGGACCTGCCGGTGGCCTTGCCGACGGACATCGAATTTGGCGGTGTGGAGGGCAATCCACTGGCGCGCAGCGCGTCGTTCCTCACCGCCCGCTGCCCCGAATGCGGCAGGGAGGCCAGGCGAGAGACGGACACCATGGACACCTTCGTCGACTCGTCGTGGTATTACCTGCGCTTCATCAACCCGCGAACGGCCGATGCCATGTTCGACGCCGACCGGGTGCGGCGCTGGATGCCCGTGGATCTGTACATCGGCGGCATCGAGCACGCCACCCTCCACCTTCTCTACGCCAGGTTCTTCTACAAGGTGCTTAACGACTTCGGGATGGTCCCCAACGACGAGCCGTTCGAGGTGCTGTTCAACCAGGGGATGATCGTCGCGCCGTCGAAGACCACCGGCAAGCTGGAGAAGATGTCCAAGTCCAAGGGGAACGTGGTGGCGCCGGACGAGTTGATCGCCCGCTTCGGGGCGGACACCGAGCGCGTGTACACGCTCTTCATGGGGCCGCCGGAGAAGGAGGTGGAGTGGAACGACGAGGGAGTGATGGGGGCGCACCGCTTCCTGCAGCGGGTGTGGGCGATGCGCGAGGCGGTGGAGGCGCGCCGGGGGGTGGAGGGAGAACAGCGTGCCGATGAGACGCTTCTTCTCGCCATGCACCAGACCATCCGCCGGGTGCATGAGGATCTGGGGCGCTACAAGCCCAACACGGCCATCGCCGCGCTCATGGAGTTGAGCAACGTGCTCGGTGAGCTGCAGGCGAGGGCCAGCGGCGCGGCGCTGGAAGAGGCGTACAGTGCGCTTGTTCGCCTCCTGCACCCCATCGCGCCGCACGTCACCGAAGAGGTGTGGCAAGCCCTGGGGCACGCGCAGTCGCTGCTGCGCTCGGGCTGGCCGCAGTGGGACGCCGACCTCCTGGCGCGCCAGGAGGTGACGGTGGCGGTGCAGGTGAACGGCAAGCTACGGGCCACGGTGTCGCTGCCACGGGGGGCGGATGGGGAGGTCTGCACGGAGGCGGCACGGGCCGCCGCGGCGCGCTGGCTGGAGGGCAAGCAGGTGGCGCGCGTGGTCCACGTGCCAGACCGGCTGGTGTCGTTCGTGGTCAGGGGGTAGGAGATGACAGCTCCCCAGCGGTTGCTGCTGCGAGCTGTGCTCGTGACGATGGCGGTGGCAGCCGGTTGCGGCTATCACCTCGTCGGGACGGCGTCGACAACCTTGCCGGCGCACCTGAAGAACCTCTACGTGGCGCCGTTCGTCAACCAGACTGTGCGGGCGGAACTGGATCAGCGGCTGACCGAGGAAGTGACCCAGGAGTGGGTGCGCCGGGGACGCTTCCAGCTGGTTTCGGCGGCGGATCAGGCCGACGCCGTGGTGTCCGGCACCATCGTATCGGCGAGCACGGCGCCGGTGCGCTTCGACGAGCAGGGGCGGGTGACGCAGTACCAGCTCACCGTGGCGGCGGATGTGCAGATCGTCGACCGCACCGTCGAGCCGCCGCAGACGCTGTGGCGGGACAAGCGCTTCGCGCGGACCGTGTCGTACGAGGTGGACGCCTCGGCGCTGGACTACTTCGACCGCGAAATCGAGGCCATGGAGCGCGCCGCGCGCGATTTCGCGCGCGGCCTGGTGGTAACCATCCTGGAAGGGTTCTAGGCGCTCCCCAGGTCGTCCTCGCCGACGGCCCGGCGCCGCCCCGCCACCTCCCTGCGGGCCGGGCGCGGCGCCGAGAATGACGCTGCTACCCCTTGGCGGTGGCGAGTACCTGTTCGATCGTGGCGAAGAGTTGTGGCGGATCCACCGGCTTGTCAAGGAAGGCGTCGGGCCGGTAGTGCTTGAAGCGATCGAGGAAGGCGTGGTAATCGGCGGTCAGCTTCTCCTGGATGCCGCTGACCAGGATCACCGGCAGCGAGGCCAGGTCCGGGTTCTTGCGAATCGCCACGAGCGTCTGAAGGCCGCCCCTGTCCGGCATCATGATGTCCAACAGCACGACGTCCGGGCGCTGTTGCTGCAAAAGTGCGAGCCCGTCGGCGGAGCTGTTGGCGGTGCGCACCTGCCACCCCTGATCGGCCAGCAAGGCGCCGAGGTATGTCGTGATGTCTCTCTCGTCGTCGATGATGACCGCGGTCTTTCCTTCCACGTCCCCTCCCGGCGGCCGCAACGATGGGTCGAGCCCCTTCCCGGCCTTCTCGTGACGCTCACTATACCATCATGCCAGCGGAGCGTGGCGATAAGCAGCAGCAGGAGCGTACGATAGGGAGAAATTCCAGGAAATCTAATTACTCCTACTTAACAACTCTGAATTTCGGCGCTATACCAGTCATGTGAAACTCTCCACGAGACCCCGTTACGCGCTCCGGCTCATGCTGGAAGTCGCCCGCCTGGCGGGCGATCAGCCGGTGTCCCTGGCCGCCGTTTCGCGGCGCACGCACCTCTCTCGCGCCTACCTGGAGCAGCTCGCCCTCGCCCTGCGCAACGCCCGGTTGGTGAAGGGAGTGTGCGGCAAGGGCGGAGGCTACCTCCTGGGCCGGCAGCCGTCGGAAATCACGGTACGGGAGATCCTCGAGGCGGTGATGGGCCCCATCGCCATCGTCGAGTGTGTGGAGGAGCCGGCGAGTTGCATGCTGGCCGAGTTCTGCGAGTGCCGCCCGGTCTACGGTCTGATCAACCAGCGCATCACCGACGCCCTTTCCAGTTTCACCCTCGCCGACCTGCTCGACACCGAACGCGTGGCCGCCATGCGCGTCGAGTTGGAGCGAGGCGGAGCTGTTGCGCAGAACTCACGTCGCGCGCCCGTGCCTCGGCCGGGTGCCGTGTTGGCTGAACGTTAGCGTGGGCGAGCCGGCTCAACCGGCTCGAGCCCGTGGAGGTGCTGGCCATGGAGGAGAGGCGGATCGGCGACCGGGTGGTGCGGTTGATACGAGGGGACATCACCGATCTCGAGGTGGAGGCCTTCGTCTTCGACATCACCGAGGACCTGAAGCTGGGATCGGGGTACGGAGGAGCGATAGCCCAACGCGGTGGTCCTTCGGTGCAGAAGGAGCTCGACGGACTGGGCAGGCTGGCGGTGGGCGAGGCGCTCATCACCTCGGCCGGGAACATGAAGGCGACCTACATCGTGCACGTCAACGGGCCCAAGTTTCACGAGCCCGACACCGAGGAGAAGCTGCGCCGCACGGTCCTGGCCGCCCTGACGGCGGCGAAACACAAGGGGATCCGTCAGATCGCCTTCCCGCTCATCGGCACGGGGTTGTACCAGGTGCCCCTCGATCTCTCGGCTCGCGTGCTGATCGAGACCATCACCGCCCACCTGGCCTCTGATACCTGTATCGACGAGGTCGTGTTGGTGAGCCTGGACTCGCGCGAGTGGGCGCCCCTGGCCGCCCACTTCTTGAAGGGAGACAACCATGCCGCAGCATGAACCGTCCGCCCTGCTGCACACCGTCGAGATCATCCACTGGTGCGCCCTCGCCGTCATGGGGCTGGTCTATACCATCAGGGTGTGGTGGTTGCTGCGTTTCCGCGCCACCCGTGACCGGCAGGCCGCCGGCAACCCGGCGCGCACCAACGCCCGCCGTGGCGCCCTCTACTCGCTGGCCAACGTGGCGATGCCGTGGGGGATGGAGAGCAGCCGACGCAAGCCCTTTTTCTACGCCACCTTCGTGCTCTTCCACCTGGGGGTCGCGGCGGGAATCGGGCTGGCGTTTCTGAGCTCGCTGGCACCCGCCCTGGTGTCCCACCCGGTCTTCGCTGCGGTCACCGGGGCGCTTCTGGCCACCGCGTTCGTGGTGGCGGTAGGGCGCATCGTGCGGCGGGTGGCGACCCCGTACCTGCGTCTGATCAGCTCGCCGGACGACTACTTCTCGGTGATCATGTTGACTTTCTGGTTCGCCCTCGGAGGGCTGGCCCAGTTGTACCTGGCCGGGATGCTGGCGGGTGAGGGGTACCTGGTCGCGTTCTTGATCGCCACCAGCTTCTTCCTCATTTACGTGCCGTTCTCCAAGATCTCTCATTACCTCTACTACCCGTTCACCCGGTTCTGGCTCGGGCGGACGCTGGGCCACCGCGGCTCAATGCCTGCGGTGCGGGCGTAGCACGTCGGAGGAGCGCACCCATGAGTTCGGATTCCCCTTCCCACAAGGCACAGGTTCTGATGGAGTTGTTGTCGAAGAAGCTGACCCGGCCGCTGGTCGCGTCGCTGGTCAGCTGCGTTCACTGCGGCATGTGTCACGAGGCCTGTCACTACGCCCTCGCCGACCCGGACGACCCGCGCATGACGCCGTCGTACAAGGCAGATCAGTTGCGCAAGATCTTCAAGCGTAACCACGACTGGACGGGCAGCGTGGCGCCGTGGTGGGTGGGCGCCAAGACACCGCTGACCGACGAGGATCTGGAGGCGCTCAAGGAGATCGCCTTCGGAACCTGCACCAACTGCCGGCGTTGCACGTTCAACTGCCCCATGGGCGTGGACACGGCGAGCGTCAACCGTACCATGCGCGGGCTGCTCACAGCCGTCGGGGTGATGCCCGAGGGGGTGCGGGTGGTCTCCAAGGATCAGTGGGAGATCGGCAACCAGATGGGGGTGTTAAAGGAGGACTACCTGGAAACGCTTGAATGGCTGTCAGAGGAGCTGGTGGCGGAGCTCGGCGACCCGGCCGCGGCGATCCCCATCGACAAGCCGGGCGCCAAGGTGGTCTACGCCATCAACCCCCGGGAGGTGAAGTACGACCCCCGCACGATCACCAACGCCGCGCTGATCTTCTACGCTGCCGGCGAGGACTGGACAATGCCCTCCGACTGGTGGGACCAGACCAATTTCGGCCTGTTTTCCGGTGATGACCAGCTGGGGGGGGCGGCCGGCCGCCGCCTCTTCGAGCGGGTGGCCGAACTGGGCGCCGAAAAGCTGGTCATTTCGGAATGCGGTCACGGGTTCCGCTCCACCCGCTGCGAGGCGCAGAACTGGGCCGGAGTCGATGTTCCCTTCGTCATGGAGAGTGCCGTGGTCACCATGATCAACTACATCAAGGAAGGGCGGATCAAGGTCGACCGCAGCAAGAACTCCATCCCCGTCACCTACCACGACTCGTGCAACCTGGCCCGCAGCTGCGGCATCACCGAGGAGCCACGCGAACTCCTGCGGCTGGTGGCGAGCGATTTCCGTGAGATGACCCCCAATCGCCAGGAGAACTTCTGCTGCACCGGCGGTGGCGGCGCCATGTCCATGTCCGAGTACACGCCCCGGCGTCTCAAGTCGGCGGTCATCAAGGCCAAGCAGATCGCCGACACCGGCGCCAAGATCGTCGCCACCTCGTGCCACAATTGTGTGGACGGGTTGTCCGACCTCATCAGGCATTACAAGCTGGGGTGTCAGGTCAAGCAGCTGGTGGATCTGACCGCCGAGGGTCTGGTGTTGGAAGAGTGCGAGGTGCGGCGCACGCCGCGCCGGGTGGTGGCCATGCCCGAACCCTTGCCCGAGGTGACTCCGGCGCCGGCCAGAGCCCTGCCGCTGGCCGGGCGCACGGTGCTGGTGGTGGACGACGAGGAGGACGCGCGGACCTTCATCGCCACCGTCCTCGAGGACGCCGGCGCGCGCATCGTGCACGCCGCCGACGGCGACGAGGCGCTGGCGGTGGCCAAGCGTGAACGACCCGACCTGATCACCCTCGATCTTTCGATGCCTGGGAAGGACGGGGTCGAGGCGTTCACCGAACTGCGCCACGATCCCGAGATCGCCAGCACGCCGGTGTGCATCGTCACCGGCCATCCGGAGTTCCGCAAGGTGATCTACGACCGCCCCGTCACTCCGCCCGAAGGGTACATGGACAAGCCGGTGGAGGGCGAGGCGCTGGTCAAGAACGTGCGGCGCATCATCGAGACCGCCCACGCCGCCGCGTAAAAGGTGCGGGCTGGCCGAGCCGGGGAGGGGGCGATGCGGAACCAGTACCTCCAGTACTTCGAGGAGATGCCGTGCTATCTGTCGGTGCACGACCGGGACTTCCGCATCATTCACGGGAATAAACGCTTCCGCAGGGACTTCGGAGTCGAGGGCGAGTACTGTTACCGCGCCTACAAGGGGCGCGATAGCGTCTGCGATGGCTGCCCGGTCGAAAAGACGTTCGCCGAGGGGACGGCGCAGATCTCGGAGCAGACGCTGCGCACCCGCGACGGGAGGGAAATCCCGGTGCGGGTGCGCACCACCCCGATCCACGACGAGGACGGGGCGATCGTGGCGGTGATGGAGATGCACACCGACATCTCGGAGAGCAAACGACTGCAGGAACAGCTCGCGCACAGCCGCCAGCGCCTGGCGCAGCTCTTCGAGGAGGTGCCCTGCTACCTCTCCGTGCAGGGGCCGGACCGCATTATCCAGCACGCCAACCGGCGCTTTCGGGAGACGTTCGGACAGGCCATCGGCGAGCCCTGCTACCGCATCTACAAGCACCGCGACGAGCAGTGCATCGTGTGCAACGCCCAGGCCGCCTTTCGCGACGGGACGCCTTTCGAGCACGAAGAGGTCGTCGTCTCCGCCGACGGCCAGGAGATCAACGTGCTGGTGACCACGGCGCCGCTGCGCAACGCCGCCGGGCAGGTCGAGGCGGTGATCGAGATGGCGGTGGATATCACGCAGATCCGGCAGTTGCAGTCACAGCTCACCTCCATCGGCCTGCTGGTTGGCTCGATCTCCCACGGTATCAAAGGCTTGCTGACTGGACTGGATGGCGGCCTGTACCTCGTCAACTCCGGCTTCGAGCGCGGCGATCAGGGGCGGGTGAAGAAGGGGTGGGAGATGGTGGTGCGCAACGTCGACCGCATCCGCTCCATGGTCCTCGACATCCTCTATTACGCCAAGGATCGCGACCTCGAGGTGGAGACGGTCAACGTGGCGGGGTTGGTGGCCGAGCTCGCCGAGGTGGTCGAAAAGAAAGCGGCTGACGGCGGGATCACCCTGCGCTTTGACGTCGCGCCGGAGGTGGGAACGTTGCCCGGCGACGGCAAGGCGTTGCGGGCGATGCTCGTCAACATCCTGGAGAACTCGCTCGAAGCGTGTCGCAGTGACCATGGCAAGAGTGATCTGCGGGTGACCATGTCGGTCCGCCGGCTCGACCCCTGGATGGTCATCGTGGTGGAGGACAACGGCATCGGCATGGACCGCGAGACGCGCGAGAAGTTGTTCTCCCTCTTCTTCTCATCCAAAGGCAGCAAGGGCACGGGTCTGGGGCTGTTCATCGCCAACAAGATCATCGACAAGCACGGCGGCTCCATCACCGTCGATTCCGAACCAGGACGCGGCAGTCGATTCGTCATCCGCCTGCCGCTAGAGGCCCGCCCCAGCACCCGGCCCATCGCCGCGAAGACCGCCATGGCACCGATCGTCTCGGGGAACTAGAATGAGCCCGCAGCGCATTCTCGTCGTCGACGATGATCCCGACATTCGTGAGTACCTCATGGCCGTGCTTGGCGACCACGGCTGGCAGGTGGCGGCTGTGGGGGATACCTCGGCGGCCTTGGCCGCCCTCGAGCAGTTTTCCCCCGACGTGGTGATCGTCGATGTCCTCCTTCCCGGCCGCTCGGGTCTGGACCTCTTGGTGACCCTGCGCCGCAGCCCGCGCTGGTCGGCCATGCCCCTGGTGGTGGTCACCGGCGTGGACCAGCTCCTCAAGGACGATTGCCAGTCCTACCTCGGAACCCACGCGGGCGTCGCAGGGCCGGACGCCGTCCTCGGCAAGCCGATCGACCCTGCCACGCTGCTCGCGGTGCTGCGAACCATCGAGCAGCGCCGGTCGCCACCCCCCTCGTAGACCCCGGCCGGAACCGCCCCGTCTCGCATTGTGTCGACGCTCTACTTGCCGTCCCCGCGCAGCTCGGCCACCAGCGCGGTGGCCCCGTACACCTTCGCCAGCGCCTCGGTCATGAAGGCGGTGTGCACCGAGACCGCCCGGTTGGTGGTGTCGTCGTAGACGAAGCGGCCGACCAGGCTCTCGATGTTGCCGTCGAAGATCAGCCCGACGATCTCTCCCGCCCGGTTGACCACCGGGGAGCCCGAGTTGCCCCCGATGATGTCGTTGGTGGACACGAAGTTGACGGGGGTCGAAAGATCCACGCCGGCGGGCGGCTGCGCCCAACGTGGCGGCAGGTGAAACGGCGGCTGGCCTCGGAATGAGTGGGTGCGATCGTAGAGGCCGTACAGCGTTGTCCACGGCGCCGCCTGGGTGCCGTTGTAGGGGTAACCCTTGACGGTGCCGTAGGAGAGTCGCAGGGTAAAGGTGGCGTCGGGCGGCAAGCTCTTCCCGTAGACGGCGAAGCGCGCTTTGGCGAGCTTCTCGCCCGCCGCCTTGTCGACGCTTTCCACCTCCTCTTCCTCCCAGCGGCGCAGCTCGCGCAGGAAGGGGTCGACACGACGCGCCAAAGCGAGCAGCGGATCTGTCGACGCCGCCACGGCGGCGGCACCGCCCTGCAGAAGCTGCCGCCGGAAGGCGGGATCCAACAGCCTGGTTCCCTGCACCGCCTGGTGCGCCGCTTCCCGTGGTGAGGTGGAGCGGAGCGCCGCCTGCACGAAGGGGTGGGTTTCGCCCAGCGCCTCAAGGGACTGCTGCAAGGCATCGGCGAGCAGCAACTCTTCCAGCTCACTGTAGATGGGGGCGGGGGAGAGCAGGCGATAACGCAGGGACTCCAGCTGCGAGTCGCGAAACTCTTCGAGACGCTCGCTGTCAGGCTTTTCTACTTCGGCCACGTAGCGCACCAGTGTCTGCGCCAGGCGCGCCAGGGAGCGACCGCCCAGGCGGGCATGCGTCAGCTCGGCGCGCCGGGTGGCGGCCGCTGACCTGGCCGCCGCGATCTCGTCCCAGGCGGACCCGTACGCCTGCTTCCACTGCGGGTTGGCGTTCACGCGCTGGCGGAACTCGGCCTCCTCCGCCGCCTTCTTTCCCATGATCGCGGGGTTTTGAAGGCCTGCGAGTTCCCCGGTGCGCGCTTTGATGCCGTTCTCAAGCCCGAAGATCATGCCAAGCGCCTGCCGACGCTGCTCGGGGCCGCGGGCCGCGTACGATTTGCACACCGCCAACATGCGCTTCATCTTCGCCAGGGTCTCGGGGTAGACGACGTCGCGCTGCTCCTCCAGCTGCGCCAGGGTATGCAGGCGGTTGGTGGAGCCCGGGTGGCCGAGGACGAACACGAGCTCGCCGTCCTGGGCACCGGCGGCGTTCCACCTCAGGTAGGCCGGGCTGTGGATGGGGGCGCCGTTCTCCCAGACGCGGAACAGTGCCATGTCGAGGTTCCACCGAGGGTAGGTGAAGTTGTCCGGGTCGCCGCCGAAAAAGGCGATCTGCTCCTCGGGGGCGAACACCAGGCGGACGTCGGTGTACTTCTTGGAGCGGTACAACCAGTACTCGCCGCCGGCGTACAGCGTCACCACGTCGGAGCGCAACCCCGTCGCCGCGAGGCTTTCCTTTTCGATGGCGGCGATGGCCGCCTTGCGGGCGTCCATCGCCTGCTTCTCACTCATGCCCTCTCTGACCGCCGCGGCCACGCTGGCAGTCACGTTCTCCATGCTCATGAGAACGTTGAGCTCGAGGTCCGGGCAGGGGATCTCCTCCTCGGGCCGGCTGGCCAGAAAGCCCTGGGCGACCAGGTCTCTCTCCTTCGTGGACAGCTTCTGCAACTGCCCTCGGGCAACGTGGTGGTTGGTCAGCACCAGGCCGCGAGAGCTCACGAAGGAACCCGACCCGCCATCGTTGAAACGCACCGCGGCCAGTCGCAGGTGCTCGAACCACGGCTGGTCGGGCGTGAACGCGTACTTCGACTGCAGGTGCGTGGTCGGTGCGTTGTCCAGGGTCCACATGCCCTCATCGGCCGCCGCCGGAAGCCCGGCGAGCATCAAGGAGATGGTTGCAAGACAAGGGTTGCGGGTGCTGCGCATGCGTGGTCCGCCCTTCTCGCGCCTACCCCTGCCGGCTCCCGAGGGAGGCGGCGGGCGGCGCGCCAGCGAAGGGTAGCGCGGCAGCGGCCCGCCGTGAATAGGCTTGCGTGGAGCGACGAAGTGGGGTTGGGGGGACTTGCAGAGGAAACTTCGGTTATGCTGCCCGCCCGGTCCGAGCGGCCGCAGGCCGGGGTGGAGGGTTTGGGTCATGCGACGATGGACGGTGATGGTTGTGGCTCTGGTGTTCTCTCCGGCTTCGCTGGCGATGGGCAGCGAGGTGGTTCGTCGCGAAATCGGACAACTGGTCATCGAGGGGATCCCCGAGATTCCGGCCGAGGTGGCGGAGCGGACGCTGCAGTACCAGGCGACGCGAGCCGCCGGAGCCGTGGGATGGGCGGCCGACGGCAACGGGCTGTTCATCTCCACGCGCTTCGCTGAGACCTCGCAGGTCCACTTCGTGGCGGCGCCCGCAGGCACGCGGCGGCAGCTCACCTTCTCTCGCGAGCCGGTCGGCCAGGTGGCGGTGTGTCCGGACCCCTCCTCGGGCGCGTTTCTTTTCGCCCGCGATGTGGGCGGCGGAGAGTTCTACCAGCTCTTCATGTTCGATCTGGCCTCCGCGTCGTCGACGCTGGTGACCGACGGCCGCTCGCGCAACGGCGGCGCGGTGTGGAACCGGGCGGGCTCGGCCTTTGCCTACTCCTCGACGCGGCGCAACGGCAGGGACACCGACGTCTACGTGGCATCGCGCGCCAACCCACTGCAGGCAAGACCGATCGTCACCGCGGGGGGGAGCTGGCAAGCCGGCGAGTTTTCTCCTGACGGGAGGCGGCTGCTGGTGGCGCGCACGGTGTCGGCCAACGAGTCGTACCCCTTCGTGTACGAGTTCGAGACCGGCACGCTGACGCCCCTTCATACCGCCAAGGAACGCGTGGCCTACGGCGCCGCCACCTGGGCCGCCGACAGCCGGCACATCTACTACACCTCCGACGAAGGCACCGAGTTCAAGCATCTGCGACGGCGGGACACCGCGGGAGGCACGTCCGAGGTGCTGACCGCCGACATCCCCTGGGACATCGAGGGCCTCGAGTTGTCCCACGACGGCCGAACGCTCGCTTTCACCGCCAACGAGGACGGCATCTCGAGGTTGTACCTCATGGACACCGCGACCTGGGCGCGTCGCCGTGTGGCCAAGGTGCCGCCGGGACAGGTGTGGGGTTTGAGGTTCCACCCGCGGCGGGCGCAGCTGGCCATGACGATCAACGGTTCTCGCACGCCGGGGGATGTCTTCGTACTCGACGTGGAGAAGGGGGAGTTGGTGCAATGGACCTTCTCCGAGGTCGGCGGCCTCGACACGGCGAAGTTCGTCGAGCCAACGCTCATCCGCTACCCCACCTTCGACCGGGTGGGGGAGAGGCCGCGGGAGATCCCGGCGTTCTACTACCGGCCTTCCGGGCCTGGCCCGTTCCCGGTGTTGATTTCCATTCACGGCGGCCCGGAGGGGCAGTTCACCCCGACCTTCAATCCGCTCGTGCAGTACTACGTCAAGGAGCTAGGGATCGCCGTGCTGGGGCCCAACGTGCGCGGTTCATCGGGGTACGGGAAGACCTACTTGACTCTGGACAACGGCTATCTTCGCGAGGACTCGGTGAAGGACATCGGCGCGCTCCTGGACTGGATTGCCCAGCAGCAGGAGCTGGATGCCTCCCGCGTGGCGGTGATCGGCGGCTCCTACGGCGGGTACATGGTGCTGGCCTCCATGGTTCACTTGGCCGACCGCCTGCGCTGCGGCATCGACATTGTCGGCATTTCCAACTTCGTGACGTTCCTCACCAACACCCAGGATTACCGCCGCGATTTGCGCCGCGTCGAATACGGAGACGAGAGAGACCCGCAGATGCGCGCGTTTCTGGAGCGGATTTCGCCGCTCACCAGCGCCGGCAAGATCACCAGGCCGCTGTTCGTGGTGCAGGGGCTCAACGACCCCCGCGTCCCGGCCAGCGAGTCGGAGCAGATGGTGCGGACGCTGCGGGAGAGGGGTGGGAAGGTCTGGTATCTCCTGGCCAAGGACGAGGGGCACGGCTTGCGCAAGCATTCCAACCGGACCTTCTTCGAGAACGCCGTGGTGCTCTTCCTGAAGGAGTTCCTGCTGAAGACGTAGCGAGGTTTCTCGGGGGGCGCCGCGGGCGGGGCGGCGCTGGGCGGGCCGGCCGGTTAGGCTGCATCGTCGTGACAGTGACGCCTTTCTCGTTGAGTGTACCGCTGTCGTAGTACACCGAAGCGCGAGAAGAGCCGAGGGTGACAGCGCGGTTGCACATCGATGCCAGCGACCCCATGCCAATCTGGCGGCAAATCGAGGAGCGGATCCGCCAGCTGGTGGCCCTGGGGGTAATGCCACGCCACGCGGCGGTGCCATCCGTGCGCGAGCTCGCCCGCGAGCTGAAGGTCAACCCCGCCACCGTCGCCAAGGCGTACCAGCGCCTCTGTCAGCAGGGGGTCGTGGAGGTACGCCGGGGGGAGGGGACGTTTGTCGCCGCACTGCCCCCGCCGATGGGGGAAGCAAAACGGGACGAGGTGCTGGCGGCGGCAGCGGGGCGCTACGCCGCGGCCGCGGTCAGCGCCGGAGCGTCGCAGGCTCTGGCGCAGCAGGCGTTGCGCCGGGCGTGGCTGGCTCCCCTGAGCGACCAAGAGGAGAGGCCATGAGCGAGGAGCAGCACGGGAGCGGGAACCTTGCCTGGATGGTGGAGGTGCGCCAGCTCAGCGGCCGCTACGGCCGGACGGTGGCGGTGGATCAGGTGAGCCTTGGCGTGGCGCCCGGGGAGGTGTACCCACTGCTCGGGCGCAACGGCGCGGGCAAGTCGTCGCTGCTGCGCTGCCTGCTGGGACAGCAACGGGAGGCGCGCGGCCAGGCGAGGCTGTGCCCGCGGGATGCCTGGCGTGCCCGGCAGCACGTGCTGCGCCGCGTCGGGGTGATTCCCGAGGAGAGCGATCTGCCGCCCGCTCTGGGCGCCGGGGCTTTGGCAGAGTTCGCGGCTCGCCCTTATCCCATGTGGGACGCGCAGTTTGTGCGCGAGCGCCTGGCGCGCCAGGGGGTTGGCCAGGACATGCCGGTGGCGAAGCTGTCCCGCGGACAGCGGGCGCAGCTGCTGCTCACCCTGGCGCTCGGGCACCACCCGGCGGTGCTCGTGCTCGACGACCCCACCCTCGGTCTGGACGTCGTGGCCAGGCGGGAGGTGTGGGATAGCCTCATCGTGGAGCTGGCGGATCGCGGCACGACGGTGTTCCTGACCACACACGACGTGGCGGGGGTGGAGGGGGTTGCCGACCGGTCGGCATTCTGGCGAGCGGGCGGCTGCTCCTTGACGAGTCGGTAAAGTCGCTGCGCGCGCGATTCCGCCGTGTTCTGCTGCCCCCCGGCGCGCCGCCCGACAGCTTCTTCCCCGGGAGGCAGGTGTTGACCCGAAGGGAATCCCTGCTGGGGTGCGAGGCGATCGCGGGGCGCTGGCCAGCTGGCAGGCGTTGCCGGGTGCGACCACCCCGCGCTCGCTGCGCACCGTCCCCGTCGCTCGGCCGGGTCCCTCGACGGGGATGCTGCTCGGGGGCGGCAGTCGCTTCCGAGGCGACGTGGAGGCCGGCTTCCTCGTGGAGGTCGAGACCGGCCGCTGGATTTCCCTCCCCGGCCGGAGGCGGGAGGGCGTGGCGGCGTTCGCGGCCAACGGACGCCGGGCTGGATGGCTCGCCCCACAGTTAACGTGGGGTGCGCCGGCCTGGCGGATGCACCTGGTGGATCTTGATGCCCGCTCGCCCCACGTGCGCACCACCGCGCACGTCGTCTCGGGCAGGACGGGGCCGCGCCGAATCGCCCTGTCGCCCGAAGGCTCTCGCTGGCTGCTGGTGGAGGGGGCGCGCGCAACTCGTGGATTTCGCCCCCGCCGACGATCGCCGTGGCGAGAGGGGCGGCGATATCGTCGTCGGGGAGTGGCTGCTTGCCTCCGGGTACTGACGGGAGCTGGGGCTCATCCCCGGGGATGTGGCGGAAATGTTTTCGAGCGTGGAGGATGCGACCGGCACCCGAGTCCTGCTCTTTTGCCCCGGGCGGCGCGACAGCGAGGCGCGCCTGCACGACGCTCGCAGCGGTGCGCACCTCGCCACGCTGGGGTGGTGGCCGGGCGACGGGATTGAGGGTGGTCTGTTCTGTGCCGAGGGCCGGGTGGTGCTGGGGGTCAGCGAGGACGGCGGGGGCCGCCTGCGGGTGTATTCCGCCACGGGCGAGGAGCTCGCGGCCCATCGCTTGGAAGCCGGGGTACGCTCCCGCCCGGCGGCAAAGCCGTTGCCCGGCGTCGTGCTGGTGGCGCTGAGCAGCGCCGCCACCGACACACCGCGGCCAGGGGCGGTGCTGCTGGAGCTGTCCACTGGTCACAAGCGCCCGCTCCCGCCGGGGTTCGAGCCGTTCGCGAGGCGGCTCCCCATCCTCGGCGGCGCTTGCCCCTCGCCGGGCAGCCTCGCCGCCCGCCTGCTGGTCACGCCGGGCGGAGGGCTGGCGCTCTTCGATCCCCGCACGGGCGCCACCACGCACCTGCTTGGCCGCTTCTCGAGTCGCCGGCCGGCTGCAGCGGCGCGCGCCTCAGTTGTAGCGGTCGGGGGAGTCGCCCGTAGGCAGATCCCCGGCCGTGGCGTCGCCGCGCCGCTGGTCCATCCGTTCCATCTCCTCCCAGCGGGCGCGCTGCTCGGCATCACGCTGGCGGCGGCGGCGGATGGCGAGCAGCGCGAGCATGGTGATCGCCGTCCACAGGGCACCGGAGGAGGTGAGGAACGGCACCCACGTGGTCCAGAAAGCATCGGTGCGGAAGAAGCGACGCTCGAAGGAGGCCAGCGAGGTGCCAGTGGCGAAGCGAAAAGCGGCTGGCAGGTCCTCCCCGCGGGCGATGCCAGCCAGCAGCCGGGCCACCGAGCCGGGGCCGTGGCGGCGCTGCAGCGACCGCATCAGCGCGGCAGAGAGGGCGTACGCCCGCGACACCTGGCGGCCGCCGGCGCGAAACGCTGCCTCCAGCTCGGCCAGGGAGCGGGGGCCCGGGCCGATGACCGCGGCGGCGTAGCGGGCGCGGTCCTCCAGACCCCACTCCCGCGCCGCCACGGTGGCGATGCCCTCGGCCACCCACGCGGGGAGAGGGCGATGGCCGGCGGCGCGGGCAGTCAGGATATGCGCCACCTCGTGGCGCAGCAACACGGCCAGGGTGCGGTCGGGGTAGGAGGGCACCCGGGCCGGGAAGAGGACGATCTCGCTGAGCAGCGGCTGGGCGTAGCCGCTCACCCAGGAGGGGGCGCGGCGGGCCAGGTCGCTGTCCTCGGCGGCGAGCACAACGCGCACCGGCGGACCGAACGCCTCTAGCCCGACCAGGGCGAGGACGTCGGAGAAGTCGTCGGCGGCGAGGGCCCGCACCCGAATGGCGACTTGCTCCAGGGGCGCAGGCGCGACGATGTCCAGCGCCGGTGTCTCGGCGAACGCGGCGGCCGCGAGGAGCACAGCGGCGGCGACCAGCCGGGACGAACGCGAGACGTTCACGGGTTCAGGAGGGGCGGGCGGCAAACCATCTGGCGGTGCGCTCGAGCCCGTCCTCGAGCCGCACCTCCGGGCGAACCCCCAAGCACTCGCGCAGGTGACGACTGGAAATGCACGACCGTCGCTGTTCCCCCGGCTTGGCCGGTCCGTGCACCGCGGGGCGGGTTACCCCCAGCGCCGCCGCCAGCAGCTGGTACAGTTCCACCACCGTCGCCTCGCGGCCGGTGCCGACGTTGAAGGTCTCGAAGCCGGTGCGGCCCAGCGCCGCCAGGTTGGCCGCCACCACGTCGCCCACGTAGACGTAGTCGCGGGTTTGCAGGCCGTCGCCGTTGATCGTCGCCTCGCGACCCGCGAGCAGCCGGTCCAGGAAGATGGCCACCACCCCCGCCTCGCCGTGGGGGTTCTGGCGCGGCCCGTAGACGTTGGCGTAGCGCAGGCAGGTGGCTGCCACACCGTACTCCCGCCAGTAATAATAGAGGTAATGTTCCACCGCCAGTTTGGCGACACCGTAGGGCGACAGGGGCCAGGCGGGGTGATCCTCGCCGGCCGGGAAGACCTCCTGGTCACCGTAGATGGCGCCGCCGGTGGAGGCGAAAACCACCTGCTTGAGACCCCCACGCCGGCCGGCCTCGAGGAGGTTGAGCGTTCCCTCGATGTTGACGCTGGCGTCGAACGCCGGGTCGACCACCGAGCGGCGCACGTCCATCTGGGCCGCGTGGTGCACCAGCACCTCCACCCCGGCCGTGGCCAGCAGCGCAGCGGCCTGCGGGGAACGGATGTCGAGCTGGAAGAACTCGGCGCCGGCGGGGAGGTTGTCCTTGCGGCCGCTGGAGAGGTCATCGACAATCAGCACGCGGTGCCCGGCGGCGAGCAAAGCCTCGGCGACGTGCGAACCGATGAACCCGGCGCCGCAGGTGACACAGATGGAGAGTGAAGGCATGTTCTCGGCCCTCTCG
>JBBINC010000056.1:0-18179 GCA_037444085.1 Acidobacteriota bacterium | reverse complement strand
AAGGCGGCCTCGGGCGAGCGCCCGGCGGCGGCGGCGACGCGCCCCTCCAGGAGGTCGCAGAGGGCCTCGGCCATGGCTGCCTCGGCGTCGGCGGGATTGATGGAGCGGGCGCGGGCCAGCGCCCGCCGCGCCGCAGCGAGGGCGGGACCCGGCGGGGTGCCCCGCCGCACGTCCCATTCGGCGCCCAGGCGCAGGAGCTGGCCGAGGTTGGTGTACGCGAAGGGGTCCTCGTGGTTGAGTTCGATGGCGCGGTCCAGCGCCGTGCGGCCGTGGGCGAGGGCGGGGGTGGGATCGCCGTCGGTATCCAGCAGGAAGGCGGCCTGCTCCACGGCGATCAGCCCGAGGTTGTTGAGGGCCACGCCGTCGCTGGGGTTGACCTCGAGGGCGCGCTGGAGCACCTCCTCGGCGCGAGTCAGGGCGGCGGACGGGTCGCCACCGTGCATGGCTTCCCAGCGCCCCATGGCCCACAGCGCCACGCTGAGGTTGTCCAGGGCGGCGACGTGGCGGGGATGGGCGTCGGCGAGACCCTGGAAGACCGCGGCGGCCTCGTTCATGGCGGCGCGAGGGTTTTCACCGCGGGTCAGGTCGTCCAGCCCGCTGCTCAGGAGCGCCAGTCCAAGGTTGTTGGCCGCCGGCCAGGAGGTGGGCTCGATCGCCAGTGCCCGCCGCAGTTGCTTGCTGGCCTGCTCCAGGTCCCCGCTGGGATCGGCCCCGCGGGCAGCGGCGAGATCGGCGCGCAGGCGCGTGGCGATGCCCAGGTAGGTCCAGGCGAGAGCGTCTTCGGAGTGGTCGCGGATGATCCCCTGGGCGGTGGCGCTGGCCTCGGCCAGGGCCTCGGTGGCGTCCAGCCCGCGCCGACCCAAGAACTGCGCCCACTGCAAATGCGCCAGGGTGGAGGCGCGGCGGGCGGTGAGGTGGTCCGCGTCGGCCACGAGGGCGTCGCCGCAAGCCGCGAGCGCCTGGCGGTACGCGGGCTCGGCCGCCAGGCCCCGTTCGGCGGCCACCAGGAAGGTGGTGTTGGCGGTCTCGCACAGGCCGCTGTAGCCGGCGGGATCGCTGGGCGCCTGGGCGATGCCGTGGCGGTAGGCGGTGGCACCCCGGTCGAGGAAATGCAGCGCCTCATCCAGCGCCCCGCGCTCGATGGCGTCTCGGGCGCGTTGCCGGTGTACTTCTCCTTCGAGGTGGAAGGTTCGGTAGAGCCGGGGGATGCGCTGGCGCGCGAGCTGCGCTTTGACGAGCGCCTCGTCGTAGCGCTCCTCCAGGAAGGCCATCTCCGCCTCGGCCAGCTCCGGCGCCTGCAGCGCCGCCTCGCGACCCTTCTCCAGGAAGGCGAGGGCAGGCCGGCGGTAGGTTGCGTCGAGGCGCTGCCTGCGGGCGCGGGCCAGGTCCGGGTCGCCGGCCCCCTGAATGGCCGCCAGCGCCTCCCGGTAGCGGGCGACGAGCACCAGGGCGCGGGCGTGGGCGACCTCGGGGGGGCGGTACCCGCTGTCCCAGGCCCGGCGCAGGTGGTCCTCGGCGCGGGAGTTCTCGCCCAGGGCCATGTAGCCGTTGGCCAGCGCGTGGTTGCCCGGGCCGGCGCCGATCTCTCCGGCGCGCTCCGCCTCGGAGGCGATCCAGTCCAGCCGTTCGCGCACGCGCCTCAGCTCGGGCCGGATGTCGTGCAGGGGGCGCGACATGACGAGACGAACGCTCTCCTCCAGGGTCACCAGCTCGCGAGCGAAGGTCTGTGACAGCTCAGCCTGCCGGCGCACGGCGAGCACCGAGGTGACCGCGACGAAGACGCCGCCGGCAACGGCCAACGCGGCGAGCAGACCGGCGACGACGGCGACGCGCTGCTTGCGCACTCGGCGAGCGAGCACGTACCAGGGAGAGCGGGCGCGCGCCGCCACCGGTTCGCCGGCCAGGAAACGCTCCAGATCCTCGGCCAGGGCGAGGGCGTTCGCGTAGCGGCGGGTGAGGTCCTTCTCCATGCAGCGGTCGACGATGGCGGCGAGATCTGCGGCGAGGGACGGCCGGCGCTGGCGCAGCGGCGGAGCGTCCTCCTGCAGAACCTGCACAAGCACTTCGGCGATGGAACCGTCGAAAGGCGGGGTGCCGGCCAGGACGTCGTACAGGGTGGCGCCCAGACCGTACACATCGGTTCGGGGGTCGATGGCGTGGACCTCGCCCCGCGCCTGCTCCGGCGCCATGTAGCTGGGAGTTCCAAGGACCGCTCCGGTCACGGTGTGCCCGCTCGCCTGGGTGAGATCCCGGGCCAGTCCGAAGTCGAGGACGTAGGGTCGCCAGCGCCCGTCGGCGGTGCGCTCCACCATGATGTTGGAGGGCTTGATGTCGCGGTGGACCAGCCCTTCGAGGTGGGCGGCGTGCAACGCTCGCGCCACCTGCACCGCGATCTGGGCGACCTCCCATGCGGAAAGCTCTCCCCCCAGGGAGCGCAGCGTGCGCCCCTCGATGTACTGCATGGAGATGTACAGGCGGCGCCCGACTTCGCCCACCTCGAAGATCTGACAGACGTTCTCGTGGTCGACGCGGGCCTGGGCGCGCGCCTCGCGCAGGCACGCCTCGGCCACCTCGCGGTCGTCGGCGCGCAGGAACTTGAGGGCGACATGGCGCCGCAGGCGTGGGTCGAAGGCGCGGTACACGGTGCCCATGCCGCCCTCGCCGATGACGGAAAAGTCGGTATAGCGAGCCCAGTCGACCGGCACATCGGGAATGTACTCGCCGCGCCCGGCGGGAGGTGCCGCGGCGGGGTTCATGCCATGGGTCGGGGCGTCGCTCGACGCCTCGAGCACCAGCGCCGCAAGCTGTGCCTTGGAAAGTGCACCGTTGCTCACCAGCCACCCGAGCACTACCTCGGCCGAGTCCTCGCCGGGCAGGGCGGCGCCGGCGATCTCGCTGCGGCCGCGGGCGACCGTCTCGTCGTCCACCAGGCCGCGCTGGCGCGCGAGGTTCAAGACGCGTTCGTCAAGCGTGTCGCCCATGACGTGCTGCCAGACATTGTATAGCCGGCCGGTGGGGGGGTTGACAAGAGAAAAAAACACTCTATAACTATGGAGAGATGGAGGTGCATTGATGCGACGGACAACCACTCGAACCGGACTGGTGGCCGCCGCGGTCGCGCTGATCGCGCTGACGGCGGTTCGTGCGGGAGCCCAGACATTGTCGCTATCAGAAGCGATGGCGCAGGCACGAACAGCGGCGCGGGAGGTGAAGGCGGCGGCGGCACGGGCGCAGTCGGCCGAGGCCCGGGTCGATCAGGCGAAGGGTTTTCGGCTCCCCAGCGTCACTTTGCAGGAGGTGTTCATTTCCACCGATTCGCCGGCCGATGCCTTCGCCCTGAAGCTCAACCAGCAGCGGTTCTCCTTCGCCGATTTCATGACCGCGGATCCCAACAACCCGGCGCGGCTGGAGACCGGCATCACCAGACTGGAAGTTCAGATGCCGCTGTTCACCGGCGGCGAGCTTTCCGGGCGGATCGCTCAGGCGAGACATGCGTCGGAGGCGGCGGCGTCGAGCCGCACCCGCGCCGGCGACGAGGCCGCCCTGGCGGCCGCCGAGGCGTACGTGATGCTGAAGCAGGCGCAGGAGTTCGCGGCGTTGCTGGCACGGGCGCGGGAGACGGTGGCGGCGCACGTCGAGCTGGCACGGGCCTACGAGGGCCAGGGGATGCTGGTGGCCTCGGAGGTGATGCGCGCCGAGGTGGAGTTGGCGCGGCTGGACGACCTGCTGGCCAAGGCGCGGGGCGACGTCGCTGTCGCCGCGGCGAATCTCGCCTTCCGGCTGGGCGCCGACCTGGGCGCCACCTGGGAGCTTGCCCCGATCGAGGCGCCGGCGGCACTCGAGGAGGACCTGCCGGCCTGGCTGGAGTCGGCTGCCTCGCGGCCGGATCTCGCGGCCGCCGAGAGCCTGTTGCGCGCCGGCGAACTGGAGGAGTCGGTGCGGCGCGCCGCGTTCTGGCCGCGCCTCGGCGTCGTCGCCCGCGGCGACTTCGTGGACGACGTGCCGTTCGGTACGAACGGGCGCTCCACGACGTTGATGGCGGTGGCCAGCTTGAACCTGTTCGCCGGCGGCAGCGATCGCGCTGCGGTGGCGGCCGCCCGTTGGGATGCCCAGGCCGGGCGTGACGATGTCGAGCGCTTCCGCGAGGGGATCAAGCTCCAGGTCAAGCAGGCCTTCGAGGAGGCGCGCACCGCGTTCCTGCGGCAGGTCACGGCCGCGAGGGCGCTGGCTGCCGCGCGGGAGGGCGAGCGCATTACCGGGGAGCGATTCCGCTCCGGGATCGTCAAGATGATCGATCTGCTCGACGCCTCGACCGCCCGCCGCGAGGCGGAGACGCGGGAGCTGGTGGCGCGCACCGAGGCGGTGGCGGCGCGCCTGAGGCTGGCGGTGGCGGCGGGACGGGCGCCCGAGTCGGTCCTCTGACCATGGGCGCTGGGAACACGGCAGGGTTGGAAACGGGAGAGCAGCCCCGATCGATGGTGTTGAGAGCACGTTTGACGGAGGTTCCGATGAAGATCTGGCAGGTGACAGTTCTTGGCAGCGTCCTGACCGCAGCGGCGTGCGGCGGCGGGGCATCCACGCAATCCAGCGAGCCCGTTCCCCCGGTGCGGGCCAGGGTGGCCTCGGCGGAAGCGCGCGTCGTTGCCGCCAGCGTCGAAGTCCCCGGGGTGGTGGAGGCAAGCCGGGTGGCGGCGGTCTCCAGCCGGGTCATGGCGACGGTGACCGGGGTGTCCGTCAAGGCAGGCGATGCCGTTCGCGCCGGCCAGGTGCTGGTGGAGATCGACCCGGCCACGGCGCAGGGCCAGGAGGCGCAGGCGCGCGGGGCGCTGGCCCAGGCACACGCGGCGCTGGCCCTGGCTCAGCGCAACTGGGAACGGTTCCGTGCGCTGGTGGAAAAGCAGGCCGCTTCGGAGCTGGAGGTAGACGTGGCGCGCATGCAGTACGAGCAGGCCAGGGGCGCTGTGCAGCAGGCGCAGGGGGCGGTGGAGGCGGCCGCTTCCGTGGCCAGGGAGTCTCGCGTGGTGGCACCATTTGCCGGGCGCATTGCCGCCAAGCTGGTGGAGGTGGGTGACCTCGCGGCCCCGGGGCGGCCGCTGGTGATGATCGAGTCGGCCACCGGCCGGAGGCTTTCCGTGGCGGTTCCCGAGAGCGCCAGCGGTGGGTTGGCGGTCGGGCAGCGGGTGCCGGTGCGCATCGACTCCATGCCGGAGCTGGGGGTCATCGACGGGGTGATCGAAGAACGAGCGCCGGGTGCCGATCCGATGACCCACACCGTGGCCGTGAAGGTAGCGCTGACCGGTTTCGAGGTGCCGGCTGGCGTCGCTGGCCGTGCCAGCGTGGCGGTGGGAAGCAGGTCGGTGGTGGCGATCCCGGCCGCGGCACTGCTGCGCCACGGTGGCCTCGACCTGGTGGTGGTGCGCGACGCCCAGGGGTTGGCACGCTCCCGCGCGGTGACCGTCGGCGAGCGGCTGGACGGCGGGGCGGTGGCGGTGCTGTCGGGCCTCAAGGGCGGCGAGGAGGTGCTGGTGGGGCTGTCGGGCGCGCCGACTGACGGCGCGCCGGTCGAAGAGGTGCGGTCGTGAGCACCCCGGACGCACGCAAGAGCCCGCCGTCGGCGGAAGAGGCGCGCCGCCAGGCACTCCGTCTCAAGATGACCCGGCGTCCGCTGGGCGCCTCGGGGCGGATCGCCAAGGCGTTCCTGGAATCCAAGCTGACCCCATTGTTGGTGGTGTTCTCCCTGCTGCTTGGCGGTTTTGCGGTGTTGGTCACGCCCCGCGAGGAGGAACCCCAGATCAAGGTGCCGATGATCGACGTGTTCCTCGCGTACCCCGGCGCCTCAACGCGGGAAGTGGAGAGGCGCCTCATCGACCCGGTGGAAAAGGCGATCTCAGAGATCGCCAACGTCGAGTACGTCTACTCCACCTCGCAGCCATCGGGGGGGATGATCATCGCCCGCTTTCTGGTGGGTTCCGACCCCGACGAGGCGGTGACCCGCATCCACGCCAAGGTGGCCGAACTCACCCCGGCGCTGCCGGCGGGGGCGCTGCCGCCGGTGGTGGCGCCGCGCTCCATCGATGACGTGCCGGTGGTGGCGTACACCCTGTGGTCGCAGGAAGCCTCGCCGGTCGAGCTGCGGCGGATCGCCGACGAGGTGCGTGCGGAGTTGTCTCGCCACCCCCGCGTGGCGCAGGTGTGGGTGATCGGCGGCCAGCGCCGGGTGGTGCGGGTGGACTTCGACCGGGAGCGGCTGGCCTCGCACCAGGTCTCGCTGCTGCAGGCCTACCAGGCCCTCGGTGGTCTGAACTGGAAGCTACCCGCCGGGTCGTTCTCCAGCACCAACACCGAGACGCTGGTCGAGGTGGGCTCGCTGTTCCGCACCGCGGAGGAGGTGGGCAACGCCGTGATCGCCGTGTACAACGGCAAGCCGGTGTATCTGCGTGAGATCGCCTCGATATGGGACGGCGGCGAGGAGCCGGGCCAGTATGTGTGGATGCTGGCTGGGGCCGGTGGGGCGCACAAGAATCTGCCGGCACACCTGGACGCCACGGCGGTGACCGTGGCGGTCGCCAAGAAGCCCGGCACCAACGCGGTGGACATGGTGCGCGATCTGGACGCGCGCATGGCGAGACTGCGCGGACCGGTGGTGCCCTCCAACGTGGAGGTCACCAAGACGCGGGACTACGGTTTCACCGCCAACGAGAAGTCCAACGAGTTGATCTTCCACATGGCCCTGGCGACGTTGTCGGTGGTCATCCTGATGGCGTTCTTCCTGGGGCGGCGGGAGGCCATCGTGGTGCTCGTCGCGGTGCCGATGACGCTGGCGCTTACCCTCGCCTCCTCGTATCTGTTCGGGTACACCCTCAACCGCGTCACCCTGTTCGCCTTGATCTTCGCCATCGGCATTCTCGTCGACGACGCCATCGTCGTGGTGGAGAACATCCACCGGCACTACCAGCTCGGCTGGGGGAGGCCGCGCCAGACGACGGTGTACGCGGTGGACGAGGTGGGCAACCCGACCATCCTGGCCACCTTCACGGTGGTGGCGGCGCTGCTGCCGCTCGCCTTCGTCACCGGGTTGATGGGCCCGTACATGCGCCCGATACCGATCAACGCCTCGGCGGCGATGGTGTTCTCGTTGCTGGTGGCGTTCGTCGTGTCGCCCTGGCTGACCTTCAAGCTGTTTAGGCGCTACGCCGAGGAGCACGCCGGCGCGGCCGCCGAGGCTCCCTACCAGCAGACCGCGGCCGAGGTCCGCCTCCATCGTTTCTACTCGTGGATCTTCACACCGCTGCTGGCGCGTGCCTGGCGCCGCTGGGCGCTGCTGGCGGGAGTGGTGGTGCTGCTGCTTATCTCCATGGCGCTGGTGGCCTGGGAAGTGGTAACGGTGAAGATGCTGCCGTACGACAACAAGAGTGAGATCCAGGTGGTGGTGGACACGGAGGAGGGGACGACGCTGGAGGAGACGGCGGCCATCGCGCGGGAACTGGCGGTGGCGGTGCGCGCCCTTCCCGAGGTGAGCGACGTGCAGGTGTACGCCGGCACCTCCGCCCCGTTCAACTTCAACGGGCTGGTGCGCCACTACTTCCTGCGCTCCGGGCCGAACGTGGCGGATCTGCAGGTGAACCTGCTGCCCAAGCACGATCGCGCCCGCGCCAGCCACCCCTTCGCCATCGCGGTGCGCGAACTGCTGGCACCGATCGCGGCGCGTACCGGCGCCAACGTCAAGGTCACCGAGGTGCCGCCGGGTCCGCCGGTGCTCTCGACCATGGTGGCGGAGATCTACGGACCCGATTTCGACGAGCGGCTGCGGCTGGCCGGTGAGGTCAGGCAGATCTTCGAAGCCACCCCGGGGGTGGTGGACGTGGACTGGTACGTGGAGGCGGCGAACCCGCAGGTCACCTTCGAGGTGGATCGGGACAAGGCGATGCGCCTGGGGGTCACGCCGGAGGCCGTCGTGCGCACCGTGCGGGTGGCGCTGGCCGGGGCCGAGGCGGGGCTGCTGCACGTGGAGGAGGCCCGCGACGGAGTTCCCATCGTGCTGCGCCTCGACCGCGCCCAGCGCTCCTCGGTGGAGGGGCTGATGTCGCTGTCGGTGCACGGCGCGGGCGGCCGGTTGGTGCCGCTGGCCGAGCTGGTGACGCCGGTCGAGGGCGGGCGCGAGCGCTTCGTCTACCACAAGAACACCCAACCGGTGACCTACGTGGTGGCGGAGATGGCTGGCGCCGCCGAGGCGCCCGTGTACGGCATCATGGCCATGCAGGAACGGGTGCGAGCGCTGCGAGGAGGAGACGGACAACCCATTGAGGTGCTCTCGACCCACCTGCCCACCAACTCGACCCGCTACGCCTTGAAGTGGGACGGCGAGTGGCACATCACCTACGAGGTGTTCCGCGACATGGGCATCGCCTTCGCCGCCGTGCTGGTGCTCATTTACCTACTGGTGGTGGGGTGGTTTCGATCCTTCGTCACGCCGCTCATCATCATGGCGCCGATCCCGCTGACCTTGATCGGCATCCTGCCGGCGCACGGGCTCGGCGGAGTGTTCTTCACCGCCACCTCGATGATCGGCTTCATCGCGCTGGCCGGCATCATCGTGCGCAACTCGATCCTGCTGGTGGACTTCATCAACCTGGAGCTGGAAGCCGGCGAGAAGCTGGAAGACGCGGTGATCAAGGCCGGGGCGGTGCGCTTCCGCCCGATCGCCCTCACCGCGGCGGCGCTGGTGGTGGGCGGAGCGGTGATTCTCCTCGACCCCATCTTCCAGGGACTGGCGGTGGCGCTGATCTCGGGCGTGGTGGTCGCCACGGCGCTCACCCTGGTGGTGATCCCGCTCCTCTACTACATGTACTTGAAGACCGTCGGCGTGGAGAAGGCGCTGACCGTGGACGGCGACCCCGGCACCTGAGGCCGGGGCCGGCCGGGACGAGATAAGGAGAATGCGATGACCATCAACGACTACCTTCGGGCGATTGCGGGGTTTTTCGTGCTGCTGTCGGTGGCGCTGGGCCATTGGGTGCACCCGGGGTTTTACCTGTTCACCGCCTTCGTGGGGCTGAACCTGTTGCAGTCGGCGTTCACCAGGTGGTGCCCGATGATCTCCATCCTGCGTGCTCTCAAGGTTCGCGAGTGAGGCAGACATGAAGCTGCTCATGCTGATCGTCGACGAGTCGCGCAAGGAGGAACTGGAGGTCTTCCTCTCCCACGCCGAGGGGGTGGCGGGGTTCACCGAGATCCCCAGCGCCATTGGCATGGGGACCACCGGACTGCGCCTGGGATCGCGGGCGTTTCCCGCCACCTCGGCGGTGATCTTCACGGTGGTGGCGGCGGAGGCGTCGCAGCGCCTGGTGGCTGCACTGCAGGAACATTGCCGCGAGTGCGGGGAGAAGTTGAAGATCTTCTCCTGGCACGTCGAGGAGGTGATGTGAGCCCCCGCCGGCGAGTCGCCTGGGCTCGCGAACCCCTTGACGACACACGGGAACATTCGTACATTGCCGCATGGTTATGTCTTTCGTCGGGGGGTGAGTTGGGAATGGCTTCCGAACAGCTCTTCGAGCGGATCGCCGATCGCCTGAGGGCGATGGCCGATCCGACGCGCCTGAAGATCCTGCACACCCTGCAGCGCGGCGAGATGTGCGTCAGCACCATCCTGGGCGAGGTCGGCGGGAGCCAGGCCAACGTCTCCAAGCACCTCTCGGTGCTGCGCCGGGCGGGGATCGTGGATTGCCGGCGGGAAGGGGTGAGCGCGTTCTATCGCATCGTCGATCCTGCCGTCTTCTCCATCTGCCACTCGGTGTGCGACTCCCTGGAGAGGCACATCAACGCCGAGCGCGACGAGATCGCCCAGGGCCGCGCCGCAATCATCGGGGAGGGCGCATGAGCGGTGGTGAGTTGCTGGCGGTGGTTGGAGTGGTCGTCGCCTGGGCGCTGCTGCAGTGGGTGATCCTGCCCCGCCTGGGGGTGCCCACCTGAGCGGTGCCCGGGCCGGCCGGGGGCCGGCGTCAGAACGGCAGCAGGAACGAGGGTGCGTGCGGCCCGCAGAGAGGGAATGGACGCGAGCCATGAGCGAGGAGGGTATGGCCATCGAGGCCGGCCGCTGCCGCGCTTGCGGCGGGCGGTTGCAGCCGGTTCCTGCGTGAGGGTCGCTGCTCTGGCGGTGCCGGAGCTGCGCGACCATCGTCAGTACGGATGAGGCCTTCCCGCAGGGGATCCCCACCAACCTCTGGGACTCTCTGTGGGGACGGTGCGGAGGGTAGACGGGATGCCTTTGTACGAGTATCGATGCTCGAGTTGCGGTGAGCGGTTCGAGGTGTTGCAGCGCATCGGCGCCGGCGCCGACGGGGTGAGGTGCCCGCGATGCGGGGCCGACAGTGTCCAGCGGGTTCATTCCACGTTCGCGTCGGTGGTGGGGAATGCGCCGGCTCCGTGCGGCGCGCCGAGCCGCGCCGCGTGCGGAACCGGCGGCTTCACCTGAGCCTCGTGACCAGTGGCGCCCGGGAGGCGCCAGGGATTCGCGTTCGCAGGCCACGACCAGCCTGAATTTCTCGAGACTCCTGGGCTGGTGCCAGGGCCATGGGGAGGTGACCATGCAGGAAGGGACTGTTGCGTTCCAAGCCCGATCGGCCTCGTCCTTTTCCGAAACTGTCGCCAAGGCGAGGAAAGCGTTGGCCGCCGAGGGGTTCGGCGTGTTGGCCGAGATCGATGTGCAGGCCACGCTGAAAGCCAAGCTGGACGTCGACCGAGAGCCGTACCTCATTCTCGGGGCGTGCCATGCGCCGTCCGCCCACCGCGCTCTCACCGTCGCCCCCGAGGTGGGGGTGCTGCTGCCCTGCAACGTCACGGTGTCGGTGGAGGGAGGCGCGACGATCGTGCGCGCCATGAACCCGGCCGGGGCGATGAGCATCGTCGGCAAGCCGGCGCTGGCCGCGGTGGGGCTGGAGGTAGGTGCGGCGCTGCGCCGCGTCGTGGCCGCGTGTGCCGAGGAGGCGGGGGCAGAGACTGCGTAGCGGATCGGGGCACCCTCACTCTCCGGCTGCGTGGTGCTCCACACGCCAGACGATTCGGCCAGCTCTCCTCGGTGGCGGACTGGGGCGCGCGAGCGCTAGCGGGGCGACTCGGGTGGCTTGACCGCCGACATGTTGATGGATCGGGCGCCGACCTGGCGGGCGATATCCAGCACCCGAATGACTGCACCGTAGTTGGCGCCGCGATCACCGCGAATGGTCAACGACCGCTCGGGTGAGCTTCCGACTACGCGGCGGATTTCCTGCTCGAGCAGCGGCTCGGGCACGTCCCGCCCCTCCACCAGAATGCGGCCCTCGGCGGTGACCAGGACCTCTGCCACCTTGGGCTTCTCGCCGGCCTGCTGCTCCGCCGTCCGCGCCTCGGGCAGAAGCAACTTGAGCCGCTCCTCGGCCACGAACTGGGTGGTGACCGCGTAGAACAGCAGCAGCTGGAACACCACGTCGACGAGCGGCGAGATGTCAATGCGCGGCGGGCGCCGGGCGGTGCGGGCGAACCTCATGCCACGTCCTCCTCGACGCCCCGCCGCACCAGGTGCGCGAGCTCGATGGTACGCGCCTCGATGGCGTGCAACAGCTCGTCCGCTCGACTCTCCAGGTAGGAGTGCAGGAACAGGACGGGGATGGCGATGATCAACCCGGTGGCCGTGGTGATGAGGGCGGTGGCGATGCCGGCGGAGAGCTGCTCGCCGCGCACCGCCCCCGACAACGACACGCTCTCGAACACCTTGATCATGCCCAGGACGGTGCCCAGCAATCCCAGAAGCGGCGCCGCCGAGACCACCGTGGAGAGCGCGGGGAGGCCGCGTTGGAGCTGGCGTAGCTGGTGTCGTCCGGTATCCTCCAGCAACTCGCGAAGCTCCTCGTAGGGTGCCGTCCGGTTGTCGATGAGTGTCCCCACCAGCGTGGTGAACGGGCCCTCGCGATCCCGGCAGTAGGCGCCGGCGCGCGGGTAGTCCTTGGCGGCCAGCAGCTCGGACAGGACGGCGACCTGTGCGGGGTCCAAAAAGCGTGCCGGGCGCAGCGCCCAAAGCCGCTCGAGGATGATGGCGAGAGCGACGATGGAGAGCAGCGCCAGGGGGATCATGACGGGGCCGCCTTTGACCAGCCAATCGAACACGACTACCTCCCGTCGTCCGGAGGACGGACGTTGTAGAAAAAGGTTATGGTCACCCCCTCGCGCTCGATGCCCGTGAGGTCAGCCGGCAACTGCGGCAGCGGCGAGGCGTTGAGGATGGCGTCGCGAGCGGCGAAGTCCATGGGGGGATGGGACGACTCCCGCTGGATTTCCAGGCCGGTGACGCGGCCGTCCCGCTCGATCTTGAAGTGGATACGGACCACGCCCTGGACGCCAAGCATGGCGATCTCGGGAATGCGCCAGTGGTAGCGGATCCGGCGCAGCATCTCGGCGGCGTACGGGCCCCAGTCGTACCACTGGGTGTCGAAGGACAGGGGGCCGAGGTCGGCCTGGCCGCCGCGGCGGTCGGGGGTGGCGGCGCCGAGGGTGGAGGGAGCACGCATCGGGGAAAGCCCCTGCAAGACCGGCCGCTGCTGCGCGGGTTCGCGAGAGGTGTCGGGGACCGGCTCGAGCACCGCAGCGCTCCCGGTTTCCGCAACTCGCTCGGCTTCCTCCTCGGGCGGCTCGGCCCGTGCCTGCGGGCGTTGGGGTGCCGAGGGTGGCGGCACCGCCGGCTGCCCGCCGGGGCTGGCGCGCAGCTCCCAGGTGCTGCCGCGTACCTCCGGGCGATCCGCGCCGGGGTTCCCCTCACCGCCGCTGGCACGGCGGCTGCGATCCGACGCGGGGGCGTCGGGTCGCCTGGGGGACTGCTCGGGGGTGTCGGGCAACTCCACCAGCTCGAATCGGATGGGCTGTTCCGTCTGCGGGGCGGGCGCGGGGGGTGGCATCGCCGCGTGCAGCAGCGCCGCAACCAGCTCATGACCCTGCGGGGCCAGCCACAGCAGCAGCAGGTGAGCCACGAGCGAGAGCTCGAGGGCGAGCCGGAAGCGTCGGTCCTTGAGCAACCCCATCGGGTGACCATCCTACAAGACCGGTGCCAGCCTCGGCAGCGTTGCGGTGCTCGCCCGCGAGCCTCGCCTGTCCTCGGATGATGCCACCGTGGCAGGATCGCTTGTCGCCGGCGCGCCGTGTCCACTACAATCTTGCGGCCGGCGCGGGTGCCGCTCGCTGAGGAAGGTGTGAGGACATGAAAGCCATAGCCGTTCGCTCGATCGCCGTACTACTCGTTCTCACGGTCGCTGCGTGCTCGAAGCCTGTGACCAGGGATGTGGTCGTGGCGGGTACTCAGTCGTGGACCGACACCGGGCTCGATCTGGTGCTCGGTAACAAAGTCATCGTCAAGGCCGCCGGCGAGGTGTTCGCCAATGCCACGGTGAGCAGCGGTCCTGACGGCGTTCCTGGGCATCCGGAGTGGGCGAAGTACAACGTTGTCCCCGACGCGCAGCACGTGGCCCTGGTGGGCAAGATCGGCGAGGACGGGACGCCGTTTCTCGTGGGGGCGGAAGCGTCGTTCGTGGTGAAGGTGGACGGCCGCTTCTTCCTCGGGCCCAACGACAAGGATATTCGCAATAACCGTGGCGAGTTCGTGGCCTCGATCACGGTGCGCTGACCACCGCGCCGACCTCGAAACCGCAGCGACGCTGCGGGAATGCGCCGGCGTAGAGCGGCTTCCCTCGTCCTCGCGCTGCGGGGCGTTCGGTAGATCACAAGGTCCAGCCGTTCTCCTCGATCGACCGCGGGCGGCGCGCGCGGTCACGCGGATCACATGCGTACCATCCCTCACGCGGTAGCACGGCAGCATGCACCCACGCACGCCGTGGATCGGCCTGAGTTGCCTGGCCCTGGCGGTCGCTGCGGCGGCGCAGCCGGTGGTCATCGCCGTCGACACCAGCCGTTCGCTGCGGCCGGTCGAGATTGACGACGTCCGGCGCCTTGCCGCGGAGGTGGCGGCGAGCCTCCCTGCGGACGCAGACCTGGCGTTGATGGCGTTCGACGATGCGCCTCGCTGGCTGGCGCCGATCGGGTCGAACCGCGCCCGGGTGCTTGAGGCACTCGCCGAGCTACAACCGGCTGGCCGTTTCACGCTTCTCCACGACGCGATCTTCACCGCCGCGCGCGCCTTGCCGGGTGGGGGAGTGATCGTGCTGGCCACCGACGGGGTCGACGAGAACTCCGCCACGACGCTGGAGGACGTCGCCCGGCTGTGCGAGGTCAACCGTGTGCGCATCGTCGCCATCGGGCTCGGCCGCAAGCTGGACGACCGTGCCCTGCGCCGGCTGGCGTTGCTCACCCGCGGCACCTACCTCGGTCCGGTGCAGGCTCCGCTGGCAGCGACCGTGACGCGCGGTGTGGAAGAGGCGCGCGCGGCGGCGGCGGCCGACCCAGCCGCCGACTCCGGCGCCGACGGCGGCGCCGGTGCGCGAGCCGGCCGCACCCATGCCCGCGCGCATGAATCCCGTGGTGCTCGTGATCGGTGTCGTGGCCCTGGCCGGCCTGGCTCTGGGGGTGGCGCTGTGGCTCCGCCAGCGGGCCGAGGAGCGGCGGCGGCAGCGCGAGCGCTGTGGGGCTCCTCTGGCCGAATGGGAGGTGGAGCGCTCGCGCTGCCGGCTGCCGGAGGTCCATGCTCTGAGCAAGACGCAGATCGTGGCGAGCGCCGCAGATGCGCCGGAGACCGCCCTCGATCCGGACGTCTTCGCCAAGCAGCCGCTGGACGAGCGCCCTGATCGCACCACCGTGCTGGACGAGCAGGCGGTGGTGGTCGTCAAGGAGCCGCGCAAGGTCCCGCGCACCTTCGTTCTTCCACTGGACAAGGCATTTGCGCTGGGGCGCGCGAGCGGGCCGAACACCGTCGCCCTCGCCGATCCCACCGTGTCGGGTCAGCACCTGAAGGGGGTGTGCAAGGAGGGCGCCTTCTACGTGGTGGACCTGGGCTCCACCAACGGCACGCTGGTCAACGGCGAGCGCGTGAGGAGCGCCAAGCTGCACGCCGGCGACGTTATCCGCGCCGGCGAGGTGGAGCTGGAGTTCCGCGTCCAGTACCGCTCGCGCATGGGAGGGTGAGCGCCGGCTGGCTCGGCCAGCCAGATGGAGCCCTAGAGGTCTGATGCCACGCTCGACGTGCTCCCCATCGGTCTCCTCTTCTCACCTGCTTCCCTGGCGCCCGGTGCCTTACATCTCAGGCTTGGTGGGCGTGGTGGCGGGTAGGGCGCGGGTGCGCGCCCAGGCGCGGATGGACTTGATCTGCTCCGCCATGGTGTAGGACAGCGGCACGATCTGTCCCGCCGCGTAGAGCAGATCTTTTTCCTCCACCGGCCGGTTCTGGGCGAAGCACGAGATTCGCGCGGAGATGACCGCCTGCTCGATCTCCGCCCCGTTCCACCCCTTGGTGGCGGAGGCCAGGAGGACCAGGTCGTAGGTGCCCGGATCCAGGCGCTGCTTGCGCATGTGAATGGCGAGGATCTCCTTGCGCTCCTCCTCGGTGGGTAACTCGATGAAGAACACCTGGTCGAAGCGCCCCTTGCGGATCACCTCGGCGGGCAACAACTGGATGCGGTTGGCGGTGGCCGCGACGAACACGTCGGCAGCGTGCTCCTGCATCCACGTCAGGAAAGTGGAGAAGATGCGGCGCAGCGGCCCGGTCTCCCCCTCCGCGTACCCCGCCACGCCCATCTCCACCTCGTCGATCCACAGGACCGCCGGGGCGACAGCCTCGACCGCCTGCAGAGCACGGTGGAAGGTCCATTCAGGGTTGCCCTGCACACCGGCGAAGACCAGGTTCATGTCGAGGCGAAAGAGCGGCAGCTTCCACTCGTGCGCCACTGCCTTCACGGCGAGCGACTTGCCGCAACCCGACATGCCCATGAGCAGCACGCCGCGCGGCTTCGGCAGGCCCTGAGCGCGCGCCTCGGGGGTGAACAGGGCGGCGCGCTGGCGCATCCATCTCTTGAGCTGATCGAGCCCTCCCACGTCGGCCATGCGAGTGGTGGGCGGCACGAACTCCAGGATTCCCTCCTTGCGGGTGATCTGCTCCTTTTCCGCCAGCACGTCGGCCATGAAGCGCTCGTCCAGCGCCTGGTGGCGGCCCAGCAGACGCCGCAACAGGTGCTCCACTTCGGACAGGCTCATGCCGCGCAGCGCCGCCACCAGGACCTCAACCGTGGCGCTGTCGCTGGCCCGGCGAGACTGTTGCAGCAGACCCTGGACCAGGGCCGTGATTTCGTTCTCGTCTGGGAACAGCGAGGTGACGACATAGGTCATGGGCTTCAACTCGTCCGGCACCTCGAGGTCGGAGGTGATGAGAAACAGGAACTTGCCGGTGTTTCGCACCGCCGCGGCGGTGTCGCGCAGCGCCCGCAGCAACGGCCGGTTGCCTGGCAGAAGCGCCGGGAGGTCCTTGAGCAGAAACAGCCCGCGCGGCGCCTGCGCCGCGACCCAGGCGAGCGCCGTGGCCGCCTCGGTGGTGCCGGGCTGGTCGGCGAAGCCCTGCAGGCAGTTCCAGGTGGACATCGGCAGCGGCTGGGGCTTGGCGCCGGCGGCGAAGCGCTGCAGCAGGCGCTCGATGCGGTCTTCCTCCGGCGAGACGATGAAGGTCAGCGGGTAGGCGCTGGCGAGAGAGGTGGCGATCTGCTCCGCGGCGGTGGCCATGCCGAGATTGTACTTGACCGCCGCCAGCGGCTGCCCGACAATGGCCGGCGCGCCGGAGTGGCGGAATGGCAGACGCAGGGGACTCAAAATCCCCCGGGCCTCGAGCCCGTGTGGGTTCGACTCCCACCTCCGGCACCATCGCCAGTTCACAGCCAACCGCCGATACGCGTCAGTGCGCGCCCCGCCCGCCCTTTTTTCACCGGGGCCCAGGGGTGCCTGAATCGCCGGTCGCGAACGGCGCGTCGGCGCCGCGTGCCGCGTATGGGCCGTCCCCGCAGCTTGCGCGGCCGCATCCCGGAACCGATAATTGTCAACGTGGGCGTGCTGCCCGGGAGGTGCTCATGGGCTCGACGCGTCGCTCGTTCGTGAGGAGCTCGGCGGAGGTGGCGGCGTTACTGGCGGTGGCGCCGCTGGCGTGCAGCCGGACGAGTCGTCTGGCAGGAACGACGGAGGGAGGGGCGACGGGGTGGGAGCCGGGGTACCTGGCGCTGGCCCGTTCCGGCGAACTGGCGGCGCGCGCGGAGCGGTTGTGGGGGATGCTGGCGAGCTGCGAGCTGTGCCCCCGGCGCTGCGGAGCGGACCGGCTCGCCGGTGAGACGGGGGTGTGCAGCTCCACGGCCCGGCTGAAGGTGCACGGTGCGGCGCCGCACTTCGGCGAGGAGCCGCCGCTGGTGGGGCGCCGCGGTTCGGGGACGATCTTCTTCTCCAACTGCAACCTGCTGTGCTGCTTCTGCCAGAACTGGGAGATCAACCACCGCGGCGACGGGTCCTACATCTCGATCGAGGCGCTCGCCGACATGATGCTGGAGCTGCAACACCGCGGGTGCCACAACATCAACGTCGTCACGCCGACGCACGTCGCGCCCCACATCGTCCGCGCCGTGCGCCAGGCCGTCCCCCGCGGCCTGCGCCTGCCGCTGGTGTACAACACCGGTGGGTACGATAACCCCGAGGTCATCGCCCTGCTCGATGGGATCGTCGACATTTACCTACCGGACTTCAAGTACCAGGACTCCGAGGCGGCGGCAACGTACTCGGCAGGGGCGCGCGACTACCCGCAGGTGGCGGCGGCGGTGATCCGGGAGATGCACCGGCAGGTGGGCGTGCTGGCCGTCGACGAGCGGGGGGTGGCGCGGCGAGGGCTGCTCATCCGGCACCTGGTGCTGCCCAACAACCTCGCCGGCACCGACCGGTTCGTGCGCTGGGTGGCGGCCGAGCTCGGGCCGGGCACGGCGGTGAACATCATGAGCCAGTACCGGCCCGAGCACCGCGCTCCGGGTATCCCGGAGCTGTCGCGCAGGCTGACCAACGAAGAGTGGCGCCAGGCGCTGGCCTGGGCTCGCGAGGCGGGGCTCGCCAACCTCACCGGCTGACCGCGAGGCGGGGAGCCTGGCGCTCACCGACACCGTCTTGGGCACCGACACGGTCGCGGTCACCGTGACAGACGGGCACCGACACGGGCACCGACACGGGCACCGACACGGGCACCGACACGGGCA
>JBBINC010000055.1:0-18571 GCA_037444085.1 Acidobacteriota bacterium | reverse complement strand
CCGGCCACCCCGGTGTGCCTCAAGGTGCGCTGCGGCGGGGCGAGCGCCGCGACGGTGCCGGCCCTGGATGAGCTGGCCGGCGCCGTGGCCGCGGCGCGCGACCACGGCGTGCTGATCAAGGCCACCCAGGGGCTGCACCACCCCTTCCGGCACCTGGATCATGGCCTGGGGTGCCCGGTGCATGGTTTCCTCAACCTGTTCGCCGCCGCGGTGCTGGCACGCAGCCACGGCCTTGACGCCGCCGGTATCGGCGAGGTACTCGGGGATGAGGATCCAGACGCCTTCGTGTTCACCGATTCCGGGTTTGCCTGGCGCGACCATGCGGTGTCCCTAGAGGCGCTGGCGGCGGCTCGCCGGTTCGGCCTGACCTCGTTCGCAAGCTGCTCGGTGGATGAGCCGCTGGCCGACTTGCGGGCCTTCGGATTGCTGGATTGATTTCGCGGGGTCTGCGGTTGTAGGGACATGGAGGGCCGGTGGAGCACACCTCCCACGCAAGCCTGAAATCGTTCGTCGAGGTGGGGCGAGAGTCGCACTTTCCCATCCAGAATCTGCCCTTCGGCGTCTTCCGGCCTGCCGCCGGACGGCCCGCGCGCGCCGGCGTGGCGCTGGGCGAGTTCGTCGTCGACCTGTCGGTACTGGACGAGGCGGGTGTGCTTCCGCCGCCGGTGGGGGGGCGACGCCTGTTCGCCCAGGCGAGCCTCAACGCCTTGCTGGCGGCGGGTCGGCCGGTATGGCGGGCAACCCGGGAAGCGCTGATCGGGCTGCTGCGCCACGACGAACCCCGGCTGCGCGATGACCATGGGCTGCGAGAAGCGGCCGTCGTGCCGCGCTCGCAGATCGAGATGCTCCTTCCCGCCGAGGTGGGGGACTATACCGACTTCTACTCCTCCCGGGAACACGCCACCAACCTTGGCACGATGTTCCGTGGCGCGGCCAACGCGTTGCAGCCCAACTGGTTGCATCTTCCGGTGGGCTACCACGGGCGCGCCTCGTCGCTGGTGGTCAGCGGCACGGGTGTGCGCCGGCCGTGGGGCCAGGTGTGTCCGGACGAGAGCCTGCCGCCCCGTCTGGCGCCTTCCCGGCTCATGGACTTCGAGCTGGAGATGGGCTTTCTGGTGGGGCCGGGAAACCGGCTGGGCGAGCCCATTGCCGCGGCCGATGCCGCCGAGCACATCTTCGGCTTCGTGCTGGTCAACGACTGGAGCGCCCGCGACATCCAGAAGTGGGAGTACGTGCCCCTGGGTCCGTTCCTGGGCAAGAGCTTCGCCACCTCGGTGTCGCCGTGGGTGGTGACCCTCGATGCCCTGGAGCCGTTCCGCTGCGCCGGACCGCCGCAGAATCCCGAACCGTTGCCGTACCTGCGGGCGGCGGGCGACTGGGCGTTCGACGTGCAGCTCGAGGTGGCGCTGCAGACGGCGAACATGCCCGCGCCGGAGAGAATCATCGCGTCGAACTTCAAGTACCTGTACTGGAACGTCTGCCAGCAACTCGCCCACCACACGGTCAACGGCTGCAACCTTCGGCCCGGCGATCTCCTCGCCTCGGGCACCATCTCGGGGCCGCAGCGAGGCTCTCGCGGCTGTCTGCTCGAACTCACCTGGCGGGGGCAGGAGCCGATCTCGCTGTCCACCGGCGAGCGGCGGACGTTCCTGGAGGACGGAGACCGCGTGGTGATGACCGGATGGGCCCAGGGGGCCGGTTTCAGAGTCGGCTTCGGCGAGGTTTCCGGGCGGTTGTTACCCGCCGAGAACTACGAGCGTAGTGAAGAATAAGGAGTAGATCATGACGCGTGAACCAGGGTTTGTGCGCAGGCCGGCCCGCGGCGGGGTGCTCGCCGCGGGGTGTCTGGCAGCGTTGGCGGCCGGCCTCGCCCACGGGCAGGACAGCCAGGCGCGGTTCGTCGACCGCGTCGACGTCAACGTCGGCAACGTCGAAGTCACCGTGCAGGACAAGAGCGGGAACGTGATCTCGGGCCTCACCCGCGACGACTTCCTCCTGTACGTGAACGGGAAGCTGCTTGAGATCGAGTACTTCGGCGCCTATACGCGCGCCGTCAAGACGATGGGCGCCGACTCCGGCGCAGAGTTGGAGGGGGCTGCCACGATCGCCGAGGCGCCCATGCCCCCCCGCCAGCGGCGGGTTCAGGTGATCTTCGTGGACAGCGCCAACACCACCGTCTTCAACCGCAACCACATTCTCGGGCGGGTGGCCGAGTATGTGCGGCGCACCGTGCGGCCGCCCGACATGGCCATGGTGGCGGTGTACGAGAACTCGCTGCGCATCGTCAGTCCGCTTACCAGCAACGGCGACGAGATCGCGTATCTCCTCGAGGAAATGCGCAAGAGCACCGCGAATGTGGGCGGCCACCAGACGTACCGGGCTATGGCCGAGCGCCAGATCCGGGATCTGGCGGAGCGCCAGACCCAGGACCAGGCGGTGCGGGCGGTGATTCTCGACCAGGCCCTCGTGACCGCCCGCATGGCAGCGCAACAGATTCGAGATCACACGGAGCAGACCGTGGGGGCGTTCAAGCTGTTGCTCCGCACCATGAGCGGCGTGCCCGGGCGAAAGTCGGTGCTCTACGTTTCTGACGGCCTGCCGCGGACGCCGGGGATCGAGACGTTCCAACTGCTCACCGAGTTCTTTCCCCAGGCTCGGATGGGCGACACCGAGTTCCAGAGCTACGAGACGACCGGTCTGTGGCAGGAGCTGGCGCGCTGGGCGGCAGGCGCGGACGTGACGTTCTACACCATCGATGCCCGCGGGCTGAAGGCCGGTGCGGAGAAGTCCGCGGAGTACGGCCGCCAGCCCGCCAGCGTGCGCACGGCTGGCAGCCGGCCGGTGTTCGGCGACATCGAGGTGCTCCACCTGCAGAACTATCAGGATCCGATGATCGCCATGGCCAATGTCACTGGGGGCATCACGGTGATCAACACCAACGAGTTCGACAAGGGCCTGCAGCGCATCTCAGAGGCGATGGAGACGTACTACTCGCTGGGTTTCCCCCTCGGTTCGGGCAGCGAAGATGTCTACCACGACATTCGCGTCGAGCTGAAGGAGCGGGGCGATCTGCGCCTGCGGTACCGTACCGGTTTGCTGGAGCGTTCGCTGGCCATGCGCATGGCCGACCGAGCCTACGCGGGCCTGACCTTCGGGGTGCTGGAGAACCCGCTGGCCATTCGCGCCACGCTCGGCGAGCCCAGCCCGGCGGGAAAGAAGCGCTACACCCTGCCGGTCAAGGTGCTGGTGCCGGTCGACAAGATCGCGCTGCTTCCGGCCGGCGACGACTACCGCGGCAAGATCACCGTGTGGACGGTGGCCGCTGGAGCGAGCAACAAGCTCTCGCCGCTGGACCGCCAGGAGCACGAGATCGTCGTGCCGGCCGACAAGATGTCGCGCGTCGGCACGCTCGCCGTCGATCTCACCGTCGAGGTGCCGGAGGGAGACTGCCGCGTGTCGGTGGCGGTGCTTGACGAGGCCACCGGCGAGGTGGGGTTTGCGGCGGCCGATGCCCGGCTGGGCCCGCAGGCCAGGAGGAACGGCTGAACCTAAAAAAACCCTAACGGCCGGGCGTCCGCTGGCGGGCCGCTTCGTAGAGCAGCACCGCGGCCGCTGCTGCGACGTTGAGCGAGTCGACGCCGGACGCCATGGGGATGGAGATCGTCCCGGAGCACGCCGCCTGGACCTGCTGGCGGACCCCCCGGCCCTCGTGGCCCACCACCGGGCAGCAGTCCGCGGTCAGCTCAGCCCGCGAGATGGCAAGGGTGGCGCGGGGAGTCGCGGCGAGGCATGCGACGCCGCGCCGCCGGAGGTGTTCGAGGGTGGCGGCGAGATCCTCGGTCTCGACGATGGGCACGGCGAAAGCCGCTCCCATGGATGCGCGCACCGCGCGGCGCAGCCACGGCGAGGCGCAGGTCTCGCCGGCAATCACCGCGGCGGCGCCCAGGGCGGCGGCGGAGCGCACCATGGTGCCGACATTCTCCGAGTTGGTGACGTCGTCGATGGCGAGCAGCAGCCAGGGGCGCGGCGCGCGGGCCAGGACGGCGTCCAGCGGCCGCGGCGGAGGGATGCGCGCCAGCGCCATGGCGCCCTGGTGCAGAGGGAACCCGATGAGCTGCTCCAGCAGGTGATGCTCGGCGATGAAGACGGCTGGCTCCGGTCGTCGCGACGCCAGCGCCGGGGCGAGGCTTTCCAGCCACGCCGGAGAGAGAAGCAGTGAGCATACCTCCAACTCAGCCGCCAGCAGGCGTTGGACGACCGCGCCTCCCTCGGCGACGAACACGCCCTGCCGCCGGTGTTCCGCAGCGCGCCGCAGGGTGCGGAATGGCGCCAGCTCGGGGCGCTCGAGCGAGTCGATGACGGTCGGGACGATCATGCCTTCCTGCCGCGTCGCGAGGATAGCCGAGGGCGGGGCGCAGGGGGAGGGGCGGGGAGGGGCGAATCGGACCGGGTGCGGCCCCGGAATACCCTGCGCGTCTTGGCGTATACTCCATGGTCATGTTGCACTTCGACCTGCCCCGTTTTCTCTCGGAGACGCTGGCAGCCGCCGGCGTGGGCGGCGATCTCCTGTTCACCGTTGGATCCCCCCCGCAGATCCTGGTGGACGGAGGCATTCGACCGGTGCCGCTGCCGGGGCTGGAGCGGCTGACTCCGTTCCAGACCGAGGCGATGGTGGTGCACCTCCTGGCCATGGCTCCGGGGAACGCGGCAAATCGCTGGCGAGAGCACGGCGCCGCCCATTTCGCCTACTCGGTGCCCGGGGTCAGCCGCTTTCGCGCCGCGGTCTTTTCCCAGCGCGGCAGCTGTGCGGTGACCATGCGCGCCATTCCCGAGCGGGTGCCGGATCTGGAGGCGCTGCAGCTTCCTGCCGGAGTGCGCGAGGCGTGCGGTGAGCGCAGCGGTATCGTCCTGGTGAACGGGCCGACCAGTTCCGGGCGAACCACCACCCTGGCGGCGATGATCGGTGAGATCAACGCCACCCGCGCGTGTCACGTGGAGACCATCGAGGACCCCATCGAGTACCTGCACCGGCACGGCATGGCCACGGTGAACCAGCGCGAGGTCGGAATCGACACGCCCTCCCTGGCCCAGGGGCTGGCGGACGGGCTGCGACACGGCGCGCAGGTGCTGATGGTCTCCAGCATCTCCTCGCCCGAGGAGGCGCGGCTGGTGCTGGAGGCGGCCGAGACCGGGCACCTGGTGCTCACCAGCATGCGCGGGCTGGACACCGCCACGGCGCTGGCGCGCCTACTCTGCCTGTTTCCGCCGGGCGAGCGGGAGGAGGCACGCTCCCGGGCCGCGCGCACGCTACGTTGGTCGTTCACCCAACAACTGGTGCCGCACAGGGACGGGCGCCGGCCGGTGGTGGAGGTGTGGCGCGCCACCCGCGCCACCGTCGCCCACCTGATGGAGGGCAACCTCGAGCCGTCGGCGGTGGCCGACTTGTTGCGCGACGGAGAGAATCAGAGCCTGGTGGCGTTCGATCGCGCTCTGGAGAGGTCCGTGCGCGCCGGATTGATGGCTCGCGAGACGGCGCTGGCGGTGGCCGCCGCCCCCCGCCAGCTGGAGCTGCGGCTGCTCGACGTACGGGAGGGGCAATCGTGAGGCGGGCACTGGTCGTCGACGGATGCGGAGTACGTGCGGACGCGGTCCTGGGCACGCTGGCTGCGGCCGGCTTCGAGGCGTTCGCGGTGCCGTCGCTGCAGGCCGCGCGGCCGCTGGTGGAGGCGGGGGCGGTGGTGGTGGTGGTGGGGATGGGAGTGGGCGAGGGGCTGAGTGTGTTGTGCACATGGACTGCATCGGTGCGGCGAGCGTGCGTGGTGGCGGTGCTGGGCGGCGTTGATCTGGGCGGCATGCGGGCGTTTCAACTGGGCGTCGATGTGGTCCTGCCTGTCACCGAGGAGGCGCGCCTGGGCGAGGCGATGGCCGCCGCCCTCGCCACCAAGCGGTTGCTGGTCGCGCCGCTAGATGCGGCCGCCGCGGCCCGTCTGGGAGCCTGATCTCGCCGGTCGCGGCGCCGGGCTGGAAGGCAACGGGGGTGCAGGTGAGAGGTGTGGCGGTGATGGATCGGCTGGCGGCGCTCAAGCGTGCGGTGGCAGGAGTGATTCGCGGCAAGGACGAAATGATCGACTGGACGATCGCTGCCTTGCTGGCGCGCGGGCATCTGCTCATCGAGGACATCCCCGGGGTGGGCAAGACGACCTTGGCCCAGGCGCTGGCGCGATGCCTCAACCTGGCGTTCTCGCGCATCCAATTCACCTCGGACACCCTTCCCTCGGATGTCATCGGCGTGTCGCTGTGGCGCGCCGAGCGCGGCGAATTCGAGTTTCTCCCCGGGCCGATCTTCACCAACGTGCTGCTCGCCGACGAGATCAACCGCGCCACTCCGAAGACCCAGGCAGCGCTGCTGGAGGCGATGAACGAACGCACCGTGACGGTGGAGAAGAAGCGCTACCGGCTGCGGGAGCCGTTCCTGGTGCTGGCTACCCAGAACCCGGTGGAGTACCTGGGTACCTACCCGCTGCCCGAGTCGCAGCTGGACCGTTTCCTGTTGCGCATTTCGCTGGGCTATCCGTCGCCCGACGAGGAACGGGCGCTGTTGGAGGTGGGCGGCGTGGAGGAGGCGTTGGAGGCGCTCGTGCCGGTTCTGGAGGCCGCCGATGTGCTGGAGCTGCAGCGCGCCGTGGGCCAGGTGCGGGTGGCGCCACCGCTGGTGGAGTACATGCTCGAGCTGGTTCATCGCACCCGCGCGCACCCGGGTCTGTTGCTGGGCGTGTCCACCCGCGGCGCGCTGGCGCTCAAGCGCGCCAGCCAGGCGCTGGCGCTGGTCGAGGGACGGGACTACGTGATCCCCGATGACATCGCTCGCCTGGCCATCCCGGCCATGGCGCACCGCATCATCGTGGCTGGCGCCGAAGTGAGCGAAGGGTGGAGCCGGTCGGAGCGCGAGCGGGCGGTGATTCGGGAGATCGTGGAGTCCACACCGGTCGGGTTGTGAGCGGCAGGGCGTCTCGCTTCTCGCTCGCCTTTCCGGGCTTCGCGCTGACCCCAAGACGCGCCTTGTGGGTGTTCGTGGTGGCCACGCCGGTGCTGGCGGCCGCCGCCCTGAACACCGGCAACAACGCTCTCTACCTGTTGCTGTCGCTGGCCATGGGAGCGTTCGTGGCTTCGGGTTCGCTGTCCCGGCACACTCTCCGCCACCTCACCGCCCGCCTGGCGCCGCCCAAGGAGGTGTTCGCCGGCGCCCCCGCGCCGGTGGTGATCGAGGTGCGCAACAGTTCCCCTTGGCTCGCGGCAACCGGGGTGGTGTGCCGGCTGGTGGGGCTTCCCGGCGAGGCGCTGATCCCGGCGGTGCCGGCGCGGGGAGCGACGACCGTTTCCTTGACCACCGCGTTTCCGCGCCGCGGCCGACACCAGTTGCCGGCGGTGCGGATCGAGGTGCGCCTGCCGCTCCCCTTTTTCGTCAAGGCAGCGGTGGTCCGCCAGGCCGGCGAGGCGCTGGTGTACCCGCGGCGCGTTCTCGGGCCCGCTCCCCGCTGGACGACGCTGGGAGAGAGGGAGCTGCAAGGCCTGGGTCCGGTGGCGATGCGCGGGGGCGAGGTGCAGCAGTTACGCGAGTTCCGCCCGGGGGACGATCGCCGCGACGTGCACTGGAAGCAGACCGCCCGGCAGCAGCGGCCCATCGTCATGGAGCGGCGGGAGCGGCGACGGCCGGCGCGGTTTCTGGTGCTGGACCGGGAGCTGCCTCGGCGGGACGACGCGACGCTGCTGGCCAGGTTCGAGGACCTGGTGAGCGAGGTGGCCACCGCGGCGGTGGATTCCCTGCGGCGGGGCGAGGCGGTCGGACTGGTGCTGGGCGGGTCGGTGGTGCCGCCCGGGATGGGTGTGGCCCACGCTCGCGGCTTGCTGGAGAGGCTCGCATTGATCGAGGCAGTGGGGCCCGGCGATGATCCCCTGCCGCCGCTGGCGGCGACGGGCGCGGTGTACCGGCTGGCAGGGGCGCGGTGAAGGGAAGCGGCGCCGGTGGGGTGAGCGAGGCCCGGCGGGCGGGGTCGGGCTGGGCCCTGGAGCGCCAGCGCTGGCTGGCCGGTCTGGCGCTGCTGCTGTCGCTGCCGCTGCCGTTGACCGGAGTGGTGACCTGGCCGGTGGCCGGGCTTTTCGCCACGGTGGCCGTCGCGGTCGCTTTGTCGCGCCGCCCGCTCTCCCCGGTGCCCAACTGGGTGGAGAATCTGCTGGCGCCGCTGGTGGTGGTGATCGTGGTCATGGCCGGGGGCTTGCGGTTCGGGATTCTGCGGCCAGTCGCCCACCTGGCCGTGCTTGTCGCCGCCGTGCGCCTGCCGGGGAGCGCCCAGCCGGCCAGGACCGCCTCGTTCGCCGCTCTCCTGACGCTCGTCGGGGTGGCCGGGATAGCCTCGTCGACGCACGTCACCCTGATCGGCTATCTGCCCGTCGTCCTGTCCGTGGTGGTGATGGCGGTGGCCCGCCTGGAACTCCTGGGAATGGCCGGGCGGCTCGGCGCTGGACGCAAGGCGGACTGGCCGCCGCCACGGCTGGTGGTCGCCTCGGTGCTCATCGCCATGGCGGTGGCGGCGCCGCTTTTCGCCCTGCTGCCGCGCCTGCGCTCCCCGTTCGCGGCCGGGGTGATGACCGGCGGGGCGGTGTCGGGTTTTCGTGAGACGGTGAGCCTGAACAACATCCGGAGCATCCAGGTGTCCCGCGCCCGGGCGCTGCGGGTGGCGCTGGAGGAGGCGGACGAACCGGCGGGAGAATGGCTGCGCCTGGCCGGCGCCACCTCCCAGAGCTACCGCGGCGGGTTGTGGGCGCAGGGCCAGCTGGGGCGCGAGCGCCTGCTGCCCGGCGCCGGCGGCGACCTGCCGCTGGGGGACGAGCCCGCCTCTCCGGCGCGCCTCGAGGTGACCTTGGAAACGCCGTCCGATCGGATCTTCCTGCCGCCGGGTGCGGCGCGCGTGCTCCTGGCCGAGCGGGTACCTTTCTGGCGGGACCCGCAGGGGAGCCTGGGGGCGACGCGGCGGCTGGAGGCCGGGTTCTCCTACGCGGTGGTCTTCGATCCGGCGCGGGTCATCCTGCCGCCTCCGAACCAGGGCGACCTGGAGGTGCCAGACGATCTCGACGGGCTGCGCTCCCTGGCTGCCGGGGTCACGGCCGGCGCGACCAATCGCACCGGCGCCGCCAACCTGCTGGAGGAGCACCTGCGCACTGCCTACGATTACACGATGAAGTGGCCGCTGGATGCGCCGTTTTCCCGCGATCCAGTGGCCTGGTTTCTCTTCGAGGGCAAGCGCGGGCACTGCGAGTTCTTCGCCTCGGCCATGGTGATGCTGCTGCGCTCGCAGGACATCCCGGCGCGGCTGCAGACCGGCTACCTGGGCGGCGAGCCGGATGGCGCGGGGGGGTGGGTGGTGCGCGACGCCAACGCCCACGCCTGGGTGGTGGCGTGGGTGGACGAAGCGTGGCGGGTTTTCGACCCGACCCCGGCGGTCGGGCGGCCGGCGTTTTCCACCGCGGCGCGCCTTCCCCCGTGGCGGCTGACCTGGCTGCGGGTCGAGGAGGTGTGGGACCGTTGGGTGCTGACGTTCTCGCTCGCCGACCAGCTGGAACTGCTGCGCCGCGGCTGGGAGAGCGCGGCCGCCACCGGGCGCCGACTCGTGGTGTGGTTTGCGGGCGCGCTGGCGGGTGCCGCACTGGTGGCCGCGGGGGTGCTGGCGTGGCGCCGGCGGGCAGCCGCCGCCGGCGGGGAGGGAATCAGTGACATCACAGCCCGCGCCGTGGATCGCCTGCGTCGCGAGGCCCTCAGCCGGGCGTGGGCGGGTGCGGGAGCCACACCCCGCGAGTTGACCCGGGAGGTGGCGCGGCGCTGTCCCCCGGCCCGGGCGAGCGCGGAGTGGCTGGTGGCGACCCACGAGGCGGTTCGCTACCGCGGGCTGCCGCCGCCAGGGAAGGCCGAGGTCCGGCGACAGCTGCGCGCTACGCTGCGCTCTCTGGCGGGCGTCCGGGGGCAGGGTTGAGCAGCGGGGGGATGCGACCGTGCGCTGTCCGGGCCGCCAGCAACGCCAGCAGAGTGAGGGGCGGGGCAGCCAGCACATCCACCAGCCAGTGGTAGGTGAGGAGCATGGTGGCTGCGATGAGCAGCGCTCCCACCGGCAAGATGGCGTTGTAGAGGCGTGGGTGGCGGCGGCGGGCACAGAACAGCACCGCCAGGGTGACCATGGTGTGCCCGGAGGGGAACGCGTCGCTCTTGGTCTTCTCCCAGTGGTCGAGGAGGTCGCGCAGGGGTGCGCCGGCGATGCCGGCCGGCAGGGTGGCGTAGCGGTCCTGCGCGACGGTGGCACGCGGCCCCAGCGCCGGCACGACGAAGTACCCGGCGTAGGAAAGCAGAAAGGTGAAGACAATGGCGGTGACGACTCGCGGGAGATGCGGGTCGCGGCGCTTCGCCAGACTCGCCGCCAGCAGGATGGGAAGGAAGAAGAAGGTGGAATAGGCGAGGGTGAGGAGATCGGTCAACCACCAGGGGAGGGCGAGGGTGTAGAGGGCTGCCTGCAAGTCCGCGCCCAGCAACGCCCGGTCCCATCGCTCCAGGAGGTCATCGAGGATGCGCTCGTTGACCAGCGGGATCAGAGCTCCGAGGTTCAAGAAAATGAAAGGCACGACGGGGATGGCGAGAAGCTCCCGCACCCAGTAGCGCCACCCGCGGGGTTCGTCTCCGAGCGCCAGCGCGGCGACGGCGAAAAACACCGCCACCGTGGGCATGGCTGCCCGCGCCGACCATGGCACCGCCTGGGGGTGCATCCACGCCAGCGCGGTCATCACCCCCAGCGCGGCAACGAGAGCCAGCTCGCTGGGGCGCAGCACCACCTTGCGGGGAGAGGGCGGTGTGTCTATCATAGCTTTCGTGATCAGAAAACTCCTCGTCGCTTTGTCCTTCCTTGCGGTGGCCGCGTCGGCGCTGGCTGGCCAGCGCGTCGTCGTCGTGACCCTGGATGATAGCATCCAGCCGGCCTCGCTCCGCTACCTCCGGCGGAGCATCGACGCCGCCCGCAGCGGCGGCGCCGCGCTGACCATCATCGAGCTGAACACCCCCGGGGGGTTGCTCGCCTCGCTCCGTCAGATGACCACGGCGATCACCGGCGCCACCACCCCGGTGGTGGTGTACGTCACGCCATCGGGAGGGCAGGCTGCGTCGGCGGGCTTTTTCCTGCTCATGGCCGCCGACATCGCCGCCATGGCGCCAGGCACCAACATCGGTGCCGCTCACCCGGTGGGCCCGCAAGGGGAGGATTTGCAGAAGACGATCAGCGAGAAGATCGCCAACGACGCGGCGGCGCTGGCGAGATCGCTGGCGCAGGCGCGCGGCCGGCCGGAGGAGTGGGCCGAGAAGGCGGTGAGGGAGTCGGCGTCGTTCACCGCCTCGGAGGCGCTGGAGAAGAAGCTCATCGACATCATCGCCACCGACCGCGGCGAGCTCCTGAAGCGGCTGGACGGGATGGAGGTGAAGCGCTTCGACGGTCGCGTTCAGACCCTCAAGCTGGATGCCCCGGAGATCATCCCCGTCGAGCCAAACGCCGCCGACAAGCTGCTCTCCGTGATCGCCCATCCCAACATCGCGTTCCTGCTGTTTCTCGCCGGCATCGCCGGTGTCGGGTTCGAACTCACCCACCCGGGGGCGATCGTGCCTGGCGTGGTGGGCGGGCTGTCTCTGCTCTTGGGGTTGTTCGCGCTCTCCGTGCTGCCCATCAACTACGTCGGCATTCTGCTGATGCTGCTCGCCATCGTGTTCTTCGTCCTGGAGGTCAAGGTGTCGAGCTACGGCCTGCTCACCATCGCCGGCCTGGTGAGCTTCGTGTTTGGAGCGCTCATGCTCATCGATTCACCCATCCCGGCGCTGCGCGTCGGGCTCGAGGTCATTCTCCCCTCGGCGCTGCTCATTGCGGGGCTCGTGCTCTTTCTGCTCAACCGTGTTCTCAACGTGCACCGGAGCCAGCCGCTCACCGGACAGGAGGGCATGGTCGGTGAGGAGGGGCGGGTGGTTGTGGCGTTGGAGCCGGCAGGCAAGGTTTTCGTGCACGGCGAGTACTGGGATGCGGTGGCATCGCGGTCGATGGCGCTGGGGGAGCGCGTGAGGGTGGTGAAGGTCCACGGAGACCGGCTGGAAGTTGAGCCGGTGGCCGACACGTCAACGGTCCAGTAGGAAGTCGAGGAAGGGGGAGTCATGCAGGGTCAGATTCCGTTCGGGTTGTTTGTCGCAGTTTTCGTCGGTCTGTTGTTGGTCTTCAAGTGGATCAACATCTTGAACGAGTACGAGCGGGGCGTCATCTTCCGCCTGGGGCGGGTTCTGCCCGAGGCCAAGGGGCCGGGGTTCGTGTTCGTGTTCTGGCCCATCGACCGCATGGTCAAGGTGAGCTTGCGGACCGTGGTCCTGGATATTCCGCCCCAGGACGTCATCACGCGCGACAACGTCTCAGTGAAAGTCAACGCTGTCCTGTACTTCCGCGCCCTCAATCCGGTCAGGGCAATCATCGAGGTCGAGAACTACGTCTACGCCACCTCCCAGCTCGCCCAGACGACGCTGCGTTCGGTGCTGGGCGAGGTCGAGCTGGATGAACTGCTGGCCGGGCGGGAAAAGCTCAACCACAACTTGCAGGAGATCATCGATCGCCACACCGACCCGTGGGGAATCAAGGTCTCCATGGTCGAGGTGAAGCACGTGGACCTGCCCCAGGAGATGCAGCGGGCGATGGCCAAGCAGGCCGAGGCGGAGCGCGAGAAGCGCGCCAAGATCATTCACGCCGAGGGCGAGTACCAGGCTTCCGCGCAGCTCGCGGCGGCCGCCAAGGTGATCGCCAGCGAGGGCGCGGCGCTGCAGTTGCGCTTCCTGCAGACCTTGACCGAGGTGGCGACGGAGAAAAACTCGACCATCGTCTTCCCGGTACCCATCGACATCATCTCCTCCTTTCTGGAAAAGGGGGACGTCGCCAAGAAGTGAACGCAGGCGCCGGTGAGCCTGCCTCGGGCGAGGGAGCTTGGGCGAGAAGCACTTCGAGATCATCATGAGTGGGCGCCAGATGACGCTTGTCATCGCCGCCGTGGTGGGGCTGCTGCTGGTCGCCTTCGGGCTAGGAGTCACCGTCGGGCTGCTCGAGCCCGGCGGTGGCTCCGGCCAGAGTGCACAGTCGCCGGCCCCAGTGGTGCCTGCCGAGCCTGAACTGGTTCCCGCCCCCTTCCCGGACGCCTGGACGGGACTCCCGCAGCAGGCCCAGGCCACACCCGCGCTGGAAGAACCGGCCGGGCTGCCGGAGCCATCGCCAGCCGGGGAACCGTCGCCCGGCGCCACGGCGGCATCGACCGTGGCACCGGCACCGGCGCCGACCCCGGCGCCGACCCCGGCGCCGGCACTGGCACCGGCGACCCTCGCCGCACCCCCGCCTTCGCCGCGCCCGACGGTGGGGGTCGGGGCGGCGGCCGGGATCTGGATCCAGGTGGGCTCCCTGTCGCAGGCACAGCAGGGGGAGGGGCTGAAGCTGCGAGTCGTGGCCATGGGCTTCGCCCCGGATCAGGTGGTGGTTGTTCGGGCCGCCGACGGCAGGTACCGGGTGCGGGTAGGGCCCTTCCCGGACGAGGAGAGCGCCGGCCGCGTCATCGCCCGCATTCGCACGCAAGGGTTGCCGGACGCCTTCCTGGTGAGGGACTAGCCGCGTGGCCTCATTGCCGGTGTGGATCCGGGAGCGCAAGCTGCGACTGGGCCACCTGCACGGGGTGCGGGCGGTGGCCCGAAGCGGTGGCCTGCATACGGTGTGCGACGAGGCGCGCTGTCCCAATCGCTGCGAGTGCTTTTCCCGTGCTACCGCCACCTTTCTCATCATGGGCGACGTCTGTACCCGTGCCTGCCGCTATTGCTCCATCGCCCACGGGAGGCCGCGGCCGCTGGATTCCGGCGAGCCGGAGCGCCTGGCGTGCGCCACCGAGCAGCTCGGCCTGCGCCACGTGGTGGTGACCTCGGTGGATCGCGACGATCTCCCGGATGGCGGCGCCGCCCACTTCGCCGCGGTCATCCGCGCCCTCCAGGCGCTCGACCCTCGCCCCACGGTGGAGGTGCTGACGCCCGACTTTCGCGGCCAGGGGGAGGCCATCGACCTGGTTGTCGATGCCGGGCCGGACGTGTACAACCACAATCTGGAGACGGTGGAGCGCCTCTACCCGCGGGTGCGGCGCCAGGGACGCTACCGCTGGGCGCTGGAGGTGCTGGCGCGGGTGGCGGTGCGCGCCCCGGCGACGGTCACCAAGTCCGGGCTCATGGTGGGGCTCGGTGAGGAAGTCGAGGAGGTAGCGACGGCGCTGGAGGATCTGGCGAGGGTACGCTGCCGGGTGGTGACGATCGGCCAGTACCTGCGCCCCGGAAGCCGCGAGGTGGAGGTGGCGCGCTACTGGTCGCCGAGCGAGTTTGCCGAACTCGCGCGCATCGGCCGTGGCCTTGGCCTGGAGGTCATCGCCGGTCCCTTCGTGCGCTCGTCGTACCGTGCCGAAGAAGCTTTTCTCAACGTGAGACGCGAGACGTAGGACGCGAGACGAAACGGATGAGCGAGGGCTGGCGCCGGCGAGGGTACGCGGTGGGCAGCGGCGTGGCGCTGGCGCTGGCGCTGCCCGGCGCCGGCGTGGTGCCGCTGCTCCTGCTCACGCCCGCTCTGCTGCGGCGCGCGCTCGCTGGCACCCGCGGGTGGCCGGCGTTCAGGCTCGGGTGGCTGGCAGGGACGGCGCAGTGGCTGGTGGCGGTGCCGTGGGTGGTGATTGTGTTGCACCGCTACGGGCACCTGCCGCTGCCGCTGGCGGTCCTGGGGTGGGTGGTGATGTCGGCAATCCTGGGGTTGACCTGGGCCCTCGCTGGCTGGGCGACCGCCAGGGTGGCCTCGCGCTGGCAGCTTGTTCTCCTGCCCTTGTCATTGGCCGCGATGGAGGTGCTGCAGGGGTACCCGCCGTGGGGGTTTCCGTGGAATCCGGTGGCGGCGGCGGCGGCGGCGTGGCCGTGGCTTCTTGCGCCACTCCCGGTGGTGGGTTCAGCCGGGCTGTCGCTGTTGCTGCTGGGGCTCGGCGCGGGTCTCGACGGACTGGCCGCGCGAGGGCTGCGCCGGTGCGGCGCATCTCTGGCGGGCCTGGCGGTGGCGGGGTTGGCGCTCGCCTCGGCGCTGGCGCCGGCGCCGAGACCGGCCGGGGAGGCGGTGAAGGTGGCAGCCCTGCAGCCCAACGTGCCGCTGGAATTCCGCTGGGACACAGAGAACCTGGCTCGCATCGAGGACAACGTGTGGGAACTCTCGACGCTTGCGGCGACGGCGGGCGCCGCCTGGGTGGTATGGCCGGAGAGCGCGGTGCCGCGCCAGGTGGAGCGCGATGCCCAGCATCGCGCGCGCATCGAGGCTTTTGCCCGCCGGCACGGGGTCTGGCTGACGGTTGGGTCGATCGGCGTGTCCCCATCCGGCGGGGAGTACTTCAACTCGATCTTTACGGCCTCGCCGGCGGGACTGCTGCCGTATCGCTTCGACAAGCTGCACCTGGTGCCGTTCGGCGAGTACATCCCGGTGGTGGGACGGGTGCCGTTTCTTCGGCCACTGGTGCGCGAGGTGGGATCGTTCACGCCGGGGCACAACCCGCTCCCCGTGCCCGGCCCGGCCGGGCCGACGGGGTTGGCGGTGTGCTACGAGGTCGCCTTTTCCCGGCTCGCCGTCGCCCAGGTGCTGAGGGGAGCGACGGTTCTGACCACCATCACCAACGACGGCTGGTACGGAGACTCGGCGGCCCCCCGGCAGCATCTGGCGCTCGCCGTCCTGCGCGCCGCCGAGACGAGGCGGTATATGGTGCGCGCCGCCAACACCGGCATCTCGGCGATCATTGACCCGCGCGGCAGGGTGGTGGAGCGTCTGGGTTTCGGCGAGCGAGGGCTGGTGCTGGCCGAGGTGCGGCCGATGGCCGGGGTGACGCCGGCGGCGCGGCGCGGGCCGGGTCTGCGCTGGGGCATCGTCGTATCCTGCGTGGCGGCTATAATCGCGGCGCGCAGTCGCGGCGGCGGCGGGGCGCAGACGGGGTAGGTCCACATGCGCGACGAGGTTCTGGCGAAGGCAGACGAGACCCGCGAGCGGGCAGCAGCCCTGCGGGGGTACCTTTGACGCGGTGAAGCTCCAGGGGGAGCTCGCAGACATCGCTGAGCTCACCCAGCGCCCGGACTTCTGGAACGACCGCGAGAAGGCGCGCGAGGTGATGCGCCGGCAGCGTGCCATCGAGTCACAGCTCGATACCGATCGCTTCCTCGCCCGGACGATCGAGGATATCGGGGTGCTTGAGGAGTTGGCCGCCGAGGACGAGGCGGCGCTCCCGGAACTCGACGATCTGCTCGCCAAGGTTGCTCCCCGCTTGGAACGGCTCGAGCTCGAGACCAAGATGACGGGGGACTACGACGACTCCAACGCGTTCCTGGAGATCCATCCCGGGGCCGGCGGCACGGACTCGGCGGACTGGGCTAACATGTTACTGCGCATGTACTTGCGGTGGTTCGAGCGACGTGGTTTCGAGGCCGAGGTGCTGGACACCCAGGATGCCGAGGAGGCGGGCATACGCGCCGCCACCGTGCTGGTCAAGGGCGAGTACGTGTACGGCTACCTGAAAGGGGAGAACGGCATTCATCGCCTGGTGCGCATCTCGCCGTTCGACGCCAATGCCCGGCGCCAGACATCGTTCGCGTCGGTGCACGTCTACCCCGAGGTGGATGAAGAGGTCGATGTGACCATCGACGAGAAGGATCTCCGCATTGACCGGTTCTGCTCGTCGGGTCCGGGCGGGCAGGGTGTGAACACCACCTACTCCGCGGTGCGCATCACGCATCTGCCCACCAACATCGTCGTGAGCTGTCAGAACGAGCGCTCGCAGATCAAGAACCTGGCCACCGCGATGAAGGTGCTGCGCTCCCGCTTGTTCGAACTGGAGCTTGCAAAGAAGGAAGAAGAACTCGCGAAGATCAAGGGTCCGAAGAAGGACATTTCCTGGGGAAACCAAATTCGCTCGTACGTGCTGCAACCGTACCGGCTGGTCAAGGATCTGCGCACCGACCACGAGGTGGGCGACGCTGACAGGGTGCTGGACGGCGACCTGGACGGCTTCGTCGAGGCCTATCTGAAACAGCAGGCGCTGGCCGGCAGCGAGCGGTGATGCCCGCTTTCTCGGCAGCCGGGCGAAGAGCGTCGCGGGCTTCTGCCGGGCTGCGGCTGTCGTGGGCGTCGCCGTTACCTCCGACCCGCTCTGGGGTGGCGGACTACGCCGCCGAGATCCTGCCGCCGCTCGCCGCCCTCGCCGACGTTACCATCGTTGAGCCGCCGGCCTGGCAGGCGCCCGAGGGGGGCGGACCCTGGCTTTCGCTCCCCCGCGTGGGTACAGCCGTCCCGGATGACCAGGGAAGGCTCGGCGTTCTTCACCTGGGCAACAACCCGTACCACCTGTGGCTGGCGGCGCGGCTGCGGCGCCGCGGCGGCGTGGTGGTTCTCCACGACCCGGTGCTCCATCATCTGCTGGTGGAGGAAGCCGCAGAGGATGGGGAGTGGGAGCGGTTCGCCGTCGAACTCGAGGCTGCCCACCCCGGGGCCGGGCGGGCGCTGGCCACGGCGCGGCGGTGGGGCTACACGGGTCGCCTGGACCCCTTCCTGTTCGCCGCGCAGCGACCCCTCCTTACGCATGCCCGCGCGGTCATCGTCCACAGCCGGGCGGCGGCCGAGATGGTCTCCGGGGCGCTTCCTGACCTCCCCGTGGCGAGGGTGCCGCTGGCGGTGGCCTGCCTGGCGCGGGGGGAGGAGCGACAGGCGTGGCGGCAGCGCCTGGGGGCGGCCACCGGCGAACTGGTCCTGCTCCACCTCGGTTTCCTGACGCCAGCCAAGGGCCTCGAGGTCATCTTCGGCGCGCTCGCCGCTCTGCGTGGGCTGGGCGTGGTGTGCAGGTTGGTGGTGGTCGGCGAGGGCAGCGAAGGGGACGCCCTGCAGCGCCGGGCGCGCTCGGCGGGACTCGCCGGGATGCTGGTTGCTTGGGGCTTCGCGTCGGAAGACGAACTGGCCGGGCTGCTCGCTGCGGCTGATCTCGGTCTGGTCCCGCGCTACCCCACCGCCGGGGAGACATCGGCAGCCGTGCTGCGTTTCCTCGCCGCCGGCGTCCCGGTGATCGTGTCCGGCTACCGGCAGTTTCTGGAGTTTCCAGCCGCTGCCGCCCTGCGCGTGGCACCGGGCGAGGCCGGGGTGGCCGACATGGTCCGACACGTGGCGGCGCTGGCGGCGAATCCGATGGCGTTGGCGTTGGCACGAGAGGCGGCCCGGGTGGCCTGGGAAGCTGGAGGCCACGAGCCCGCCGCGGCGGCGGCCGCCATGGTCGCCACCCTCGCGTCCTTCTGATCCGCGACAACACCGACACGGACACTGGCACTGACGCTGGCACCGGCACGGACACGGGCACGGACACGGGCACGGACACCGACACGGTCACTCCAGTGGCCGTAAGATCTCGTGGGGCGGGCGCCCTCGCCCGCCTTTTCGCC
>JBBINC010000054.1:0-18701 GCA_037444085.1 Acidobacteriota bacterium | reverse complement strand
GGCTTCGAACATCGTCAAGATCGTTGGGCCTGGCACCTATCGGCACCTATCTGACACGGAGAGAGAAAAAAACTAAACTGTCGCCGTCAGGGTGAGGGGTGGATATCTGAGAGTTCCGCTCTGCGAGGAGGCTGGCGATGAGAACAGGAGTCTTCCGTGTGACGGCCCTGGCGTTGGTTGGCGTCTCGACCCTGGCGCTGGCGCAGGTGGCTGCGAGCGCAACCGAGAAGTCGAGCAGCGGTTCCGAGGTTCGCATTTCCCGCCCGTGCGCCTACCTTGACCCAGGGGAGAGCATGAAAACGCCGCGCCTTGTGTGGCAGCGCGGATTGAACCCACCGGTCGTCAGCCCGCTGCGGCCAAAGGATTTCCGTGAAGGCTCCAAGTGCGAGCGGAACTAACTGGATGGGTGGAACCTGCTTCCTGCAGGACAACTCCGTCTGCTTCTTGATTATAATCAAGGTCGACGACGGGTACCGAATGGACTGTCATTGAGGGGGCAGCGATGCAGCGATCAGATGTCCTACGGCGGGCCTCGCTTCGCGGGATCGTCATTTTGAGCGTCGTTCTCGCACTGCCAGCGGCGGCGGGGGAACCGGTGCTGGTGGGCAAGGAGTTGTTGGTTCCGTCGTTCCCACACACAGTCTCGCCGGCGACGGGAGAGACGAAGGATTGGAAGATCCTCCGTCTCACCCGCGCGGGAGAGAAGCGGTACCTGGCGCTGGTGGAGTACTCGCGATGGCGCCTCGACCGCTGGGCCGACAAGGACCGCATGGCGCGCGAGCGCGAGCAGGAGGGCGTGGTCACTGCGAAGATGGAGGTGCGCGAAGGTGGGCTGACCCTGGCCATCCTCACCGACCGCGGCAAGATAACCCAGCAAGCCGCCGTGCGCCCCGAGGCGCAAGACTCGTTAAGCCCGTACCCTGGGTCGCACAGCCTTCCGCTTCTGATGGAGCAAAGCGAACGCTGCCCCTACGCCATCCTGCACCCCTTCTCCAGCTCCCTCCTCTGCTACGACTACCAGCTCGCGTTCAAGGAGAAGCACGACATCCCACTGCACGAGATCGGTACCCCCAGGGTCACGTTCGACGGGGTCGCGCACACCCTGTGGATCTTCGGCAAGCGCTACGCGCAGCGCCCCGAGGTGCGGAGCTTCGAGGATGCCTACCGCATGGTTCCCCAGGGTGCCGAGGCGTACGGCGTCCGCTTCCGCGTCCAGGACGCCTCCTGGGAGCCTCTGCCCATCGACGGCGCGCTGCTGCTTCCGGAGCTCGAGCGGCTGGCGCGCAGCCCCGGGGGGGGGCGCGTCCGCCTGGCGCCTGCCAGCGTCCAGATCACGCCGTTCCGCGACATGGACGAGGCGGGCGAGTTCGGGGTGTTGATCGAGGCGGTGGCCAGCGAACGCTTCCAGAGCCCGGTCGCCTTTGCCGGCACGCGCCACTTCTTCCGCTCGCGCTTGAGCGCTGAGGGGCTTGGCACCATCGAGCAGCTCCCATTCTGGATCGTCCAGGAGGAGCGCGACGACGTGCGCATCCACGAAGACGGCGGCACCACGGTGGTGCACCTTTCGGGATTTGCGAAAATCCAGGATCTGCAAGTTTTTGTGCTCGCAGAGCGACGCTTCGGCGTCGTCCTCGACCTGTGGTTCAAGGTCCGACAGAGCGACGGCACCTACCATCCGAACAGGTGGTCGTCGCTGCCGCTCCTGGCCGTTTTCGCCGGCACGAGCGTGGCCAGGCTCGTGCGCCTCGACGATGACACCGTGCTCGATGCGGCGGTTCGCCCGCTGTCCCGGGGGAACCGCTGGGTCGCCCCCGTCAAGCTGGTCGATCGCGTGGGAAAGTACGATTTCGCCTTCTGGGCCTTGTGCGGCAGCGCGCAGCACCCGCGGCAGAGCGACCGCTGCCTGGCGATTATGACCCTACGAGACTGACCGCAGCTGCTGCGGGCGGCGTGTACAAGCGTCGCCCCGCAACGGGGGCGGTGCGAGGAACGTCGCCCCGCGCCAGGTCAAGGAGCGAGGCGCCGGCAGCGTACGACCCCGCCCCGGCACGACCTGGATGGGTGCCTGGCCCAACGATCTTGACGATTCCGAGGGTTGTCTGGTTGGCTCGTGGTTCTGATACGGCCACTACCAGTGCGACGCCAACCCAAGGCGGGAAAGGCGGCGGCGGAAGGTTGTATCGAAGGTGGCGATGGCGTCGCAGCGCTCATGCTCGCAGACAGCAGCCAGAGCGGCGTCGGCGAAGTCGGGAATCCGGGCAGGCCAGAGCTCGAGCACGCGAGGCCAGGGCAGTGCATCAACGGTCCGCAGGCCCGGGAGGGCGAGAAGGTCGCGCAGCGTGGCAGCCGTTTCTGCGCGCGATACCTGATAGAGGTTCCGGAGCAGGTAGACCAGCTCGGCCAGGACGAGCTGCGGCGGGACGATTTCCATCTCCCTCCGCGCGGCGGCTTCCAGAAGCGCCGCCGCCCTTGCCTGTTGGCCGGGGTTCCTATCGGTCAGGAAGGAGGCAATGACGTTGGTGTCGAGAACGACCCGCTTCATGCCTGGCCTGCTCCGCGCTGCTCGCGGGCGCGGTGGACGTCCTGCGCCGTCGACCCGCGCCCCACGCAGATCGCGCCGCGTCGGCGGAGGAACGCGCGGTGGCTCACCGAGATGCGCACGGTGTTGGCGACCAGCTCCCAGTTGAGGACATCGCCGGGTCCCACCGCGAGACTCTCGCGAACCTCCCGCGGGATCGTGGTTTGACCCTTGCTCGTGATCGTGGATTTCGGCATCGGCCCTCCTTACTGAGTTCTACATTCGGTAAGGAATTGTGTCAACCATCTCGGCACGCTGCGCGGCACGCGGGACAGCGGCAAGAACCGTGGTCGTCATAGAGCACCACCTCAACGCTACTCGCCGGTAGGAGCCGCCTCCATGGTCTCGTTTGTCGTCGGCCTGGGCTACACTGACGCCCCAGGCTCGCCCTGAGCGGGCTACACGTGACCATAGACAACATCCGCTCCTTCTGCATCATCGCGCACATCGACCACGGCAAGTCGACGCTCGCCGACCGCCTCATCCAGCGCTGCGGGGCGGTGGAGGCGAGGGAGTTCCGCGACCAGATCCTCGACTCGATGGACCTCGAGCGCGAGCGCGGCATCACCATCAAGGCCAACACCGTCACGCTGTCCTACACCGCCAGGGACGGGAAGACGTACGAGCTGAACCTGATCGACACGCCCGGGCACGTCGACTTCTCCCACGAGGTCCGGCGCTCGCTGATGAGCTGCGAGGGCGCGCTGCTGGTCATCGACGCCTCCCAGGGGGTCGAGGCGCAGACCGTCGCCAACCTCTACCTGGCCATGGAGTTCGGCCTGGCGATCGTGCCGGTGATCAACAAGATCGACCTCCCGTCCGCCGACGTCGACCGGGTGATGGAGGAGATCGACCGCGACCTCGCCCTCGATCCGTTCGAGGCGATCCAGGTCTCCGCGAAGCTCGGCACCGGCATCGACGACCTGCTGGAGGCGATCGTCGGCAAGCTGCCGCCTCCCCAGGGCGACGCAGAGAAGCCGCTGCGGGCGCTGCTCTTCGACGCCCAGTACGACGCCTACCGCGGCGCCGTCCTGCTCGTGCGCCTGTTCGACGGCACCCTGCGCGCCGGCACCCGCGTCCGCCTGATGCACTCGGGCGCCGAGCACAGGGTCGAGGAGGTCGGCTGCCAGCGCCTCAAGCGGGTGCCGTCACCCGAACTGTCGGCGGGGGAGGTGGGCTACGTCCTCGCCGGCATCAAGACCCTCTCGGGCCTGGCTGTGGGTGACACCCTCACCGGCGCCGAGCGCCCGGCGGCGGAGCCGGTGCCAGGCTACCGCGAGGCCAAGCCGGTGGTCTTCTCCTCGATCTACCCGATGGAGACCAACGACTACGGCGAGCTGACCAGGGCGCTGGAGAAGCTGAAGCTCAACGACACCGCCCTGATCTACGAGAAGGACAGCTTGGCGGCGCTCGGCTTCGGCTTCCGCTGCGGCTTCTTGGGGCTGCTCCACCTCGACGTGATTCAGGAGCGGCTCGAGCGGGAGTACGACCTCTCGCTGATCCTCTCCGCGCCATCGGTGCGCTACCGGGTGGTGCTCGCCGACGGCACCGAGGCCTGGGTCGACAACCCGACCTTCTACCCCGACCCGTCGACGATCAAGGAGGTCTTCGAACCCTACATCAAGGCGACGATCATGACCCCCGAGCGCTACCTCGGCACCGTCATGGAGCTGTGCCGCGAGCGGCGCGGGGTGGACACCACCTTCAGCTACCTCGCCGCCGGTCGCATGGAGGTGAGGAGCCAGCTTCCCCTGGCCGAGGTGCTCTTCGACTTCTACGACCGTCTCAAGTCGTTGACTCAAGGGTACGGCTCGTTCGACTACGAGCTTCTCGACTATCGCCCCGGCGATACGGTCAAGGTGGACATTCTCGTCAACGGCGAAAAGGTCGACGCCCTGTCGCAGCTCGTCCACCGCGCCTCGGCGCGCCCGCGCGCCCTGCGCTCCTGCGAGCGGCTCGCCAAGACGATCCCCCGCCAGCAGTTCAAAATCGCCATCCAGGGCGCGATCGGCGGCCAGATCATCGCCCGCACCACCATCAACCCCTACCGCAAGGACGTCACGGCGAAGTGCTACGGGGGCGACATCACCCGCAAGCGCAAGCTGCTCGAGAAGCAGCGGGAGGGCAAGAAGAAGATGAAGATGGTGGGGGCGGTGGAGATTCCCCAGGCCGCCTTCGTGGCGGTCCTCCGCACCGAGGACGACGAGGACGGCGATGAGGACCGATCGTGACTTCGGACCAGCCCGGGCTCTACGTTCACCTTCCCTTCTGCTCGGCCATCTGCCGGTACTGCGATTTCGCGGTGATGCACGCCGGAGAGGCCAAGCGGAAGCGCTTCGTCGAGCACCTCCTCGCCGAGGTGGCCCTCGCGGCCCGCGCGTGGCCGGACAGCAGGCCCTTCGACACCGTGTACTTCGGCGGGGGCACGCCGTCGCTGCTGCCGGCCGAGGATCTCTCTCGCGTGCTCGACGCCTGCCGCGCTCACCTCATGCTCGCCAGCCCCGCGCCCTGGGTGTACCTGGAGGCCAACCCCGAGGACGTGACGCCCGGCGCCTGCGCCGCCTGGCGTCGTCTCGGGGTGCGAACCCTCTCGCTCGGGGTGCAGTCGTTTGACGACGACGCCCTCCGCTTTCTCGGCCGGCGCCACACCGGCGGCCAGGCGCGGGCCGCCGTCGAGGTCGCCCGCGCGGCGGGCTTCGACACCGTCTCGCTCGACCTCATCTTCGGCCTCCCCGGCCAGACCCCAAGGGCCTGGCGGCGCGACCTCGCCACGGCCGTGGCGCTGTCACCCGGGCACCTGTCGTGCTACCAGCTCACCATCCACCGGCGCACCAGCTTCGGCGTGAGCGCCGCTCGGGGCGACCTCAGGGAGCTTCCCGACGCCGAGCAGGCCGAGCTCTTCGACCTCACGCACGGCGTACTCGGGCAGGCGGGCTGGCCCGCCTACGAGGTCTCCAACTTTGCATCAAGCCCCGCCCACGAGTCGCGCCACAATCGCAAGTACTGGAACCACACGCCCTACCTCGGGCTCGGCCCGTCGGCCCACTCGTTCGTGGCCGGCGGCGCGTTCATCCCGGCCCATGGAGCGGGCGACGCCGGGGCAGCGGGGGTTGCCCGCCGCTGGTGGAACGAGCCGCGCCTGCCGCGCTGGGAGCGGCGCGTGGCGGCGGGCGAGCGGCCGGTCGCGGGCGAGGAGCTCCTCGGTCCCCAGGCGCTGGCGACCGAGACGCTGCTGCTGGGCCTGCGCACCACGGCCGGGGTCGACCTCGACGACTTCGCGGCGCGCTTCGGGGTCGACCTGCTGGCCGCCAACGACGCCCTCGTCGCGAGCCTCGTCCGAGAGGGCCGTCTGGTCGTGCGCCCTGGCCCGGAGGGCCGGCGGATGCTGCCGACATCACTCGGACTGGCCGTGGCGGACGGCCTGGCCGCGGCCTTCGATCTGCCCCTCCCGAGCTGACCCGGTCACACCTGCTGGGAGGAGCTCGGGCCTCTCCTGGCGTGCCGGTGGCGAGGGTGGGCCGTTGAAGTCAGGCGGCGAGCGTCCGCGCGTTGGACGCGGCGAGCGCTGGGTCACGAGTCACGATGGTCATCCGCTCTTGTTCTGCCTGAGCGACCAGCATGCGGCCGAACGGGTTTCGGTGCACCATCGCGAGGTCTGCGAGGGCGCGGGCGTGCTCGACCGAGAAGGCGAGAGGAACAAATGACTGGCCATCGAGCACCCGGCGAAACTCATCCGGTAGCTCCAGCCTGCCAGCCGGCTGCTTGACGCGCATCTCCAGGGCCCCCACCGCGCCGGAGGCAGGGATGAAACTCGCCGGGGCGAGGGAGAGCGGGCCGGTGCGGAAGCGCCACCAGCGCGCCGCCTCGTTCGGCGGCGTTCCTGGCCCAAATGCTTCGAGTGGCTGCGAAACCCGTCAGCCGCCGCCGACTCCGGGACCCGCCTGGTGTGGTGGCTGGCGGCGGTGAGAGGGCCGGGACTGCGGCGGGCGGTGCTGGCGCGCGGCGTTGGTGGGAACTGGCTGTCGGCGCGGCTGCGGGGGCTGGGTGACCGAGTAGTCGAAGCCGGGTACGCAGTGGCGATCGAGGGTGGCGCCGACGGAGCGCTCGATGGCCCTCATGGCGGGTTCTTCCTCGGGCGAGACCAGGGTCACGGCGCGGCCAGTGCGCTCGGCGCGGGCGGTGCGGCCGACCCGGTGGATGTAGTCCTCGGGCTGCACCGGCACGTCGAAGTTGATGACGTGCGGCAACTCGCAGACATCGATGCCGCGGGCGGCGATGTCGGTGGCCACGAGCACCCGGAGACGACCGCTCTTGAAGGCGGCCAGGGCGCTCTGCCGCTGCGACTGGGAGCGGTTGCCGTGGATGCGGTCACAGGCGACCCCGGCTTCCTCCAGGTGTCTGGCGAGCCGATTGGCGCGGTGCTTGGTGCGGGTGAACACCAGCGCCATGTCGATGCCGTCGCGCCTGAGTACTTCGACGAGCAGGTCGCGCTTGCGCTTCTCCGGCACTGGCAAGAGCGCGTGGGTCACGCCGGTGGCCGGCGCCGCCTTGCGCTCGACGCCGATGCGCTCGGGGTCAGTGAGCATCTGGCGAGCCAGCTCGACGATGGGCGGCGGCAGGGTGGCGGAAAACATCATGGTCTGGCGCCGTGTGGGCAGGCGGGCGAGGATGCGGCGGACATCGGGGAGAAACCCCATGGCGAGCATGCGGTCGGCCTCGTCCAGAACGACAACGTCCAGGGAGTCGAAGCGCACGTGGCCGGCCCCCATGTGATCGAGCAGCCGTCCGGGGGTGGCGACGATGACGTTGGTGCCTCGCTGCAGGGCGCGGATCTGGGGGGCCGGAGGAACGCCGCCGAAGACGGTCGCGGAGGTGACGGCGGTGAAGCGACCCAGGGCGGACAGGTGCTCCTGCACCTGGGCCGCCAGCTCGCGGGTCGGGGTCAGGATGAGGGCGCGCAGCCCGGCTCGCCGGGAGGGGGCCAGTCGTTGCAGGATCGGCAGGACGAAGGCGGCGGTCTTGCCGCTGCCGGTCATGGCGGCGGCGAGGACATCGCGCCCCTTGAGGGCGGCCGGCAGGGCCGCCTGCTGGATGGGCGTGGGTTCGGTGAAGCCCAGGTGATCGACTCCGCGCAGCAGGGTGGGGTCGAGGTGAAGTTCAGAAAAACGCATAACGAAGACTCTGGCTCTCTCGGCGAAGACACACCGTTCGTGTCTGCCGCCGTGTCGATTCCGGCTGATTGTGGCGAACGGGAGACGTGCCGGTGGGGCTGCCGTTCGGGTCGAGAGCGACCCTGGGGTGACGCTGTGCCCGCACCTGGCGGCCACCGTCGGTGGGGGGCGCCGCGAGCGGGCCACTCACCATCGCACACTTCCGCGCCTCTGGCAAGCCCGGGGGCGGGCCCGCTTCCGGGGCGGGTTCGGTTCGACCTTTGCGCGAGGGAGCGGGAACTACTTCTTGCGGAAGGCTCCCAGGGCGCGCAGGATGAAGATCAGCAGGGCGGCGCCCGCGAGGGCGACGAGGAAGCGCACGATGCCGCCGGTCGCGGCGATGCCAAGCAGGCCGGCGAGCCAGAAGCCCAGCAGCGACCCGGCGACGCCCACCAGGACGTTGGCGATGATGCCCATCTGCGCGTTGGTCTTCATGATGATGCTGGCGAGCCAGCCGACGATGCCGCCGAGAATCAAGGAAACGATCCAGCTCATGGCCGTCCTCCCGTGACGATGAAGGTCGCCGCCCGGCCGGAGCCGGTGCGGCAGTCGGTCAGCGAACGACCTTCCCCACCATCCTGAGGATGTCGTCCAGCGGGTTGCCGTCGCCATCCAGGTCGAGCATCGAGCCGAGCCCCGAGGTGCCTGTGCCCGGCGCCGCGCCGCCGCTGCTCCTGGCGCCGCCCAGCAGGCCGCCGAGCAGGCCGCCGAGGCCGCCTCCGGGCGACGGCTGCGCCGCGGGCCCCGGGCCCTGTTTCGCCAGCAGGCCGGTGACCAGCATCGCCAGCATCGGCAGCATCTTCTTCAATAACGCCGGGTCGAGGCCTGACTGAGCCGAGGCCCGCTGCGCCACCGCGCGGCTCACGTCCTTGGAGCCGAAGATCTGTCCGAGCACGTCGTTGCCGCGACCGACATCGGTCGGCTGCGGCGCTAGGACGTCGTCGAGCAGGCTGCCGCCGCCGAGCTGTCCGAGGAGGCCGCCGAGCCCTTCCAGTCCGCCCGGTCTGGCCGTTGCCTGCTTCTTGAACCCGCCGAGGAGCGCAGGCAGGAGCGCTGCGGCGCCGCTGGAGGCCTGACTCTCGCTGACGCCGAGTTCCCGCGCCATCGACGCGAGACCGCCGGTTGAGGCCAGGAGATCCTTGATGTCCATGAGCGTCCTCCTCTGCTTCTCAGCTCGTGCGTCGCGTCGTGAGGGCCGGGACCTGGAACTCAGGCCGCGCCGCGGGTTGCCGGAGCCTGGTGTGATGCCTGCGCTAAGGAACCAAGAATAGAGCATACCACCTCCGGCGCCCAGGAGCCTGGGCGCGGACGCTTCGGGTGCCGCACCCGGTCGCTCGCTGCAGCTCTGGACACGGCGGCGGATCGGTACTACGATTGTTCGAGACGTCATACGGAGGTGTGGGTGGGGGATCTGGCGCGCCTGAGCTTCTCCCTCGAACAGCCGCTGCTGGAGCGACTGGAGGCGCTGCGGGAGGAGGCGGGGTACGCCAATCGGTCCGAGTTCTTGCGCGATCTGATCCGCGCCCGCCTGGTGGATCGCGCCTGGGAGCTGGATGAGGAGGCGGTGGGGACGATCACGCTGATCTACGACCATCACGCCCGCGGTCTCACCGACAAGCTCACCGATCTCCAGCACGACCACCACGAGGTGATCCTCGCCGCCACCCACGTGCACCTCGATCACCACCACTGCGTCGAGGTCATCCTGGTGCGCGGGCGGGCCGCGCGGATCCGCGCCATCGCCGATGGCCTCAAGCGGCACAAGGGTGTGCTGCACGGCGACCTGTCCATGAGTTCCACCGGACGAGAGCTGGTCTAGATGGACGCGGCTCTTGTCTCCCGGCCGAAACGGCTGCGGTGGTATTACGAATCGGAAAATGATCGTACTCGGCTGTCGTTCGACCATCGGTGGGCACGAGTCCGGACAGGGAGGAGACTGCGATGCTGAAGCGGAGAGATGACGGGGACGCTGGCGGAGCCCGGTGCAGGTCGTGGGTGGCGCTGGTGTGCCTGATGTGGGCGGCGGCGGCGACCGCCCAGGCGCCCGCGGAGGAACCGCCGGCGGCCGGGCACGAGGGCGGTGGAGACGCGGCGGTTCAGCCGGCGCCGCGCTTTTCCGAGGAGATACGGGTGGTGGCGGCGCCGATCCTGGAGGGCGAGCGGGTGACGCCGTTTGCCTCGCTGGTGACCACGGTGAGCCAGCGCCAGGTCGAGGATCTGGGCGCGGGCGACCTCGCGGCCGCGCTCCGGCGCGTGCCTGGTGTGACCATTTCGCGCTACAACCTGGTGGGCGCCTATGGGGGCGGGGACGGTGGCGCGGTGTACATCCGCGGCCAGGGGTCGGGGCGGCCAGGAGCCGAGATCGCTACCCTGGTGGACGGCATCCCCCGCTTCGTGGGGGTGTGGACGCACCCGCTGCTGGATACCCTGAGCACCGACGCCGCCGGCGGCATCGAGGTGTTCAAGAGCGCCCAGCCGGTGCTCCTGGGGAACATGGCGTTCGCCGGGCTGAACCTGGTGCCGAAGCACGCCACACGGGAGGGGCTGACCACCCGGCTGGTGGGCGCCTTCGGTGAGCACTCCACCTCGACTGGGTTGCTGGAGCATGGGGCGCGGTTCGGGGGGCTGGACTACTTCCTGCAGGCCAGCCAGCGCCGCAGCGACGGGCACCGGCCGCAGGCCGGTGGGCAGGTGCGCTCGTTCTACGGCCGGCTGGGGTACGCCCTGGGTGGGGGGTGGGGCGCCAGTCTGCAGGTGCACGGTGCCGATGCCTGGGCGGATGATCCCGGGCGGCTCGGCGGACCGCCGCGCGGGGAGGTGCCGCGGTTCGGTGTGAACGACACCCTGTCCATCGCCACCGTGCGCCGGTCGCACGGCGGCCACGAGGGCAGCGTCAAGCTCTACCACCACGGCGGCGACATCGATTGGCGGCAGTGGGACGGGGCGCGGGGGCACGCCTTCACCACCGTCACCGGGTTTGAAAGCTACGGGGTGCGGGCACGCGAACACCTGCGCTTGGAGAATCGGACGGAGGTCGTGGTGGGTTTAGACCACGACCGGTACGGGGGCTCCACCAGCGAGCGGCGGCCTACCTCGGCGTCGGCGTTCGAGCGCCTGTTGCTGCGCTCGACCGCCGCCTACGCCATGGCGGCGCGCACCTTCGGCTCGACGGTGGAGGTGACGCCGTCGCTGGGCGTGCGCTACACCGACACCGCCGACTTCGGCGGGGTGTGGGGCGGGCAGGCGGGAGTGGTGCTGCGGCGCGGCGCCACCGAGGTGCATGCCAACCTGGCTCGCGCCGTCAACCTGCCGGGGGTGTACGCCGCCGTCATGTTCAAGCTGTGGGGGCGCGGGGAGAGCTGGCGGGAGCTGGAGCCTGAGGTGCTGCGGCACGCCGAGGTGGGTGTCGGCCGGCGGCTCGGCGAGGGGGCGCGGGTGCAGGTGGTGGTGTTCTCCGACCGGGTGAGCGACGCCCTGCGCTTTGTGCCGCCGCCCCCGCCGCCGCCCGCGTTCGCCAATCTGGGCGCCTACACCGTGCGCGGCGCCGAGGCGTCGGCCACGGTGCAGGCGAGTGAGACCCTGGCCCTTCTCGGCGGCGTCACCTACCTCGACCCCGACCCGGCCGACGTGCCCAACGCACCGCGGTGGGCGCTGGTGTCGGGGGCGTCATGGGCGCCGTGGGAGGGAGCGCGTCTCAACCTGGACGCGCAGTGGGTGGACTCTCAGGCCGTGCTCAACCCGCGCTACGCCGCCAGTCAGACGAGGATCTCTAGCTACGGGCTGGTCAACCTCAAGGCTACCCACAGGCTGCTTGGAGGTGCAACCATGCTCGCCGAGGTGTTCGTCACGGCCGAAAACCTCCTGGATGCCGAGTACGAGTATCGCCCGGGCTACCCGGCGCCGGGACGAGTCGTGGCCGCCGGCGTGGAGGTGAGGTTTTAGCGGTCGTGGAGGACGAGGCCACGGTGAACTCCCGCCTTTCCGCTCGCGACCTGGCGTACTGCGGCGTGCTGGGCGCCGCCGCCCTGCTGCTGCCGGTGGTGTTCCACCTCGTGCGACTGGGGCACGTGTTCATGCCGATGTACCTGCCGCTGGTCACCCTGGCGTTCTTCGTGCGGCCGTGGCCGACGGCGGTGACCGCGCTGGTGGTGCCGCTGCTGTCGGCGGCGGTGACCGGCATGCCGCCGCTGTTCCCGCCGGTGGCGCCGGTCATGGCACTGGAGCTGTCGGCCATGGCGGCGCTCATCGCCACCGTGCTGGCCTGGCGCCCGGCCGCCAACGAGTGGCTGCTGCTGGCGGCGGTTCTGGCCCTTGGCCGGGTGCTCAACGTCGCCCTGGTCTACGGATTCTCGTTGCTGCTGGAACTGCCAGCGGGTTTCCTCGCCGGCCTGTCGTTCCTGGCCGGGTGGCCGGGGGTCGTGCTGATGCTCCTGGTCGTCCCGCCGGTGGTGCGCGCGACGCGGGTGCGAGCACGGCGGCCGGCGCCGCCAGATCCCCGGGAGGGAGAGGACCCGTGATCAACGCTGCCAAGGCCGCGTACTTCGACGACATTGCCGGGTCATGGGACGGCTGGCATGACCTGCCCAGCCTGGCGGCGGCGCTGGCGGCGGGACTTGCGGAGCTGGGAGTGGGGCGGGACGAGACGGTCCTCGACGTCGGGTCCGGCACCGGCAACCTCACCGCTGCGTTGTTGAAGCGGCTGTCGCCGGCCGGGAGGGTGGTGGCGGTCGACATCTCGCCGCGCATGATCGAGGCGGCTCGCGCCAAGTTCGCCGACCCGCGCGTCGTCTGGTATGTCGCCGGGGCCGAGGCTCTGCCCTTGCCGGGTGGCGCCTGCGATCGCGCGATCTGCCTGGCGGTGTGGCCGCACCTCGACGACCCGGAGGCGGCCGCGGCGGAGTTCGGGCGCGTCCTGCGACCCGGGGGAGTCCTGCACATCTGGCACCTCGCCTCGCGGTGCGAGATCAACCGGATCCACGAATCCGCCGAGGGGCCGATCGGGTCGGACCTGCTGCCGCCGGCCGCGGAGACGGCGGCGCTCCTCGATCGCTGCGGTCTCGAGGTGATCCGAGCGATCGACGACGACTCCCGCTACCTGGTGAGCGCGGTCTCGCCTGCCCCGAGGCGGCCGTGAGAGTGTTGCACCGGGGCGCCGGCCGGCTGGCCGCCGCCTGGGTCGGGCTATGGGGGTGCGGCCGTGGCCCGGTGAGACGGCTTTCGCCCCAGGCGAGAATCGTGGCGGGCGGGATGGTGCTGGCGGCGTGCCTGCTGGCGCCCACCTCGGGCAGCGGCGTGGCGCTGCTGGCGGTCGCCGCCGGCGGCTGGATCGCTGTCTGTGGCCTGCCGTGGCGCGTGCTCCGGGCGATTGTGGTGGTCGGCGCCGCGGCTCTCCTGCCGGTGGTCCTGCTGGCCGGCGTCGCTGCCGGGGGAGGGGTGGCGCGGTGGGCGGGCGCGGTGTCGTCCCTGGCGGTGACGGGGGAACTTCTGCTGCGGGGTTTGGCGGCGACCGTGGTGGCGGCCTCGACGGCGGCGGTCCTGCGCATGACCGACCTGCGTGCGGGGCTCGCCGCCCTCCCCGTGCCCGGCGTGGTGGCGGCGATCACGCTCCAGATCGTGCACCAGACCGGGGCGCTGCTGGAGGAAACCGGCCGCGTCGCCGCCGCGGTCACCGTGCGCGCCTCCGGCCGCGGCCGCATGCGCCTGCTGGTGTCGCTGCCCGGCGTCTGGCTGCCGCGCCTGCTTGCCCGCGCCGAGCGGGTGGCGGACGCGATGGAGGTGCGGGGAGTGGGGGAGCCCGGCCCGGCGCAGGCGGGGGTGCGACCGGCCGCGCTCGCCGATGGCGCCGCGTTGCTGGTGCTGGCCGCCCTGGTGGCGCTGGCCGGGGCGCTGCGCTGGGGTTGGGACAGGTGACCGCTCCCCCGGCGCTGGAGCTGGAGAAGGTCGTGGTGCGCTGGCAGCCGGGCTCGCCGGCGGTGCTGGACGGGGTGAGCCTCTCCCTGGCGGCGGGCGAGCGCGCGGCGTTGATCGGTCTCAACGGTTCGGGGAAGACGACCCTGCTGCTGGCGACCGTGGGGGTGGTGCCGTCCGAAGGCACCATTCGGGTGGCTGGCACCGTGCTGGCGCCCCGAACCGCTGCGCAGGTGCGGCGCCGGGTGGGTTTCCTCTTCAACCTCCCCGAGGATCAGCTGCTGTTCCCGGACGCGCTGGAGGACACCGCCCTCGCCCTGTGGCGGCGGGGCGAGGGGCGCGAGGCGGCGCTGTCCCGCGCCGCCGCCATGCTCGCCGCCCTCGGGGTGGGAGAGGCTGCCGGGAAGCCCCTGGCCGAGTTGTCCCACGGGCAGAAGCAGCGGGTGGCGCTGGCCGGGGTGCTCGTCGCCGAGCCGCCCCTGCTGCTGCTGGACGAGCCCTCGGCCGGCCTGGACCCGCCCGGCAAGCTCGAGCTTGCCCGGCTGCTCGTCTCCCTCGACGCGGCTCTGCTGATGGCCACCCATGACCTCGAGTTCGCCGCCCGAGTGTGCACCCGCGTGCTCCTGCTGGAGGGTGGGGCCATCGCCTGGGACGGCCGCGATGTGCGGGAGCCGGCGCGGCGCTGGGGGCTGGCGCCAGGATAGGGCGACGCCGCCGGCGACGTCGCTCGCCCGGCGACGCGGCGGACGACCCCCTGCAGCGCGCCTTCGGCCGCGTCGACGCGGTGCCGGCGGCGGTGGAAGGGGTGAGCGAGGCCGGCAGGCGCTACATCGACTTTCTCATCCCGGGATTGGTGGGCCTCAACCTCATGGGTAGCGGCATGTGGGGCGTCGGCTTTTCCATCGTCGTGGCGCGCACCCGCAAGCTGCTCAAGCGCTTGGCAGCCACGCCCATGCGCCGCTCCGACTTCCTGCTGTCGTTCATCCTCTCCCGCCTGGTCTTCCTGGTGCCGGAAGTGGCGGCGCTGGTGGGGTTCGGCTGGCTGGTCTTCGGGGTGGTGGTGCGCGGCGCATCCTCGACCTCGCGCTGGCCTGGCTGGCGGGCGCCGCCTGTTTCGCCGGCCTTGGTCTGGCGGTCGCGGCGCGGCCCTGCACCAGCGAGGCGGTGTCGGGGTGGATGAACCTGGTGATGCTGCCGATGTGGCTGCTCTCTGGCACCTTCTTTTCCTACGAACGATTCCCGCTGGCGCTGCAGCCGGCGATCCGGTTGTTGCCCCTGACCGCCCTCAATGATGCCCTGCGCGCCGTCATCAACGACGGCGCCACCCTGGCCGCGACCGCTTCCCAACTCGCCGTGTTGCTCATCTGGGCCGCGGTCGGGTTCGCCCTCTGCCTGCGCCTGTTCCGCTGGCAGTAGGGAGGCGGCCGGCGCTCCCGGCGAGCCGCTACTCGATGCCCACCAGGGTGACGGGCACTTCTCGCCGCCGCTCGTCGCGCTCCACGGTCAGGGTGACGCGGGCGCCGACGCCGGCGTCCTCGAAGGCGTGCAGCAGGTCATCGAGGGTGCGTACCCCCTTGCCGTCCACCGCGGTGATGACGTCGCCCACGATCAGCCGTCCGGAGCGGCTGGTCGACAGTCCCTCCAGGCCGGCGCGCTCGGCGGGGCTTTTCGGGTTCACCGAGCGGATGATCACTCCCTGGACCCCCAGGCGCTGGGCGTAGCGATCGGCCACCGGGATGATGCCGATCCCCGGCTGGATGGGCCGGCCGTGCTGGATGAGCTGCGGCACCAGGTTGGCCACCGTGTCCACGGGGACGGCGAAACCGATGCCGGCGGAGGCGCCCGAGGGACTGAAGATGGCGGTGTTGACGCCGACCAGCCGCCCCGCCGAGTCCAGCAGCGGCCCCCCCGAATTGCCCGGGTTGATGGCGGCGTCGGTCTGCACCACGTCCCGGATGATGCGCCCAGAGGGCGAGCGCAGCTCGCGCCCCAGCGCGGAGACGACGCCGACGGTGAGGGAGTGGTCGAGGCCGAAGGGGTTGCCGATGGCCAGCACCCGCTGGCCGACCAGCAAACGGGCCGAGGAGCCCAGCGGCAGCGGCACGAGGTGGTCGCGGCCGGCCTCGACGCGCAGCACGGCCAGGTCCTTGTCCGGCGCCGCGCCGACGACGCGGGCGTCCCACTCGCTCTGGTCGGCGAGGGTGACGCGCACGGCGCTGGCGTCCTGGATGACGTGGTAGTTGGTCACCACGTGCCCGGTGGAGTCCCACACGAAACCCGAACCCGAGCCCTGCGGGATCTCGAACACGTTCATGGTGAAGAAGTCGCGCCGCAGCGCCACGGAGGTGATGTTCGCCACCGACGCCGAGGCGGCGCGGAACACCTCGATGTCCCGGCGCTCCTCCTGGGTCAGCCCGGCGGGGATCGGAACGGCCGTGGGCACGGGCGGGCGGGCATCCCGCTGGGCGGCTGGTTGCGTGGCCGGAGCCGGTGCCTCGAGGCGTTGCAGAAGCAGCGGCGGCGTCAGCTGCCCCGCCCCGAACCCCGCCGCCACCAGGATGAGAGCCCCAACTGTGCGGTTCGACATTGCTTCACCCCTTGGGCGTGCGCCGGCTGTCGCCGGGCCGCCCCGCGAGGATTGTCGCGCAACCCGGTCCCTCGTGGAAGCTCAGCGCCGGCGGAAGAGGCGGTCGGCGCGGGAGCGGCGGCGGGGGGTGGGGACCTCCTCCTGGGGCAGCGGCCGGGCGCGCCAGCCGGCGTGCAGCGGGCAGGGCGCGGTGGGGGCGTGCTCGATGAGAAAGTACTCCTCGACGGTGATCGGGCAGCGGGTGGAGGCCAGGCCGCCGCTGGCCGGGTCGATGAGCGCCTTCACGACGCCGGCCGGCCGGGCCAGCTCGCGAAAGCCGCCGGGCGGGCGCACCGCGGCGGTGAAGCGGCTCCAGATGGGCACGGCGCCGGAAGCGCCGGACAGCCGCGTCGGGGCGTTGGAGTCGTGCCCCACCCAGACCACGGTGGCGCGCTCGGGCGAGTAGCCGGCAAACCACGCGTCGCGCCGGTCGTTGGAGGTCCCGGTCTTGCCCGCCAGGGGGTCGTCGAGCCCGGCGCTGCGCACCCCGCGCCCGGTGCCGCGGGCGATCGCCCCCTGCAGCACCGAGGTGAGCAGGAAGCAGGTCTCGGGCGAGAGGACGGGCAGCGACGAGGGCGCCGGCGTGCGAGGGGGCAGCGGCCGGCCGGCCGCGTCCAGGATCGCCGTCACGGCGTGGGTGCGCGGGCGCACGCCTCCGGCGGCAAAGGTGCCGTACACCGTGGCCAGCTCCAGGGGCGAAAGGGCGAACGCTCCCAGCGCCAGAGAGGGGAGCGGCTCAAGCGGCGAGGTGACGCCCAGGCGCCGCGCCAGGGCGGCGACCTCGTCCAGGCCCACGGCCAGCGCCGCCCGCACCGCCGGTATGTTGCGGCTGTCCTCGATGGCGCGCCGCACGCTGATCGATCCCGCAAACTCCCCGTCGTCGTTCTGGGGCGCCCACGGTCGGCCGCCCATCACCAGGGAGAGCGGCGAATCGTCGAGCAGCGAGGCGGGAGTCAGCGCCCCGCGGGCGAAAGCGGCGGCGTACACCACCGGCTTGAACGCCGAGCCCGGCGGGCGGCGCGCCGTGCCCGCCCGGTCGAACTGGCTTACCGACCAGTCACGGCCGCCCACGTACGCCAGGATGGCGCCGGTGCGCGGGTCCAGCGAGACGAGCGCCGCTTGCAGCGGATCGTCACCCGTCCGCCGGCCCCGATCGAGCGTGGCGAGGCCCCCGGTGACGGCGCTCGCGGCGGCGCCCTGGTCAGCGAGGGAAAGGGTGGTGAGCACGGAGAAGCCGCGGTCTTCGAGGGGTTTAAGTTTCCAGCCCTGCGCCACCTCGCGTCTCACCAGTTCGGCGAGGTACGGCGCGTGCCGCGGCGCCAGCGGTTCCGGCGCCGCTTCGACCGGCTCGGTGAGCGCTGCTCGCACCCGCTCAGGCTCCGCCCACTCCAGTTCGGCGAGCCTCTTGAGCACACGATCACGCCGCTGCCGGCAGCGCTCCGCGCTGACCAGGGGGGAGGAGCTGCCCGGCGCGGCGATCATGCCGGCCAGCGCCGCCGCCTCGGCGAGGGACAGCTCGCGCGCGTCCTTGCCGAAGTAGACCCGCGCCGCGGCGCCCACGCCGATGATGTTGACGCCGTCGCGCACCCCCAGGTAGACGACGTTGAGGTAGGTCTCCAGGATCTCCCACTTGGAGAGTTCCAGTTCCAGCGCCACCGCCAGTGCCGCCTCCCGCACCTTGCGGGCGATGGTGCGCTCGTGACTCAAAAAGAGGTTGCGGGCGAGCTGCTGGGTAACGGTCGAGCCTCCCTGGCGGATCTCGCCACCCGAGAGATCGACCCACAGCGCCCGCAGCACCCCGGTAAGCGACAGTCCACCATGCCGGAAGAACGAGTCATCCTCGGCGGCGAGCACGGCGCGCACCAGGTCGTTGTTGAGGTCGGCGAGGGTGACGGGGCGGCGCTCCACCCTTCGGGGGCCGTAGAAGGCGGCGAGCAGCGGCGGCTCCAGGGCGACCGCGCCGACGGCTCGCCCGTCCACCCGCAGCGCGGCGATTCGCCCGGATCGCACCTGCACCTCCACCATCCGGGCAGGTAGCATCCCCCCCGCGCTCGGGGCGCGGCGAGCGCCGATGCGGAGGCTGCCGTCGGAGTGAAGTCGCAGGCGACCGGATGGGGGCGAGCCGGCAGAGCCTGCCGGCCGGTACCCCTGCGCCTCCAGCTCGCGCACCAGGTTGCCGATCTCCAGCGGGGCTCCGGCCCGCAGCACGTGGGGCTGCCCGTAGATGCGGGTGGGCTGGGTGGCCAGCCTCCCGCCCAGTTCGCCCAGCAGCGCCCACGACGGCGCGATCAGCCACCACGCCGCCGCCGCGGCGCCGGCCAGCACGGCGGCCAGGTTGGCGGCGAACAGCAGCGCCGCCCGCCGCCGCGTGGCTGGGGCG
>JBBINC010000053.1:0-18867 GCA_037444085.1 Acidobacteriota bacterium | reverse complement strand
CGCCGCCGCAGGCCCTCGAGCACCAGGGGGGCCAGGGGCCGCCGCAGCACCAGGGGGCGATCGATGGGCACGATGTTCTCGGCGAAATGCTGGTCGTCGACTCGCGCCGCAAGGAGAAGGTCGAGCACCGCCTCCTCGCATTGCGCCACCAGCGCCTGCTCGAGCGACGCCGGGTCGATCGCCCCCATGCGCTCCAAGATGCGCCCGAGCGGCGTGCCCAGCTGTTCCTGCAGGCGCATCGCCTCCGCCACCTGCGCTTCGCTGACCAGGCCCCACCCCACGAGGAAGTGCCCCAACAGTTCCCGCGGGTTGCTCGAGGTGACGCCGGCCAGCAGGCCATCAAGAAGATAGAGCTTCTTGCGGGCGTGCGAGACGTCCACGGTGAGCGTGCCTGTCGCGCGCCGCTCGCCGAGGTGGGTGAGAAGCTCTTCGAGGGAAAGGTCCTTCACGCTTGCCGGCATGACATGACGTCCAGCAACAGTATAGGAACCCGGCGACCCCCCGGCCACGTTCGGCGATTCGTTCCAGCGGCGCGTCAGGCGGGGTGGCACGCGGCCGCGTAGCGGGCCGCCACGTCGCGCCAGTTGACGAGGTGATCGAGAACGGCGGCAACGAAGTCGGCGCGCCGGTTCTGGTACTTCAGGTAGTAGGCATGTTCCCACACGTCGATGACGAGGATCGGGGTCCAGCCGGGCAGGAGCTGGTTCTGGTGCTTTTCCACCTGCAGGATGGCCAGCTCGCCGGTGGGAGCGGCGGCGAGCACGCCCCAGCCAGAGCCCTCCACGGCGTTGGTGGCGGCGCGCAGCTGCGCGTCGAAGGCGGCGAACGAGGAGAAGCTCACGTCGATGGCCGCCGCAAGATCCCCTTCCGGCCGCCCGCCGCCGCCCGGCGTCAGGTTGGTCCAGAAGATCGAATGCAGCAGGTGGCCGCCGCCGTGAAACGCCACCTCGCGAGAGAGGTGCTTGATCGCCGCGAAGTCGCCGGCGGCGCGTGCCGCCTCCAGCCTCTCCAGGGCGGCGTTGAGCCCTGCCACGTAGGCGGCGTGGTGCTTGCCATGGTGCAGCGCGACGGTGGCCGCGTCGTAGTGCGGTTCCAGCGCGTCCGCGGCATAGGGGAGGGGGGGGAGTCCGTATCGCATGTTCGAAATCTCCTGCGCAAGACTACCACGCTGAAAAGGAGTGGCCCGCCGCCTCTCCCGTCATGGGGAGCCGGCGACGGGCCCGGATCAACCGCCAGTGTGGTGGCTACTTCTCAACCCTGGGCAACTTGCGGAAGGTCGGCTGCGGCCTCATCCGGTCGAGGCCGTACCGCTGCACCAGCGTCTGCATGATGGAGGCGTCGCTCGACGACGGGCAGTGCTGGTCGCGGTACGAGTCGACGTAGTCGTTGAAGGCGATGAAGTCCACCACGGGGAGGAGGTTCTCGCCGTCTCCCGAGCCGTTGTCGACGTTCGAGGCGTAGGCGAAGAACGCCTTGACATCGGGCATCTTCCACTTCTCGGAGGGAGTGCACGATGGGGCGCAGGGGTCCTCGCATCCGGGCAGGGGCGGTTCATCCACGTCCGCGCACGGGTCGAAGTTGGGGTCCACGATCGAAACCTCGAGTCGCCCCGCCCTGCCGTCCAGAACCGGAAGGGCGAGGTCGGTGTCCAGGCGCCACTGGCGAAGCGACAGCGCCTCCACCTTTCGCTGGGCGGTGCCGGCGAGTGTCCCGTCCGCCCGGAACAGCTTGATGCGCACGTCGAAGGCAACAGTGGAGACGTTCGCCACCCCAAGGTTGGTGCGAGAGCCCGGTTTCGCGTTTCCCTGACTGAGGATGCCGGTCATGATGGACGGGTAAGTGGTCGGGTTGATGGCGGTCCACAGCGCCTCCACGGTCTGGCCGTAGAGAGCGCTGGGGTTGGCTGCGTTGTAGATGCGGGCGTTGACCACCAGCTTGGGCACCGGCGGGTCCTCCGGTTCGGGGCAGATCGGCGGGGAGGTCTCGGCGATGAGCACCCACCCCTTGGTACTGGTCCCCGCGCCGGGGAACCAGGTGCCGATAACGTCGGTGATCAGCAACGTGTCGCCCTTCCTGATGGTCACGTTCGCCTTCGCGAAGGTACCGTTGAAGGTGTTGTTCTGGTTCTCCTTGAAGAAGTGGGCGCTGACCTTGACGTCGAAGTCGGAGATGTTGGAGATGGACAGATTGGTCCGCCAGTCCGTTCCCGCCGCCCCCTTCACCTTGGCAACAACGGGGATGACGTAGCTTCCCATGGGGATCTGTGCGCTGGCGACCCCCGCCGCGATGAGAAGACCCGCTACTGCTGTCCAGATTCGACGGGAGTTCTGTATCGTGGAGCTCCTTTCCCGCACCACGGCCGCAGGTGCCCTCTCGCGCCACTTCGGTTTCAAGTCAGGGTCGGTGGTCTCGATCCGTCGCCCTCGGGTTGTAAGCCCTGAGGACGACTTGACCTGGAGTCTACCGGTCCACCGGGACGAACTGGCGAAATACCGTCCAGTCGGGGTCGCTCATCAGGGTGAGTTGCAGTTCCAGTTCCTGAAACTCGCCCTGCAGGGCGCGCGACGCCGAGCGCAACTCGCCCGCCGCGGCGGTGTAGATGACGAGTTCGCGTCGCCGGTTGGTGGTGATACTCCCCACCAGGCGGCAACGTCCGGACGCGGCCAGCAGCGCGTCGAGGCGCTTCTTCAGCGCCTCGAGCTGCGCCGCCGTGGCGGGAGACGGTAGCCCGTCGGGCTCCGCGTCGCGATAGAACACTGCCAGGCTGGCCCAGGTGGGCATCGCCGTCCGGTCATCCGGTCCTCCCGCCGCGAGGTCGAAGATCGCCACCAGGCGACGTCCGGCCAACGCGCCGTCCCGTACCGTCTGCCATCTGCCGTCCGCCGTGGCTCACCTCCTCTGTGCCTTACTCGACATCCTACATGTTCACTGCAAGACCTGCGTACACGTTGCGCCCCGCCGCCGGGATGAACTGCGGCTCGCCGGTGTCCACGTAACCGAATGCCGTATAGCGCTCGTTGAGGAGGTTGTTGATGCGCAGCTCCAGGGTGATGGGGAGGGTGCGAGCAGCGCGCGGCACGATGCGCTCGACGTCGAATCTCCCCGCCAGATCGAGGACGGTGAAGGCGGGGTTGATCAGCGGCTCGTAGTCGGGGACGACACGTCGTTCTGGGTAGCGGCGGTTGTCTTCCGAGGAGTCCAGATACATCGTGCCGGCGTGGCGCAGCGACAGCGCGAGGAGGACGCCGTCGCCCGCCCAGCGCGCAGTGGCGGTTGCCAGGGAGGTGGGGTGGCCGCCGATGCGGTTGCCGTCGTGGACGATCACGGAGCCATCCCAACCGAACTCGCGAAAACGGGTGAACGTGTTGCGCATGGCCGTGAGGGAGAAATCGAAGCCCAGGTGGGCGCTGGCCTGGAAGGAACCCTCCAGTTCTGCGGCGCGGTGGCGGGAACGGGCGCCGTTGCCGTAGATGGGTACGCCGTTGTCGTCGAGCGCTCCGGCGTAGACGATTTCGTTGGCGAAATCCAGATACGAGAGCGTGCCGCGCACCCGCCAGGTGGGGCGGCGGACCGCCACCCCGAGTTCGTAGGACCAGACGTCCTCGGGGTCGAGCGTGACGCGCTGCCCGTAGTAGTCCTGGGGGTCGTAGAGGCTTCGGAACGTGGGCTCGCGCATGCCGCGGGCGGCCTGGAAACTGGCTTCGGCGCCGTCGCCCAGTCGCAGCACCGCCCCGGCGCGAGGCAGGAGGAAGCGGAACGCCTCCCGGAAGGCCTTCCCCCGAATGCGGTCGTCGCGGAGGGTGTAGACGTGGCGCGCCGCGCCCAGGCCGGCGGTGAGCCGCAGGCGCTCGGTGGTCTGCCAGCCAGCCCGCACCAGCACGGCGGCGCTGCGCTTGTCTACCCCGTAGTCGTAATAGCGCCGGTTGGGCTCGATTCCGGCCGGGTAGAACTGCGCCCAGCGCACCTCGCCCCAGTGGCGGGCATCGTGGATCCGTACTTCTCCGCTGGCGGCAACCTCGAACGTGCCGCGGCGCCAGGTGAGGGTGGGCACCCAGCCGGCGTCCCACTCGTCCACGGTGCGCCGGCGCACCAGGTCGCTGCGGGTGACCACCGAGCCGTCGGGTAGCACCACGTCCGGCAGGTTGTACTCCTTGAGGCGGCGACGGCTGCGGAACTGCTCGTAGTGACCCTCGCCCTCGAAGTAGTAGAGGGTCTGCTCCAGCTCCCAGCCACCGCCCGCCGAGAGTTCGTGGACCACCTGGTAGTGGGGCTGGGTAAAGGTGTCGATTTCGCCGGGAAAGGTCAGCGGATTGAAGCGACGGTCACGTTCCGCGTCTCCGGTGAGCCCCCCGTCGAGAACGTCCCGGGGCACGCCGGCGTAGGCCAGGTGGGTGCGCTCAGGGCCGCCGAACACATTGATGCGCAGGCGAGAGCGTTCGCCGAGGCGGGCGAGGGAGAGATAGGAGTTCCACATCTCCGCCCACGACTGGTCGCGGTAGCCATCGGTGGAGACCCGCGAGTAGCGGGCGGACAACGCCCAGGTGCCGTCCAGGAGTCCCGATTCGTAGCGGGCGGTGAGACGGCGGGTGGCAAAGCTGCCGGCGCCGAGGTGGAGGGAGAATGACGGTTCCAGGGCCGGGGAGGCGGTGGTAATGTCCACTGCCCCGCCGATGCCGGACAGCCCGAACACTCCCCGCTGCACCTGGATGTCGCCGGCGGTGGCGAAAAAGTCGGCCAAGTTGATGAAGAACAGCTCCGCCGACTCGGCATCGTTGAGCGGGGCGCCGTTCAAGGTGACGCGCGTGCGCGCCTGGCCGAAGCCGCGGATGGAGAAGTACGAGTAGCCGATTCCGTGGCCGTTGTCGTTGTAGGCGTAAAAGCCTGGCGCAACGGCGGCCAGCGTCATCGCCGGGTCCTGCCCCCAGTACGCCTCCTCCACCCGCTGCCGCGGGATGTTGGAAAAGGTCGCCGGATCGATCCCCTCGCGGGCACGAGTCGCCGTGACCTCGATCCGATCGGTGAAAGAGACTTCAGGTACCAGCTCCACGGTCACCGGGGAAGCAGCCGGAAGCATCACCGTACGCCGCTCGACGCGGTAGCCGGTGCGCGCCACCACCAGGGCGACCGCGCCGTCGTCCGCGGTGGTCAGCCCGAAGCCTCCCTGCTCGTTGGTGACAGCGGTCGCCGCGCCGCCCGCCGACACCCGCGCCCCGGCGACCGGGGCGCCGGTGGTGGCGTCCAGCACGAGCCCGCGGATCTCCGCCGCGAGACCTGGAACACTCGTCGAACACATTAACAGCGCCAGCGCGAGTCCTTTTCGCATCCTCCACCTCCGCTGGGTCACGGTCAGGGGAGGGGGGCGCGAGCGGGCGATGGCCACCTGGCGCCTTCTCGTTCCGTTCCCTCCGCCGGCATGACCCGGATCAGGTTCACGAGGGTGTGATCTCAGCCCCTGGCGACGCGCACCGGGGGCACCCCTACGGAAAAACACGCGGATTCAAAGAACCGGCCCCATTCTGGCTGCTGCCGCGCGTCGTGTCAAGAGCAGGTGGAAACTAGCGACGTCTGGACCACCAAAGACTTCCATGGGCACTTCCGGTCCCCGGCGCACCTGGATCGCAGACCCGCGGCGATTTCCGCGCCGCAACGCCTGTTCCCGTGCCCGTGCCGGTGACCGCGTCGGTGCCCGTGCCCGTGTCCGGGGCCGTGCCGGTGCCGGTGCCCGTGCCGGTGCCGGTGCCCGTGCCGGTGCCCGTGCCCGTGACCGTGACCGTGACCGTGACCGTGTCCGTGACCGTGACCGTGGCCTCGCCCGTGCCCCTGGCCGCCTGGACGCTGGCACCGGTAGACTTGACGGCGGTCTTGGGGTCCGCAGACGGCGTGGGGTGGAGCGCTACAGCCACGGGGGTGAAGCGTGCGCGTGCAGGTGAACGGCGTGAGCTTGGCGGTGGAGGTGGCGGGGAGTGGGGTGCCGCTGGTGCTGCTGCATGGCTTTCCGCTGTCGTCGCGGATGTGGGAGGCGGTGCTGCCGGCGCTGGCCGAGGCGGCGCGGGTGGTAGCGGTGGATCTGCGCGGTTTCGGTGACTCGCAGGGGCCGGCCGGGGGCTACACCATGGATGCCCTGGCCGAGGACGCGGTGGCGCTGGCCGATGCCCTGGGTCTCGAAAGTTTCGTTCTGGCCGGTCACTCCATGGGCGGGTACGTGGCGTTTCGGGTCGCGGCGCGTGTCCCCCACCGTCTGGCGGGGCTCGTGCTGGTGGACAGTCGCGCGGAAGCCGACGACGAAGCCGGCCGGGGCCGTCGCGAGGAGGCCATCGCGCGCATCGTCGGTGGCGGCCGCGAGGGTTTTCTCGACGACTTCATCCCCGACCTGGTCGCGCCCGACACGCGGCGGCGCTCGCCCCGCCTCGTGGAGGAGCTTCGTGCCGTCGCCGGGGGCGTCAGCGGCCACGTGCTGGCCGGCTGCCTGGCCGGTATGCGGGACCGGCCGGACAGCCGGCCGCTGCTCCCGACCCTGGCCACGCCGGTGCTGGTGATCGTGGGCGAGGAGGACGCCATCACCCCTCCGGCCTCCGCCCGGGCGATGGCCGGGGCGCTGCCCAGAGCGTCCCTGGCGATCATCCCTCAGGCGGGACACACGCCTCCGGTGGAGCGGCCGGTGGCCGTCGCCGAGGCAATGGTGGCGTTTGTGCGCGCGCGTGTTCGCGACGCCCGCGGTTGATCGATCAACCGGCCCCCTCGGCGGCGAGCGTGGCCCCGCGTGCCAGGGGGGCGCGCGGCGCGGCTATCATCATGGAATGTGCGGCCGCTTCTCGTTTGCCTCGCCTGCCGAAGTGGTGGCCGAGGTATTCGGCCTTGACGCGACGCCGCTTCGTGCCCCGCGCTACAACGTCGCCCCCACCCAGGAGGTGGCGATGGTGCGGTGGCTCGACGGTGGCCGGCGCCTGGGGTGGGCGTACTGGGGATTGATCCCGGGGTGGGCGAAGGACCGCAGCATCGGCGCGCGGCTGATCAACGCGCGCGCCGAGACGGCGGCGGAAAAGCCGGCGTTCCGCGGCGCGTTCCGGGCGCGCCGCTGCCTGATCCTCGCCGACGGCTTCTACGAGTGGGTGCGCCACGGGGCGGGCAAGCAGCCATACTTCATCGCATTCCGTGACGGACGCCCGTTTGCCATGGCCGGGCTGTGGGAGCGCTGGGGCGGGGAGGCGGAAACGGTGGAGTCGTGCACCATTCTCACCACCACCCCGAACGAGGTGGTGGCGCCGCTGCACGACCGCATGCCGGTCATTCTGGAAGCGGAGCAGGTCTTGCCCTGGCTCGACCCTGACCTCCGGGAGGTCGGTTGCCTGCAACCGCTTCTGCGCCCGCATCGGCCGGACGAGATGGTCGCCTGGCCGGTCAGCACCCGCGTCAACAACCCCCGTTTCGACGATCCCGCCTGCCGCGAACGGATCACGCTGTCTCGGTGAGAAACCGGCGAGCCGCTCCCAACTGGGCGGCGAAGGCGTCGTGATCTCCGCGCTCCACCGCCTCCACCAGTCCCGCCAGCGCCTCCTGGACGGCGCGGTACACCTCGCTGCGGTGGGGATTCAGGCGCTGGATGTCGAGGTACAGGTCGGGGTCCTCGGAGACCACCGAGACGGCGGTGGCAGCCTGGCGTTCGAAGGTCGTCGAAGCGCAGCGCTGCAGCTCTGCCGCGTCGAGTCCCGAACGGGTCAGGGCGGCGCCGAACAGCATGCCGGTGAGATGGGCGAGGCCGAGCAGCCACCCCATGAGCCGGTCGTGGTGGGCGAACGGGATGGGGATCACGGTCGAGTACGGGTGAAGCAGCAGCGGGGCGAGGCTTTCCCTCTCGTGTTCGGCGGCGGCGCGGCAGGCGAGGACGAAGGTGAGTGGTTCGTACGGGGACTTTCCGGGCCCGAACATGGGGTGCAGGCATGCCACCCGCACCCCCAACCGCTCGGCTGCGTCCAGCGCCGGGACCAGGTGGCTCTTGATGGAGGCAATCTCCACCACAACTCCACGCGGGCGGTGCTCGACCAGCTCGGCCACCACCAGCGGGGTAGCAGCCAGCGGCACCGAAATGAGCACGAAGTCGTAGGCGTCCAGGTCGGGCACGGCGGCGAGTTCCGCGAAGCGTCCGGGCGCGCGGGCGATGCCTCCCCACGCGGGATCCACCGCGTCCACGCGGTGCCCCACCAGGGAAAGAAAGGTGGAGAACCACATGCCCATGCCGCCGGCGCCGCCGAGCAGCAGCGCGCGCCCGCCGCGCGAGGCGCGCAGCGCCGTGCCCACCCGGTGCTGCCTCTCCACCGAACCGGCCATGACCGCCTGGAACACCGCCTCCATCACGCCAGGGGTGACGCCGCACGCCTCGGCGTGCTGGCGGGCGCGGGCCAGCACCTTCTCCTCCACGTCGCGCACCACCACCGCGGTGCCGCGTTCAGCCTTGATCCGTCCCACTTCGGCGGCCAGCTCCATGCGCCGTCGCAGCAGCTCCAGCAGGGCGCGGTCCACCTCGGCGATGCTCTCCCTCAAGTGCGCCAGATCAGGTCCGTTCTCCATGCCGTCCCTCGACCACGCTACGATAGCAGCCGCGGGCGCGGCGGCCGTGCCGGCTCGCCGTGGGAGGCGGCTCGTGTGGCACAGGGTCTGCGGTCTTCGAGAGTTGCGGCATGGTGAGGGGCGCAGCGTGCAGGTGGGTGAGCTTGAGGTTGGGGTGTACCGCTGCGGGGAGGAGGTTTTTGCCGTGGAGAACATCTGCACCCACGCCCACGCCTACCTCCACGAGGGCAGCGTCGATCGCGTGCGCTGCACGGTCGAGTGCCCGCTGCACGGGGCCGAGTTCGATCTGCGCTCTGGCGCGGCGCTGACCCCTCCCGCCGAGCAGCCGTTGCGCACCCTCTTGGTGCGCGTGGTGGGCGGGGAGGTTCAGGTGGAGCTGCCAGAGGGCAAGGGGGAAGGCTCGGCGGGCTGAGCGAAGAGCTGGAGCTCATAGAGCGAGCGGTAGATTCCGCCGGCGGCCAGGAGCTCCTCGTGCCGGCCCTGCGCCGCCAGCCGGCCGCCGTGCATGACCAGCACGCGATCGCAGCTCACCACGGTGGCCAGGCGATGGGCGATGATCAGGGCGGTGCGGCCGCGCAGCAAGCGCTCGAGAGCTCGTTGGATGAGCGCTTCGGTCTGGGGGTCCACCGAGGCGGTGGCCTCGTCCAGGATGAGAAACTCCGGGTCGCCCACCAGCGCGCGGGCGAACGACACCAGTTGGCGCTCACCCACGGAAAGACCAGCGCCGCGCTCGCCGAGCACGGTGTCCAGGCCTGTGGGGAGGCGGCGCAAGAGGTCGTGCGCCTGGACCTGTTCCAGCGCCCAGAGGATGCGCTCGTCGCTCACCCCGTCGCGGCCCAGACTGACGTTGTCGCGCACGCTGCCGGCGAAACAGTCCACATCCTGCAACACCACGGCGAAGCGCCCGCGCAGGTCCGCCAGGCGCAGTGACCGCACGTCCGCTCCGTCAACGGTGACTCGACCCCGCTGAACGTCGAAAAAGCGCAGCAGCAGATTGACCAGAGTGCTCTTGCCGGCGCCGGTGTGCCCCACCACCGCCAGCCTCTCGCCTTGGGCGGCGGCGAAGTCGATGTTGGACAGCACCCAGCGTTCGCCGTCGTAGGCGAACCACACTCCCTCGCAGGCAAAGGACCCGCGGCGGGGCGGCGGCAGAGCCGGAGCTTGCGGTTCCACCACGGCGGGTTGGGTGGCCATGAGTCCCTGCAGCCGCTCGGCGGCGGCGAGGGAGGTCTGCAGGACGTTGTAGTTCTCCGCCAGGTCCGAGATCGGCCGGTAGAAGCGCTGTACGTACTGAAGGAAGGCGACCAGCACCCCGAGCGACAGCGTGCCGCCTGCCGCCCACCCCCATCCGAAAATAAGCAGCGCCGCCAGGCCTCCGGCGGTGAGCAGTTCCACGGCCGGGAAAAACACCGCGTAGTAGACGATGCCGCTGATGTTGGCATCGCGGTGGGCGGTGTCCAGCCGGCGCAGTTCGGCGTGGGCACGGGCCTCGGCGCGGGCCAGTTGCACGACCGAGATCCCCGAGAGGTGTTCCTGCAGGTGCGTGTTGACGGCAGCCATGCGCGCCCGGACGTCGCGGTAGACACGGCGGGCGTTGCTGCGAAACCAGGCTGACAGGACGAGCAGCAGGGGGAGAATCGAGAACGCCACCAGCGCCAGTCGCCAGTCGAGGGAGAAGAGCACCGTGACGATGCCCCCGAGCAGTACCAGGTCGGCGACGATCTGCACGAAGCCGGAGGTGAACAGTTCGTTGACCGCCTCCACGTCGCTGGTCAGGCGAGTCATTACCCGTCCGGCCGGCGTGCGGTTGAACCACGCCAGCTCCAGGCGCTGGAGGTGGGCGAACAGCGCATCCCGCAGATCGCGCATGACCAGCTGGCCGGTCATCAGCATGGTACGCGCCTGCCACACCAACAGCGCCGCGCCGCCGAGCAGTGACAGCAGGTACGCCACCACCAGCGTGGCGAGTCCAGCGCCCCCCTCGCGGGGCAAGGCGAGCGCCTCCATGATCCGGTACACCCCCGCAGCCGTCTCGCCGGGCTCGGGCTTGAGGTAGAGATCGATAGCGGCGGCGGTGAGCAGTGGCCCCAGAATTTGCAGCGCCGAACCGGCAATCACCAGCGTCGTGGCAAGCACGACGCGCCGCCAGTAGGGTCGGATCCACGCCGCCAGCCACCCGGTCATTCGCCGGTCGGTGGTGACCGTCACGACGTCCGGGCTCATGCCGCTCACGCGGAGCCTCCGTCGGCCGCCGTCCCGGCCGGGCACCCCTTGTCGCCCCGGGGTCGCATCGCCCCTGGCCATCGCGACAGCACGCGCAGGGCGCGGAAGCGCCAGCTGCGCCGCCACAGCCCCTCGCGCAGGGCGTCGCCGGCCAGGAGAGAGATGAGGGCGGCGTCCATCTGCATGGTCCGCGGCGGATGGAAGAGCAGCCGGTGAAAACGGGGATCGTGGAGGGCGCGGGCGAGCGAGAAGGCGATGCGGTGCAGGCGGCGGGTGAGGGCGATGGTAGGGCCGAAGTCGGCGGCGTCGACGCGGCCGTGGCGGGCGAACGCTTCGGCGATGTCTTGAGCTGCACAGGAGGCGGTCGCGGTGGCGACGAGCACCCCGAACGAGGCCACCGGGTCGAAGAAGCCACCGGCGTCGCCCAGCAGGCAGTAGCCGTCGCCGGCCACGCGCATCACCCGGTAGGAGAAGTCGCGGCGCACCTCGCTGGCCGACGGACCGGAGGTGGCGCCGAGCAGCCGCGCCACCGACGGGGCGTGCGCGGCCGCAGCGAGGAGCGCCTCGGCGTCAGGGGGCGAGTCGGACTGGGGCGGCTCGTCGAGCACGGCGCCCACGGCGACGGCGTCGCCGGCGAGGGGAGTGAGCCAGAACCAGCCGCCCGGGAAGTCGGCGTAGGTGGTCAACCCGCCGCCCTCCGCGGGGTGGTGAAGGGCGCGACGCCACTGCTGGATTCCGAGTTTGCGATGGCGTGGATAGCCGAATCGCCAGCCCATGCGGGAGGCGAGGAACGCCGCCTGACCGGTGGCGTCAAGGACCGCCCGGGCGTGGATCTGCCGTATTGCGCCGGCGGGTGTGGTGGCCACCACCCCGGCCAGGCGCGTCCCCTCCCACACCGGGCTGGAGGCGTTCCAGCCGTGCAGCACCTCGGCGCCGCTTTCCCGGGCGAGGGCGAGCAGGGCCTCGTCGAACTCGTCGCGGTGGACCGCCAGACCATGGGAGACGGCGGGCCCGAGCGCCTGGTCGAAACGCATCCCGATGCGCCGCTCACCGTCCCGCGAGAGAAACGTCACCCCGTCCACGACGCGCGTGTGAGGCAGTGCGCGCACCGTGCCGGCGACTCCAAGCTCCTCGAGCAACGGCACCATGCCGGGGGAGAGACACTCGCCCCCCCGCGCGCGCCGCGCGGGGGGGCCGGCGAGCACGGTGACGCCGAGGCCGCGGCGAGCCAGCAGAACCGCGGCAGTGCTGCCGGCGGGGCCGCCGCCGAGCACCAGCACGTCGGTGGGCAAGAGGGCAGGAGCGCTCATGATTGCTGGCAGCGGCTAGGTGGTCCTACAGCCGCGCCAAAAGCACCCGGAGGGCGTCCAGTTCGCCGGCGGTGGCGTAGAAGTGCGGAGAGAAGCGCACCAGCCCCTCGCGGGCGCCGGCGATCACCGAGCGGGCTTCCAGGCGACGGCGTACCTCCTCTGCCGGCAAGAACGGGTGGCGGGCGGCGACGATTCCGCTGGCTTCGTGCCCCGCCCCGGGCGAGGCCACCTGCCAGCCCGCCTGCACCAGCATCTGGGTGAGGGTGCGATTGTGGCGGACGACGCGGTCGTGGACCTCCTCGGGGTCGGCGTCGAGCAGCAGATCCAGCGCCGCCGCCAGGCCGGCGACCAGCACCGTTGGCATCGCGCCGGCCTCGAACCGGCGGCCGTCGGGGAAGAACTCCAACTCCTCGAGGAACAGCGACCCGGGCTTTCGCCGGACGTTGAGCCAGCCAACCAGGGCGGGGTGCAGGCGGGCTCGCAGGTCGGGGCGCGTGATCAGCACCCCCAGTCCTTCGGGCCCCAGCAACCACTTGTGTCCGTCGGCGGCCAAAGCGTCTGCGCCCAGGGCGGCAAGGTTGGTGGGAAGGGCTCCGAGTCCTTGAATGGCGTCCACGACCACCAGGATCCCTTCCCGGTGGGCGGCCGCGGCCAGCTCGGCCACCGGCGCCACCCAGCCAGTGTGGAACGAGACCCAGGAGAGGGCGAGCAGGCGAACCGGGGGCTTGAGCAAGGGCGTCACGATCTCCGGGCGAATGCGTCCGGAGGGTGTGGGGAAGCGAACCACCTTCACGCCCCGGCGGGCGAGCGCCAGCCACGGCGCCACGTTGGCGGCGAACTCCTCCTCGCCGACCAGCACCACGTCCCCCTTGCGCCACTCCAGCCCCTGCGCCACCAGCGACAGCCCCTCCGACGTGGAACGCACCAGCGAGACATCCTCGGCGCGCGTGGCGGTGAGCTGGGCGGCGAGGGAGCGCGCCTTCAGCTCGGTCTGGCGCCACTGCTCCCAGGCCACCGCGCCCGAGGTCTCCAGCTCGGCGATGCGCTGCCGCATGGCCTCGGCGACACGGCGGGGCAGGGGGCAGACGGCGGCGTGGTTGAGGTAGAGACAGTGCTCCCGCACGGGGAACTCGGGCAGCCAGCGGCCGATTTCCAGCGGCACGTCCGGAGTATAGTCGCTCCGTGATCCCCCGACGCGAGACCTGCGGACACGGGCACGGACACGGGCACGGACACGGGCACGGACACGGACACGGGCACGGACACGGGCACGGTCGTTCTTTCTTCGCGTGCCAACGCACCTTCGCACCCCCACATCCCTGCCACCTTCCCCAACCCCCCCGGGACCGGGTATCGTTGTCATCCAGTGAGGCGCGTCACTCCAAGACGATGGACGGCGGCGATGATCGCGGCGGCGGCCGGGTTCAGCGCGCCGGCCTCGGCCGGAGACGATCGGACCGGCTCCCCGCCGCGGCGACCGCTGCGACCGGTGGTCCACCGCACCGCCGCCGGCGGCGTGCTGCACCCCGCCGACCTCATCTACCAGGGCGCGTTTCGCCTCCCCGACACCGGGCCGAGACCGCTCACCTTCGAGTACGGCGGCAACGCCATGACCTCCCGCCCCGACGGCGATCCCGGCGGGCCAACCGACGGCTTCCCCGGCTCGCTGTTCATCACCGGCCACGACCGCCTGGCCTACGGCGAACTGCCCGGCGGCGGCCAGGTGGCGGAGGTGGACATCCCCCGTCCCTCCCTCGCCCGCACCCTGGACGAGCTGCCCACCGCCCGCTTCCTGCAACCGTTCGCCGAGGTCGCCGCCGGACACTTCGAGCAACTCGAGGAGATCCCCCGCATCGCCCTGCAGTACCTCGATCACCCCGACACCGGGCCGCTGCTGCACCTGGCGTGGGGGCAGCACCTGCAGGATGCGTCGTCGCCCTCCCACGCCTGGTTCCGCCCGGCGCTGGCGACGGGGTCCTTCGCGGGGGAGTGGTTTCTCGGCACTCACCACCCCTACGTGACCACCGGGTACATGCTGCGCATCCCGGCGGCGTGGGCCGACCGGCACACCGCCGGGCGGCTGATCGGCACGGGGCGCTACCGGGACGGCGGCCAGGGAGGGATGGGGCCGGCGCTGTTCGCCTACCGCCCCTGGCTGCCCGGCGGCGGCGCCCCGGCGCCGGGGACGCGGCTGGCGGCGACCCCTCTGCTGCTCTACGCCAGCTCCCTCACCACCGAGAACATCGAGCGCTGTCTCGACGGCTACCAGCACCCCGACGAGTGGGAAGGAGCGGCGTGGCTGACCACGCCGCGCGGCGCCTCGGCGGTGCTATTCGCCGGCACCAAGGGGACCGGCGCCAGGTACTGGTACGGCTACGTCAACCCTGAGGGCGCCCACCTGCCGTGCGTGCACGGCGCGTCGGTGGGACAGTTCACGGTGTGCCGGCTGGCCGACGGCACCCCGTGCCCGGCCTCCGACCTGGTGGAGTGCGCCGGGCACACCAGCGCCCGCGGCTGGTGGAGCAGCCGCTTCGACGCCCAGCTCCTGCTCTACGACCCGGACGATCTGGCCGCCGTGGCAGCCGGGACGCTGCCGGCGTGGCAGCCGCAACCCTACGCCGCTCTCGACGTCGACCGGCATCTTTTCTTCCAGCCGCCCCCGTGGGACGAGGAGACGCTGGGGCGCGGCGATCAGCGCCGCATGCGCCTGGGCGCCGCCGACTTCGACCCCGACCACGGCTTGCTCTACGTCCTGGAGCTGTTCGGCGATGGCGCCAGGCCGGTGGTCCACGTCTGGCGGGTGAGGTAGGCCCTCGGCTGCCTTCGCGGCGCCGCACCGAAAGGCCAGCGACCCCGCCGCTGCTATTCTGCGGCTGGAGGGCACGCGTGCGGCGATTCACCGTCATCATCTCCCTGGCTGCCATCGTGGCGGCGGCGTGGAGCGCCGATCCACCACCGGCGCCAGATCCACAGCCGGCCAGCCCCGCTCCCCTCGACCCGGCCCAGGAGGCGTGGTGGGCCAACCTGCGCAGCCTGTGCGGCAAGGCCTAGGGAGGCGTGCTTGCCGCCGCCAACGAGAGTGATGCCAGCTTCACCGGCAAGCCCATGGTCATGCACGTGCGCCGCTGCGCCGAGGAGGGCATCGAAATCCCCTTCCACGTCGGGGAGGATCGCTCCCGCACCTGGGTGCTGACCCGCACCGCCAGCGGCCTACAGCTCCAGCACGACCACCGCCACGAGGACGGCAGCGAGGCTCCGGTCACCCTGTACGGCGGCCACACCCAGACGCCGGGGACACCCACGGTCCAGTCCTTTCCGGCCGACGACTACTCCAAGGCGCTCTTCGCCGAACACGACCTGCCCCAGTCGGCGGCCAACCTGTGGAGTCTCGAGATCGAGCCGAGCGTTCGATTCTCCTATGTTCTGCGACGGCCTAGCCGCCACTTCCAGGTGGACTTCTCCCTGGCCACCACGGTCGAGCCGCCCCCCGCGCCGTGCGGCCACGAGACCCCGGACCCGCGCTGACCGTGGCGACGCCAGACGTCCGGTAGACTGCCACCGTGCCCATCGCCCAGCGCGACCATGTCCTTCGCCTGATCGAGCAGATCGCCGCCCTGCTCCGGCGACTGTTGGAGAAGCTGACCGCCGGCCGCGCCGCGGCGCCGGAGGTGGTGCGCGAGGCGCAGCAGGCGCAGGGCGAGCTGCTCGGGCCGCTGGCCGACATCCTGCCCCGCCTCGACGCCACCTCCGCCGTGCAGGCGCTAGGCGAGCGGCGCCAGGTGGCGCTGTGGATCGAGTTGCTGCGCCTGGAGGCCACCGCCGTCCGACTGCTCGGGGAGGGAGAGCGCGCCCTCGCCCTGGAGCGTCGCGCCGGCGAGCTTGCCAGCGCCCTGGGCGACTTGCCGCCCTCGCCGGGCCTCCCGTATCCTGACAACAGCACGACGTGACACTGCGGCGGGCTGGTGGAGGGTGTGGATGAGCGGGCCGGGAGATGGCGGCGCAGGCGGTGCGAAGTTGGGATCCTCGCTGCCGGAGCGGTCCGGCGCTTCGCTTCTCGGCGCCTCGATTCGCAGCATCAAGCTGACCGAGCTGCTGGGCAGCGGCGGCATGAGTGAGGTATACCTGGGGAGCGACGAGCGCCTGCAGCGCCAGGTAGCCGTGAAAGCGCTGCGCGGCGACCGCCGCATGGACGAGCGCGCCCGCGCCCGCGTGTTGCGCGAGGCGCGCATGCTGTCCGCCCTCGACCACCCCAACATCTGCCGCCTCTACGAGTTCATCGAGGAGGACGACGGCGACTACCTGATCCTGGAGCTGGTGGCGGGGCGCGACCTGCGAGTCTACCTGCAGGAGGATCATCCCTTCACCGAGAAGCTCGCGGTGGCGCGGGGCGTCGCGGCGGCGCTGGTGGCCGCCCACGGCCTGTCGGTGGTGCACCGCGATCTCAAGCCAAAGAACGTGATGGTCACCCCAGAGGGTACGGCCAAGGTGCTGGACTTCGGTCTCGCTCGGCCGCTGGTGGCCAGCGCGGCCGAAGGTGAGGCCGACGGCCGCGCTACGGGTGCCGCCGGCGAGGCGGGGGCGACGCTCACGGCGTTCGGTGCAGTCATGGGCACCCCCTGCTCGATGAGCCCGGAGCAGGCGCGCGGCGAGCCGGTCACCGCCGCCTCGGACATGTACTCGTTCGGCCTGCTCCTGCAGGAGTTGTTCACCGGCCGCCCCCCCGTCGACACGTCGCAGCCGGTGGCGGTGCTCCTTCAACAGGCGATGTGGGGCGAGACCGAGCCGGTGGCGGGTCTGCCCGCGCCCCTGACGGCGCTCATCGAACGACTCAAGGCGCTGCAGCCGTACCAGCGCCCTAGCGCCCAGGCCGCCGCCGAGGCGCTGCGGCGCATCGCGGAGGCCCCCAGACGGCGAGGCCGCACGCTCCTGGCAGCGACGGTGGCGGCGGGTCTGGCGGCGGCGGCGGTGGTGTCGAGCGTCGGGTTCGTGCAGGCGCGGCGCGCCCAGGAGCGGGCCGAGGACGCCGAGCAGATGGCGCGCCGTGCGCAGGCGGAGGCCGAGGCGGTGAATCGCTTCCTGCGGGAGATGCTGGCCAGCGCCGACCCCCGGGGCATGGGCATCGACGTCAAGGTGGCGGAGGTGCTCGATCGGGCCGGATCGGCGGTCGGCGGCGAGCTGGCGGCCACGCCGCTGGTCGAGGCCGGGGTGCGATCCACGCTGGGCACCGCCTACCTGGCGCTGGGGCAGTATCCGCCAGCGCGGGAGCACCTGGTGCGGGCGCGGGCGCTGTATGCGAGCCATCTCGGCGAGTTGGCCGCCGACACCCTGCGCGCCGACGCCGCACTGGGCCAGCTCGTCCACGCCGAGGGCAACGAGCGAGATGCCGAGAGGTTGCTGCGCGAGGTCATGCGCCGGCAGATCCGGGTCGTCGGCCCGGCCCATCCCGACCTGCTCGCCACCACGCTCGCCTGGGCACGGGCTCGCTCGTCCCAGCGCGAGTACGGCGACATCGTTGCCATGATGCAGCGCACCCTGCCGCGCTGGCGCCAGGTGCTGGGCGAGGATCACCGCGAGACGCTGAACGCCCAGCACACCCTCGGCCGCGCCCTGGTCGACAGCGGCGGTTTCAGCCGGGCGGACGACATCCTCCGGGACTGTCTCGAGCGGCGTCGGCGCACCCTGGGCGAGCGCCACCCCGACACCGCCGACACGCTGTTCGCCCTCGCCGCCTCGGCCGGGTACCAGGGACGGTACAGCGACGCCGGCGAGTTCCAGCGGCAGGGTGTCGCCATCGCCAGCGTCGTCTACGGCGAGGAGCATCCCAGGACGCTACAGGCCCGCAGCAACCTGGTGTGGGCGCTCGCCAACGAAAAGCGGCACGACGAGGCGGTGGCGATGGTCCGGCCGCTGATCGAGGCCTCCCGGCGGGTGCTCGGCCCCGGGCACCCCATCACGCTGGGCGCCATGCGCTTTCTCGTGGGATCGCTGTTCGAACTCGGCCACACCCAGGAGGCGCTTCGCCTGTCCCAGGAGCGCGTCGCCCTCGCCGCGCGTCACCTGGGCGAGGATCACCGTCTGACGCTGGAGGCGCAGTCGAACCTTGCCCTTCTCTATCGCGATCTCAACCGCCCAGCCGACGCCGAGCGCATCTACCGGGAGGTGCTCGCCCTGCGGCAGCGGAGCTTCGGTCCCGACCATCTCTTCACCCAGCGCGCCAGGCGCAACCTCGGCGCCGTGCTGCGCGACCAGGGCCGCATCGCCGAGGCTCAGACGCTGGAGGCCGCGCTACACCCCGACGTCATCCGCGAGGGATTCCGCGGGAACATCTACCGGAAGTTCCCTCCCCCCCAGCCTCGGCCGCCGGGCTAGACGCCGGTCAGGGAAACCGGCGAGAGCGAGGCGAGCGACGGAGCCGGCAGGCAGGCCGGCTCCGCGAGTCGCCCAGAGACGTCGTCGAGGGTGCCTGCGTCAAGGACGTCTTGGAAGGGCCGCCGCAGGATGCCGGAGGCCAGCGCGAGGGGCAGCTGGAGCGACTTCTCGACAGTCGGCCAGGGCCACCTCGCCACCACGTAGGATGAAGGTGCGACTCTCAAAGGGCTCCCGGTCTGGCGCCGCAAAGACCTCGGGAAGGTGGCGACCTGGCGGAGGAGGCAGCATGCGCCCTCCGCCCAGATGCGCCGCCCAGACGGCGGTCACCCGGATGGCGCCGAACACCTCGACGCCGAAGAAGGTCTTGACGGCGTTGTCGTAGCGCTTCGTGTCGCCCGCC